>CAZXDN010000019.1:25614-39459 GCA_964639235.1 uncultured Methanotrichaceae archaeon | reverse complement strand
ATCTGCTCCAGGATCGTAAACCAGGAGCAAGTTCTCCTCGTCTTTTAAATCAGGAGGCGAGGTGTAGTTCTCGGAATCGCTCGCACGCAAGCAGTCTGAGTTGGCAGTGACCTCGACAGTCCTGTTGGTGCCTGGAGTCAGGTCACCAGTCCAGTACTCGATGTAGAAAGTCTGGGTCAAGATGGACAAGATCCTCTCCAAAATGGCAGAGAAGTTCGAGGATCTGAGGTCTATCCAGGCGCCATGAGCGTCCTCAGCCAGATACCTCAGATCCACTGTCTCAGGGCTTGAGGAGAAGTCAGGAGAGACTGAGATGAACATGACATCGGATTTGATCAGGTCGTCCTTCACTTCGATACTTGTGTAGTTGGAGATGTTCTCGCCGTCGCCCCTGTAGTGAGAAGGAGCATCAGTGACCACCACTATTGCCCTGATGGTCTGGTTTCTGAATCCCATAGATAGAGCTGCCTCTATGGCGTCGAGAGTGTCCTCGTGTATCTCGTCGCCTCCCGATGCGTAGAGCGACCCTATGGCGTTGTTGAACTCAGAAGAGTCGTTGGTCCAGTTGCACCTGACAGTCACTCCGTCCTTGAAGGTGATGAGAGAGTACCTAGTGTCAAGGCTAAGAGCATCGATCTGATCTATCAGCCTCTGGACTCCTGCCTTCATGCCATCTATCTGATCTTCCATGCTCTTTGTGTCGTCGAAGACGACTGCCAGGTCAAGGCTCTGGTTCTCGTCCCTGCCTGTGGAGAAGAGCCTGCCCACTGCCTCATTCGTGCCGTTCTCCTTTATCGCGAAGCTCCTGGCGCTCAGGCTTTCAGACGGACAGCTTTGCCTTACCAGAAAGTAGACGAGAACCTTGGGAAAGGAGGCTGGATCTATGCGTATGATGGACAGGCTGCCCTTGTCCCCTTCTTCCTCCTCCTCGCGCTCGCCCCTCCAGGCGGAGAGGTCCATCATGTCGTTGTACTGGGCAACAGAATATCCATGCCAAGGCCCGCCATTCGATGCCAGATCCCGAATCTCCTTTAGATCGCCCTTTTTAATCTCGCTCAGAGACGCAAACAGAGATCCCAATGCATCCTCAGGGATCTCCGAGAGGCCCATGTAACCTACCTTCAAGCCTTGGTTGCCAGCCCCAAGATAAGAAAGGGAAAAAGCGCCCAAGGAGGTCTCAGAGGTATCTGACAGTGCGGATCCCAAGCATATCAGCATCGAGAGCAGCAGAGCAAGCGATCCCAGAGCGGTCTTCACAGTTGGCTAGGAGACAGACGATTATATCTATTTTTGGTCTGTAGGCCTCTGCCCCTGGCCTGAGACGATGCCCAAATGGGCTATCAGACGCCAAAGCAATAGATCAGAATCACAGGCTTCAGCTCTGCACTGCTGCAAGCACAAACCTGGCAAGAAGAGGACATAGAAGCGAAACTCATCGTCCCAAGAGCGCGCCTAAATCATATCGTCTGGCGCATGTAGGCCGGGCACGCAGCTATAGCACGCAGATTTGCCCAGGCACAATCACGCAGATAAATCCCGTTGAAAAATATTTCTAAACCCAATATTCATTTAGCAAAAGCTAAATAGCCTCGCGTTCACTACCCATCGATGTTCGCCGGCTGGGAGGAGTATCGCCTCATCAATGAGGGGCTGGATAAGCTTGCAGATGAGCTGCCATCATCAGGCTTTGGCGAGGTGATAAGGCACGTGCTCTCGTCTCCAGGAAAGAGAGTCAGGCCTCTGATCCTCGTGACCTCGTCCCAGGCCTTTGGAGGAGACCCAGAAGAGGCGATGGACGCAGCCCTGGCAGTAGAGCTTGTGCACGCTGCGTCTCTTGTCCACGACGATATACTTGACTGCGGAGTCGAGAGGCGCGGAGAGCCAAGCGCCCTTGAGAGGTACGGAAGAGATGCGGCACTCCTTTGCGGCGACTACCTGATCTCAAGGTCTATCGACCTCATATCCGGATACAGGCAGCCTGTGATCAAGGCCTTTTCTGCCGCCTGCATGAAGATGTCCCAAGGAGAGATGCTCGACCTCTCCAACCTCTCATCCCAGGAGGAGTATTACAGGTGCATATCTGCCAAGACCGCATCACTCTTCGCAGCATCTGCCAAGATGGGCTGCCTGATCGCCTGCGCAGGCATAGATGATGTATCAAAGTTCGAGGTCTACGGCCAGAACCTGGGCCTCGGATACCAGATCAGGGACGACCTTGAGGAGTACCTCGGAGTGGACCAGGGAAAATCGTCAGAGAAGTCCTCGATCACCCTTCCGAGAATCTACGACGGCTCCATAAACGATGGTATATTCAGAAACGACTGCAGCTTCAGAAAAGAAGATACGAGGGATATGTGTATTGGCACCATCATAGAGCACGGCCACCTGGCAAAGCAGGCTCTGATGGAGTCGTCAGGGAACGAAAAGGCGAAGGACAGGCTCTCGAAGATCGCGGATCAGATGATCCTTCAAGGGATGGAAGAGTGCAGATCACAAAAAAGCCTCTGCTGAGCATAGAGGCGTCCTCGGATGGAAGAGGAATCAGGCTGGCACCCAGAGGGCCGCTCTCTCCAGTGGCGAGGCCCGTCATCGACAGGATAAACAAGATCTTCGCAGACGAGAAGCCCATCAGCCCTGGACCTGATAGGTTCATATTCTCAACCTGGATTCCTCCAGCTCCAAGCAGGGCCTTCGACAGGATGCTCTCTGCCCAGATGAGTGCGCTAACCAGGAGGAAAATCCCTGACCAGTTCTCCATAGCCATCATAAGGAGCTGTCCCAACAACTGCATCCACTGCGCAGCGCCCTCCAGGCACGGAGAGATCCTGACAAGAGAGACGATTGATAAGGCGATCTCAGATGGGATGGAGATGGGCTCGTACCTGATCACCTTTGACGGAGGAGAGCCTATGCTTCGAAGAGACCTGCCAGAGATGGTCTCCAAAGTCGACGACCGGGCTGTTGCCACAACTTTCACAAGCGGTTACGGCTTAACTGAGGAGCTTGCCTCAAAGCTGAAAGCTTCAGGATTATACGCGATCAGGATAAGCATAGACAGCCCCTACGAACAGGAGCACGACAGGATCAGAGGAAGGAAGGGGGCATTCAAGGACGCCATCCAGGGAGCCAAAAATGCACTGTCTGCGGGGCTGCTCGTAGACCTCTTCATGGTGACTTCTCCCACTAACATCGACGACCTGGAGGACGCGTACAGCCTGGCATCTGACCTGGGAGCGCATGAGCTATCTCTCTACGACATAGTGGCAGTGGGAAGATGGACAGATCACCTTGATGAGGTATTATCCCAGGAAGATGTGAAGATGCTTGAGAGGTTCCACAAGGACAAAAACAGCATAAAAGGCGGGCCGCGGGCAACTGCCATGCCGTACCTGCTTGGCCAGGAGATGTTTGGCTGCTTCGCGGGACGCAGGTGGGTTCACGTCGACGCATCAGGCGATGCCCTGCCCTGTGCCTACATGCCGCTTAAGTTCGGAAACATCAAGGAGAAGAGTCTCAAGGAGATCTGGAAGGAGATGTCCAGCTACAGCTGGTTTAGCAAGAGGTGTGCATGCCAGATGAAAGATACTGAGTTCAGAGAAGCACACAGCCAGATTCTCGAGGGCAATTGATCCTATTATTCAAAATTCAATGACATGAATATTTGAAAATCATTGATCTAATATTGAAAAACCTATCAACCTGATCATCTAAGTTAGTCTTCGATGACATTGAGTTGAATACCGCAGAGATTATCATCCATAGAATAGTTTAAATTTGTGAAGATCTAAACTCGACCAAGAGAACATCAACTGAATAGATCTACACAGGAGTGTCCTAAAATATGCCTTTTGGATGTAAATGCATCGCTGCACTGGCTGCGACGCTGATCTTCTGCACCAGCATTGCCGTATCCGAGCCAGATCCCCTCGGAACTCAGTACATAGTCGGATCGCTCGACCCCAGGCACACCAGCAGCCTCTTTGGCGATAGAGCAGTATACCTGGACCCATCAATTGATCCGCTCAACATCGATTCAATCAGCCGTATGCCTGACCCTGAGCACACTCAAGAATACATAAACGTGCTCACAGGCGGGTCAGATGGATTATATGCCTACCCATACAGCGGGGCAAACGCCATACTGGCTGGAAACTGGAGGTTCGACCTCGGAGGAAACTCTCCCAGGAGCATAGACATGGTCCTGATCCAGAGCGGAAGAAGCGTCTACGCCAAAGACCTTGCCTCTCAGGGCCAGAACGCATCAGGAAGCGGACAGGTGACAGGAAACGTCCTTGAGCTGGACCTGAACTTCTATAAAGAGTCGATCACCTACAGGTGCACTTTAACCCTCAGAAACGGCGTTCTCGAGGGCAACTACATCGCCTATGTGCCACAGACTGCCGCCTGGTCTGGAAAGATGACTGGAACCAAGCTCTCCTAGGGTCCAGTTTAAGGGATAAACAGCGTCGTCGGCCAGCTTTACAACTGCTCATGCTTGACCTGGCCGACTCCTAAATTTAAGAATCTCTTTTGAAGACCTCAGAAAGAATTAAAATAGTTATGAATCCGATTAACTATATAACGGAATTTTAAGATGAGCTCATATCTGAAATCAACTGCTATGAGTCTAGCAGGCCTGCTCCTGTCACACAGGGCCAGCTACGGAAGCTCGACGACTGAAGTTCGATAGCTATAGATTGAGGGTTGCAAGAGATCTTTCAGGGGGTGACCCGACGAAGACAGAAGAGGCATATCTCAAGGACGATCCGCTCTGGTATAAGGACGCAATCATCTACGAGGTTCACATCAAATCCTTCAAAGACAGCAATGGAGATGGCATCGGAGACTTTCACGGAGCAACGGAGAAGCTCGGCTACCTGGAAGAGCTGGGAATCACTGCTCTTTGGCTGCTGCCATTCTACCCATCGCCTCTGAAGGACGACGGGTACGACATAACAGACTACTTCAACGTACACCCTGACTACGGAGACATCAGGAGCTTCAAGAGGTTCATGAGGGAGGCTCACAGCCGCGGCATCAGGGTGATAACTGAGCTGGTCCTCAACCACACCTCAGACCAGCATCCCTGGTTCCAGAGGGCCCGGAGAGCCAAGCCTGGGTCATCATGGAGGAACTTTTACGTATGGAGCGACACTCCGGATAGATACAAAGAGGCCAGAATAATCTTCCAGGACTTTGAAAGATCCAACTGGACCTGGGACCCTGTGGCAGGGGCCTACTACTGGCACAGGTTCTACTCCCATCAGCCTGACCTCAACTACGACAACCCCCTTGTCAGAAAGGCCATGATACGGGCCATAGACTTCTGGCTGGAGATGGGAGTAGACGGGATGAGGTTCGATGCAGTTCCTTACCTCTTCGAGAGGGAGGGGACTGCCTGCGAGAACCTTCCTGAGACGCACGCATTTCTAAAAGAGGTCAGGGCCCACATAGACCAGAACTTCAAAGACAAGATGATCCTGGCTGAGGCAAACCAGTGGCCTGAGGACGCCGCAGCTTACTTTGGCCATGGCGACGAGTGTCATATGGCGTTTCACTTTCCTCTGATGCCCAGGATCTTCATGTCGGTACAGATGGAGGACCAATTTCCCGTAGCAGACATCCTGGCCCAGACTCCGAAGATACCTGACAACTGCCAGTGGGCCCTCTTCCTCAGAAACCACGATGAATTAACCCTGGAAATGGTCACGGATGAAGAAAGGGACTACATGTACAGGGTCTATGCCCAGGACCCAAGATCCAAGATCAACCTCGGGATAAAGAGGAGGCTGGCGCCGCTTCTTGGCAACAACCGGTCCAAGATAGAGCTTGTGGACATGCTTTTGCTCTCACTGCCTGGAACGCCTGTGATATACTATGGCGACGAGATAGGCATGGGAGACAACTACTTCTTAGGGGACAGAAACGGGGTCAGGACGCCTATGCAGTGGTCGAAGGCCAAGAACGCAGGCTTCTCTGATGCCAACCCCCAGCAGCTGTATCTGCCGGTGATCGCCGATCCAAAGTACAACTACGAGATAATCAACGTCGAGAATCAGGAATCGTGCCACACATCTCTCCTCTGGTGGTTGAGGCAGGCAATTGGAGTTCGCAAGAGGCTGGGCATCTTCGGCAGAGGCGAGGTCAAGGTCCTGGACCCAGGAAATCCTAAGGTCTTCGCATTCACATCCAGGCACCAGGACGACGCTGTACTGGTCGTGGCCAACTTCTCCAGGTTCCCTCAGCCCATAGAGCTGGACCTATCGGGTTTCGAGGGCATGATCCCAGAGGAGTCTTTCAGCAGGAGCCCATTCCCCAGGATCAGCGGTCCGAGATATGCCATGACTGCAGGCCCCTACGATTGCTACTGGTTTGCCCTGAAACAGGAAGCAGGCGCGGCCTGTGCAGTATCCAGGACAGCAGCACCAGAGATCAGAGGCATACGCTGGGAAGACGTCCTTGAGGGAAAGACCAGAAGCGACCTGGAGAAGGTTCTGCCGGGATACCCCAAGTGCTGCAGGTGGTTTGAATCGAACAGGACCGTTCAGAGTGCAAGGGTGCTCGATTATGCTCCCATATCAGACGACCTCTACCTCAGCTACCTGATGTTGATGGAACTGGACTACATAGAAGGCCTTCCAGACAACTACCTCCTGCCCATATCCTTCGCGCCCGCAGACAAGTCTGCGACCGTCTCAACCAAGTATCCAGAGGGCGTTATGTCAAGGCTGAAGATTGGAGGAAGCGAGGGCATAATCTACGACGGAACTTTCGACGAGAATTTCAGGAATATTTTCCTCCAATATATAGCCGAGAGAAAGAAGGTCAGAAGCGAGAGCGGCCAGTTCATATTTTATCCTGCAATTCAGATAAATCTTCCAGAGGGAAAGGCTCCGGAGTCAGAAGTGGCGAGAGTGGAGCCTGGGTCCACATACATAATTTACAAGGACGCCTACTTCCTCAAGGTCTACAGGTACCTGGAGGAAGGAGCAAACCACAGCTTCGAGATGGTCAGGTTTCTCTCTGACAAGAAGTTCAAGTCAATACCGCAGTTTGCAGGTGGGATAGAGTACCGGGGCCTGGACGGCAAGACGACGCCTCTTGCAGTCCTGCAGAAGTTCGTGCCAAACGAAGGCAACGCCTGGAACTACACCGTAGACGAGATAGGCAGGTACTTCGAGAGGGTCCTCTCGACCAAGCTCAGCCCGCCAGGCGAGCTGCCGGATCTGCTGGATGTGGATCCAGGCGCCATTCCCCAGGAGCAAAGAGCGCTCATTGGTGGAGTCTACCTGGAGATGGCCCACCTCATAGGAGAGATGACTGCAGAGATGCACCTGACTCTTGCCACATCAGATGAGCCAGGCTTCTCCCCAGAGGATTTCTCAGTGCTCTACCAGAGGTCGATATACCAGTCCATGAGGACCTCGGCTCACAGAGACCTCGCATCCCTGGAGAGGTGGTCCAGAGGTCTTCCAGAAGGCACTGCCAAGAACGTGGAGGCTATACTGTCCTCGAAAGACCTGATAATGGAGAGGCTAAAAAAGGTAACTCAGAGGAAGATATCTGGCCAGAGGATCAGGATTCACGGAGACTTTGGGCTGGAGCATCTCCTCTACACTGGCAAGGACTTCCTGGTATTCGGATTCGGAGGCAGGTGTGACTATACATCAGGGGAGAGGAGACTCAAGCGCTCCCCACTCAGAGACGCTGCAACCATGATCCTGTCCTTCTGCAGGGCAGTTCAGACCGCTTTGGCAAAGCGTGCTCCCCACAGCGCTGAAGAGGCCGCCCTCTTGGATAAATGGGGACAGGCCTGGAACAGATATGTCAGCTGGACCTTTGTCAGGTCCTATCTCGATGCCATGAAGGGCGCTGCATCCATTCCAGGTGATGAAGAAGAGCTCAGAATTCTTCTTGGCGCCTTTCTCCTCTACAGGTCGCTCTACGACTTCGGCGACCAGCTCCATCCTGCAGAAATATCGGTCAAGGTGATACTGCACACCCTGGAGATGACAGACAACAGGAGGAATGGCAAAGCTTGAGGGTGGGATCTCATCTTCATAAGAGGTCCAGATGCGAGTTCTCAGTCTGGGCACCCAACCACAGAGAGCTGAGCCTGAAGATCGTCTGGCCAAGAGAAGAGATCTTTCCCTTAAATGAAGATGAGAGAGGTTACTGGCACCTGGATTTAGAAGAGATATATCCTGGAACCAGGTATCTCTACCAGATTGATGGAAGAGAGAGGCCAGACCCTGCATCGAAGCTCCAGCCAGAAGGGGTTCACGGACCATCAGAGGTGGTCGACTCCGAATATCCCTGGGAGGACTCAGGATGGAGAGGAGTTCGCCTTGAGGAGATGGTCATCTACGAGATCCACACAGGCACATTCACGCCTGAAGGCACGTTCGACTCCATAATACCCAGGTTGAGAGACCTTTATGACCTGGGCATAAACGCCATAGAGATCATGCCTGTGGCCCAGTTTCCAGGAGAGAGGAACTGGGGCTACGACGGAGTCTTTCCATTTGCAGTCCAGAGTTCTTATGGCGGCCCAAAAGGCCTGAAAAGGCTGGTCGACGCCTGCCACAGCCAGGGAATGGCGGCGATTTTGGATGTGGTATACAACCACCTCGGACCTGAGGGAAACTACCTGAGCGAGTTTGGGCCCTACTTCACAGACAGGTACAACACCCCCTGGGGAAAGGCGCTGAACTTCGACGACTCTTACAGCGACGAGGTCAGGAACTTCTTCTTTCAAAACGCCAGGCAATGGATCGTGGACTTCCACATGGACGCGCTGCGGCTCGACGCTGTACACGCAATATACGACATGAGCTCAAAGCCGTTTCTAAAAGAGCTTTCTGAAAAGGTCAAGGCACTTGACTGCGAAAGAGAAGCATATCTGATAGCTGAGAGCGACTTGGATGACGTAAGGGTGATTTGCTCTCATGATAGGGGAGGCTTTGGACTGGATGCCCAGTGGTGCGACGACTTCCACCACAGCCTCCACGCACTTCTAACGGAGGAGAAAGAGGGATACTACGCAGACTTTGGCGACGCAGAAGACCTTCGGAAGGCCATCACAGAGGGGTTCGTGTACTCTTGGAGGTACTCCGCATTCAGGAAGAAGCATCACGGGTCCAGCTCCAGGTGCATCCCTGCAGAGAAGTTCATAGTCTCATCCCAGAACCACGACCAGATAGGAAACAGGATGCTTGGAGAGAGGCTTTCCACCTTAATCCCGTTCGAGGCTCTGAAGCTGGCAGCAGGAGCGACAATTCTCTCGCCTTACATACCGCTTCTCTTCATGGGAGAGGAGTATGCTGAAGAGGCGCCCTTCCTCTACTTCGTCAGCCACTCGGATCCAGAGCTTCAGGCATCTGTCAGAAACGGCAGAATATCAGAGTTCCAGGGCTTCGCAGTCCAGGGAGACCCCCCAGACCCGCAAGACGAGAATACATTTCTCAGGTCCAAGCTCAGATGGGAGAAGAGAGGCGAAGGAAGGCACAGGGCAATGCTCGCATTTTACAAAAAATTAATCGAGCTGAGGAGAAACACCCCCGCGCTTTCTCGCCTCAGCAGAGAGAACCTGGAGGCGTACTCTCCTGGAAATAGGATAATCGTCATGAAGAGGAGTCATGAGGAGAGCAGGTCCATCTCCATCCTCAACTTCAGCAATTGGACAGAGCAGTTTTACATCGACCCAGGAAGCGGGACCTGGAAAAAAGCCCTGGACTCTTCAGAAACTAGGTGGAGAGGGCCCGGGTCATCGGCTCCTGAAACAATAGAACAGACAGAAAAATTTGAAATAAAACCTCTCACCCTTATATTATATTTAAGAGCATGAGCAGATATATTTGCATTCACGGACACTTCTACCAGCCGCCGCGAGAGAACCCCTGGCTAGAAGAGATAGAGCTGCAGGATTCGGCTTATCCCTACCACGACTGGAACGAGAGGATCAACGCTGAATGCTATGGACCAAACACTGCATCGAGGATACTGGACCCCGAAGGCAGGATCATAGATATAACCAACAACTACGGCAAGATCAGCTTCAACTTCGGCCCGACTCTCCTCTCATGGATGGCCGACAAGTCGCCAGATACCATCAAAGGAATAATAGCTGCGAACAAAGACCCTGAGAAGTTCTCAGGGCACGGGCCTGCCATCTCCCAGGCTTACAACCATCTGATAATGCCTCTGGCCAACTCCAGGGACAAGAGGACGCAGGTGATCTGGGGTATAAGGGACTTCGAGCACAGGTTCGGAAGGAAGCCTGAGTCCATGTGGCTGCCTGAGACAGCTGTCGATTTAGAGAGCCTGGACCTGCTGTCCGAATACGGCATGAAGTTCGCAATTCTCGCCCCAAGCCAGATAGGCAGGGTCAAGAAGATCAAAGACCAGGATTGGACTGAGGTCCAAAACGGGAGCATAGACCCGCGTATGCCCTACCTCTGCAACCTTCCCTCAGGAAGGTCCATATGCCTGTTCCCATACGATGGACAGATCTCCAAGGACGTCGCCTTTGCAAACCTCCTCGACAATGGCGAGGCCTTTGCCAGCAGGTTGGTTCAGGCATTCTCAAATGGAGATGAGGATCAGCTGGTGCATATAGCCACAGATGGAGAGACCTACGGCCACCACCACCCGAAAGGCGACATGGCGCTCGCATACTGCCTCTACCAGATAGAGTCAAACAGCCTGGCAAAGATCGCCACATATGGAGAATATCTGGAGAAGCATCCTCCCACGCACGAGGCAGAGATCATAGAGAACACCTCGTGGTCCTGCGCCCACGGAGTCGAGAGGTGGAAGTCGGACTGCGGAGACAACACAGGCACACACCCAGGCTGGAACCAGGCCTGGAGGGCGCCGCTTCGCAAGGCAATGGACTGGCTAAGAGACCAGCTGGTGCCGATATACGAGCGAGAATCCGCTCCCTACCTGAAAGATCCCTGGCAGGCCAGAGATGGCTACATAGACGTGATACTGGACAGGTCCATTCAGAACGTCTCAAAGTTCATCTCAGACCACTCAGTCAAGGACCTCTCCCAGGAGGAGAAGGTCAGGGCTCTGAAGCTCCTGGGAATGCAGCGCCAGGCCCTCCTCATGTACACCAGCTGCGGCTGGTTCTTCGATGAGATCTCAGGAATCGAGACCACCCAGGTGATGATGTATGCTGCAAGAGCAATCCAGCTTGCAAGAGAGGTCACAGGAATTGACCTTGAGCCTGAGTACAAGAAGATCCTGGAGAACGCCAAAAGCAACATACCTGAGTTCGAGAATGGGTCTAAGATCTACGACATGTTCATAAAGCCTGCTGCAGTGGACCTGATCAGGGTTGCTGCCCACTACGCCATATCGTCTCTGTTCACAAAGTACCCTGCCACAACCCAGATCTACAGCTACACAGTGGCAAGCCAGGTATACGATCTGGAAGAGCACGGAGAGCAGAAGCTTGCTATAGGGAAGGTCGTCGTCCACTCCATACTGACCTGGGAGGAGGAGACTGTGAGCTTTGCAGTGGTCTCATTCGAGGGACACTACTTGAACGGAGGAGTCCAGAAATTTCCTGGAGAGGAGAAGTACGTTCTGATGAGAAAGGAGATCAAGGAGGCGTTCTCCAGGTCAGACCTGCCTGAGGTCATAAGGCTGATGGATAAGCACTTCGGGGATCACAACTTCGGGTTATGGCACCTCTTCAAGGACGAGCAGAGGAAGATATTCCATCAGATACTTGAATCCCACATGGAGGACATCAATCGCTCATTCAAGCAGACATATGACCACGATTATCCACTCATGCAGGTGATGCACGGCGTAGGAATACCTCTGCCAGAGACGCTTGAGATGATCAGGAGGTCGGTTCTGAACTCGTCTCTGAAAGAGGCTTTGGAAGGCGCGGATGTAGACAGGCTCCAGAACTTATCAGAGGAGATCAGGAGATGGCCAGTGACCCTGGATGTGGCAGGGCTCTCTCTTACTGCAGTTAAAAAGATAGAAAGCCTGATGGAGGAGCTCCAGAAGAAGCCTGATGACATCAAGATCCTTCAGACATTGAACTCGATCGCCCAGGCATCAGATGAGCTCAAACTGAAGCCCAACCTCTGGAAGTCTCAGAACATCCTCTTCTCTTTAAGCCAGCAGCAGCTTGCTGGAATGAAGGCCAGGGCTGAGAAGGGAGACGAGTCTGCCAAGGCCTGGGTTGAGAGGTTCGAGAACCTGGAGAGGCTGATGTACGTGAGGACATACTGATGAGCTCGTCAGAGAACTCTTTGGCAGCAATGCCCACAGCCACCTACAGGCTGCAGCTCACACCGTCTTTTCGCTTCAGCCATGTAAGAGAGATCCTGCCTTACCTGGCAGAGCTTGGGATCTCCCACATCTACGCATCTCCCATCTCCAGAGCCAAGAAGGGAAGCACTCACGGCTACGACGTCGTGGATCCAGGCCAGATAAACCCGGAGATCGGCACTGCAGAGGAGTTTACGGAGCTGGCGGGCGCTGCCAAAAAGCTGGGACTGGGATGGATCCAGGACATAGTGCCCAATCACAGCGGATACTGCGACGAGAACCCCATGCTAACAGACCTGATGATGAGAGGAGAGAAGTCTGAGTACTATAAGTTCTTCGACATAGAGTGGGACAGGCCAGAAGACTGCAGCACAAACCCAGTCATCGCCCCATTCCTGGCTGAGCACTATTTTAAAGCGGTTGAGAAAGGAGATCTAGTCATAAAATTCGGCGAATCAGGGCTTCAGGTAGGATTTGGCGAGACAGGGCTTCCTCTGAGGCTTGAGTCGTATCTCCCAGCCCTGGGCCAGGGGCTGGAAGAAGCTGCTTCCAGAAATGACGCAGACCCAAGGATAGGAGAGTTTCTATCAGCACTGAGATCCATATCTGAGGCCTCAAATGGCGCCGATGCCAGGCAAATTGTCAGGCGGCTCTTCGAGCTGTACTCCGGATGCCAGGAGCTGCACAGCCTGGCTGACAGAAGCCTGGAGAGGTTCGATGTGCGAAAGGGAGATCCAGAGAGCTTGAGGCTTTTAGACGACCTACTCTCAAGACAGGTCTTCAGGCTTTCTCTCTGGAGGTCGGCCACAGAGGAGATCAACTACAGGAGGTTCTTTACCATAAACGACCTGATCTCCGTAAGAGTGGAGGACCCAGAGGTATTCGAGAAGGTCCACGCCCTGGCCTTTGACCTCGTGGATCGCGGGCTGATAGACGGCCTGAGGATAGACCACATAGACGGGCTCTATGACCCTGAAGAGTACCTGAAGAGGCTCAGATCCAGGATAGGGAACAGATACCTGATTGTGGAGAAGATCCTGTCAAAGAAAGAGAGCCTGCCTGAATCCTGGCCTGTTCAGGGTACTACAGGGTACGATTTTTTGAACCAGGTAAACGGGGTGCTCTGCGATGCCCTCTCTGGAAGCGAGTTAAAGAGAATTTATGAGAACTTCACTTATAAGAAAAACTCCTTCCAGGAGACAGTTTACGAGAGCAAGAAGCTCATCATCGAGCGCCAGATGAACGGCGACATGGATAACCTCAGCAGGAGCCTCAAAGAGATAGCAGAGAGGTCCATCCAGGGAAGGGACATGACATTTCGGAGCCTCAGGAGCGCCATTTCTGAAGTCATCTCCTGCTTTCCGGTCTACAGGACCTACGTCACTTCAAGAGGCCTCGGCCTAAAAGACAGGCTCTACATAGAGGAGGCTGCATCCAGAGCTTCCAAGAAAAATCCGGAACTGGAAGATGAGATAGACCTGCTCAAGAGGGCGCTGATGCTGAGCCTCGGCGACCATGAAGATCTTGGCAACTCTGAAGACTTTGGCG
>CAZXDN010000019.1:0-25514 GCA_964639235.1 uncultured Methanotrichaceae archaeon | reverse complement strand
ACTCTGAGGGCCTTGGCAACTCTGAGGGCCTTGGCAGCTCTGACGAGGCTGAGGCCGACAGGGCCAAAGAGACTAAAGAAGCCTGCAAGGGCGCTGTGGCCAGATTTGCCATGAGGTTCCAGCAGTTCACAGGCCCCATCATGGCCAAGGGCTTCGAGGACACTGCGCTTTACATCTACAACCGGCTGATATCCCAAAACACCATAGGCGGAAGTCCTGAGTCGTCTGGCACAACCCTTGAGGAGTTTCACCAGGCGAACCTTGATAGGAAAAAACTCTGGCCCCATTCCCTGAATGCCAGCTCCACCCACGACACGAAGAGGGGCGAGGACTCGACTGCCAGGATCAACGTCCTATCGGAGATGCCTGAGGAGTGGGAGACGGCCCTCAAGAGCTGGTCGAAGCTCTCCGAGGGCTTGAAGAGAAAGGTAAATGGGTCAGAAGCTCCTGACAGGAACGAGGAGTATTTCCTGTATCAGGCCATCCTGGGATCGCTTCCTTTTCAGGAGGGAAGGGTCCCGTTCTCAGAGAGGATCGAGGAGTACATGGTCAAATCTCTGAGAGAGGCCAAGGTCCACTCCTGCTGGTCAGAGCCAGATACATCTTACGAGCAGGCGGTAATCTCGTTTGTCAGAGGAGTGATCAGGCCAGAAAACGACAACCGCCTCTTGGGAGAAATTCTTCAGTTCTACGACCAGGTACAGGAGCATGGAATCCAGAACTCGCTGTCTCAGGCCCTGATCAAGATGACCTCGCCAGGAGTTCCGGACTTCTACCAGGGAACTGAGCTCTACGACTTCAGCTTCGTTGACCCGGACAACAGGAGGCCTGTGGACTTCCAGAAGAGGATTGTGGCTCTAGACGAGATCTCAAGAAGAGAGAGAGGTGACGTAAAAGGCCTGGCAGAAGACCTGCTGGCTTCCAAAGCCGATGGAAGGGTAAAGCTCTTTCTGATACACAGAGTCCTCCAGGCCAGGAGGTCCTGCCCAGGATTGTTCAGCTATGGGTCCTACCTGCCGCTTCAAACCGAAGGCATTCTGGGAAACCACATCGTGGCCTTTGCCAGAGCCCTGGAAGGGAGATGGGCAGTGACTGTCGCGCCCAGGCTCACTGCGAAGCTCGGGCCCAGAATACCTCTTTCAAGAGCCGCCTGGGAGGATGCCAGGATAATGATGCCAGACGACTTTCCAAGACATTGGAGGGATGCTATAACCTCAAGAGAGATAGAATCAGATGATGGAATTCTGTTGAGCGATGTGCTGGAGGCGTTTCCAGCTGCGCTGCTCATGGGAGGCGAGTGGACATGAGGACCAGAGGAAGCGGAGTTCTGCTGCACATAACTTCTCTTCCCTCGCCTTACGGCATAGGCGACCTGGGACCCGAAGCCCAGAGGTTCGCTGACTTTCTGGCTGAGGCAAAGCAGAGCTTCTGGCAGGTGCTGCCCTTAAATCCCACAGATCCAGCATTTGGCAACACGCCTTACAACAGCATATCCGCGTTTGCTGGAAACTATCTAATAATTAGCCCGGACCTCCTGATGGTAGAAGGACTCCTGCTTAAAGACGACCTCACTCATGCCCCGTCCAACGAGACAGGAATAGATTATCCAGGAGTCATGGCCTACAAAGACAGACTCCTGGACAGGGCATTTGAGCAGTTCAAATCCAGGCCACCGGACGAGAACTTCAGGTCATTTTGCTCCAGAAACGCCTCCTGGCTCGATGACTATGCCCTGTTCAAGTCGATCAAGGCAGCCCAAGGCGAAAAAGCATGGTCGAGCTGGCCCCAGGGACTCAGAGACAGGCAAAAGGAGAGCCTGGATAAGGCAAAGGATGAGCTAAAAGAGAGGATTGAGAGGGAAAGATTTGTCCAGTATACCTTCTTCAAGCAGTGGAATTCTCTTAAAGAGAGGTGCAACTCCAGAGAGATAAACATAATTGGAGACATTCCCATCTACGTCAACTACGACAGCGCAGATGTATGGTCTCACCAGGACCTCTTCAAACTGGACGCTGAGAAGAGGCAGGTATCCTCTGCAGGAGTCCCGCCAGACTACTTCAGCACAACTGGCCAGCTCTGGGGAAACCCCATCTACGACTGGGACGCCCTCCAAAAGAGCGGATACTCCTGGTGGATTTTACGCCTGGAGCACAACTTCAGCCTCTTTGACTTCCTCAGAATAGACCACTTCAGAGGGCTGGTGGCATACTGGGAGGTCCCAGCAGGAGAGAAGACTGCTATAAGAGGAAGTTGGGTCGAGGCACCGCATGAGGACTTCTTCGCCACCATATTTCGAAGGTTCATCTCAGCCCCAATCATCGCCGAAGACCTCGGTACTATAACCGCAGATGTGAGAGAGGTCATTGAGAGGTTCGAGATACCTGGGATGATAGTGCTCCAGTTCGCCTTTGGCGGCGAGACTGCCAAGAACCCGTACATACCTCACAACCACAGGAAGAACCGCATAGTCTACACTGGCACCCACGATAACAACACCACCAGAGGCTGGTTCGAGAAGGACGCATCGCAAGAAGAAAAGGAGAGCCTGTTCAAGTACATGGGAAGAGAGCTCTCTGCAGACCAGGTATCGTGGGAGATGGCACGGCTCTGCATGGCGTCCATTGCAGACATCTCTGTAATCCCAGTGCAGGACCTCCTGGGCCTGGGCCCAGATGCCAGGATGAACTTTCCAGGAAAGACAACAGGAAATTACCAGTGGAGGCTGAAGTCCGGACAGGCAAGCTCAGAACTGGCCATGAAGGTGGCAGAGATGGCGAAGACCTATGGAAGGACCTGATGTTGGCCCAGAACACCTTTTTTGCGGCCTGAGCATGGCGTCAGATTTATGCAGTTCAAATCGCATTTCAGGAGATATAGGCTGATTACGCAAAATTTGGTAGGATGACGATGAGATACTGTAGATTATTGATTTGTGTGGCTGCACTCGCCTGCCTGGCTCTCCAGGTCAGCGCCCAGGAGGGCGATTTCCTTGCAGATAACTTATCTGGCGTGGACCCAGCAGCGCAAGAGATGAGCCAGTCCATGAACTCGGACATATTCAACGTGGCAAATGGCAACCAGAACTCCCAGGCCGATCCGAGGAGGATCACATCCATATCATCGCCCCAAACCGGCGAGTCAGAGGCCACATCCACAGGCCCTGCATCTCTTTCCATAGCTGGAAACTGGCACTTTGAGATGACAGACAGCGTCAGCAGGACAGCAGACATCACCCTCTACCAGTCCGGAGACATAGTCTACGGCAAGGGCACGATAGCTGCAGGCAATGACCGCCAGGACGTCACAGCCAAGGGCTCGCTCTTCGGAAGCAAGCTGGAGCTCGACGTACTGCCAGTTCGCGACATAGGCCTCTTTGAGATGTCGCTCATCCTGGGCAATGGAGGCTCAACCGGGAGCTATAACGTATACTCGCCGGCCTTCACCAGCCCAGTTGCTGGAACGGTCACAGCTACTGCCTCAGCTTGAGGGCGGCTCTTGGCCCAAACCTGGAGAAGGTGCCGAAAGATGCAGATACAAAAACGCCATATAGCTGCGGAGCCTGGCCAAGAAGTGCCGATAAAGGCTCCAATAAGCTTATTATCGAGCATGCCAGAAGCTGATGCTCGTGGGGTTGAAAGTGCATTTCGAGGTGCCACGATTAGCAGGTTAGCTATTCAAGGAGACAGATTATGAAGGCAAGTATATTAGCAATTTTATCTATTGCAGTCATGGCCAGCCTGGCCGCAAACGCAGCTGCGTTCGACGACTCGACCGGCAAGACTGCAGATGAGCTGTTCAACAACAGCGAGGAGAGTTTCGTTCCATCGGACTCCAGGTTTCCGGCAACCCCCCAAGAGTCCAGAGAGCTAGCGGCTACGAACAAGTCCAGCGTGCTCAACCAAGAGATACCAAGCCATCTGTCGTCTTCACAGGCCACGAGCCCTCAGGAGTCCAGATCACAGGCCAGCAGCGAGTCTGCAGCCTCCACAGATTCAACTGAGCAGGCCTCAACAGAGGAGGCTGCAACACAGGAGACATCACAGGCCTCAACCTCAGGAAGCCTTGACGTATCAGGCAAGTGGCTCCTGAACCTTGAGGGCGGAAGAGATGTAGAGATAAGCCTCATCCAGAACAGCGGAGTGGTCTTCGGCATCGGCAGCATAACTGAGGATAACACTACAAGCCAAGTCTCAGCCAGCGGCAGCCTGTCGGGAGATAAGCTCAAGCTTGACCTGGTATCGTTCGGGTCCATAAACCTCTACAAGCTCTCTATCACACCAGATAGCGCTTCGGCCTCTGGAAGCTACACCGCTTACTCAGCCAGTGGCGAGCCAGTTTCTGGAAGCGTATCAGGCATCAAGTCTGCTTAGAACCGATGCTTAGAACCGATCTTCGGGATAACCCCGGAGCCATTTTTTAGTCCCGTTTTATAGCCTGATATTGCAGGCATCGATTCCAGATTTAGGATAGACCTGGCCTGCCACCAGGCTTATCTCCAAAGAGGACCACCCCGCCAAAGTTGGAGAACAAATGGGAAAAACGGGGGCACCAACTTATGATACACAAAGCACTTGTCATGTTATCTCTCATCGCCTTGAGCTGTTCTTTCCTTCTGGCGATGAATGCCTGCTCGATATCAGATACAGAGGACAAATCTGCAGATGAGCTGATAGACGAGAGCAACGGCGTGGTTTCTGGATTCACTGATACCAGGTTCCCTACAACGCCTCAGGAGGCCAGGGCAATCGAGCTTGGGTCAGGCGAGAAGACCTCAACCAAGCTCTCCTCGACCGATGCTACAGGCCCCAAGGAGGCACGGGCCGCCAGCATGGCATCTTCAGAGGTACAGCTCTCAACGCCATCTTCGAACACCAGCGCTTCTCAGACGTCGGACATGGACCCATCTGGCGCCTGGACAATGAGCCTGGATGACGGAACAAGCCTGAAGCTGACGCTCTATCAAAACGCAGGAGTGGTCTTTGGAACCGGCAGCTTAAGTGAAGGAAACGCAACAATCCAGATCTCAGCCAGCGGCAGTCTGGCAGGAGATAAGCTCAAGCTGGACGTGGTGTCATTCGGCTCCATAAACCTCTACAAGCTCACCATCACACCAAAGGGCGCTTCTGCCACTGGAAGCTATACCGCGTATCCAATTAGCGGCAATCCAGTTTCAGGAAGCTTATCAGGCACCAAGTCAGCCTGAGCCAAACTGCGGCGTCTCAACCCACAGCAGAGCTAAGGGCATTTAAATAATAATGCCTCAGGGCTCTGCTCAAATCACTTTTTTTGTCATGGCTCAGACCGGGCTAGGGCCAGGAAGACATCTCCTTCCCAAGAAGGCTTATCATCAAGCACCATCAAGACCTGAGCCAAGCAGGTTAACTGCAAGAATGGGGCACAGACTGTGAGATACAAACTAGTTGTCATAATGTCTTTGACTGCAGTAATTTGCTCCTCATTGCTGCAGATGAGCGCGCTCTCGATCTCGGACACAGAGGGCAAAACTGCAGACCAGCTGATAGATGAGAGCAACGGCGTCTTCAACAGCGCAGATTCCAGATATCCAGCAACTCCCCAGGAGGCCAGAGAGATTGAGTTTGGCACTGGAGAGGAGTCAGATAAATCGTCACAGGCATCAAGCTCAAAGGGATCAGGTGTCGCAGGCTCTGCCACTTCAGAGGGACAGGCAGCAATAGCAGGCTCAAATGCCACAGAAGCCTCAGTCCAGGCGTCTGACATGGACCTCTCAGGCAGCTGGACGATTGGCCTGGACGATGGGACAAACCTGGACCTGGTGCTATATCAAAACGCAGGCGCAGTCTTTGGAACAGGAAGCATCGAAGACCAGAGCGCCACAGGCCTCATCGCAGCAAGCGGCAGGCTGAATGGAGACAGGCTCAACCTGGACGTGATCTCATTTGGAACTGTCAACCTCTACAGCCTCACACTCTCTCAGAATGGCGACTCAATAGAAGGCAGCTACAGATACATACCACCCACAGGAGCGCCAATGTCAGGCACAGCTACAGGAAGCAGGCCTTGAGCGCATCTTCACATCAATAGGCATATACTTTAACTTAAGTATATATACTAAATTGGCAACGCTTATCATGCAAGAGGCGCAAATCGCCATGCCCGACCCATTTAGCCTTACCCAAGTCCGCCCTGAGATCAGAAACTTGAGTAGAGCCACTACATAGGGCTATTTTGCAGTCGGGCTTTGAAAAAAGCGAGGATTAGGAGGATAGAGATGAAGTACGCCATAATTATCACAGCGCTTCTTGCCATCTACTGCCTGGGAATTTGCTCCCTTTCAGAGGAAGCATCTCTAGTGGACAGCTACATAGCCAAGAGCCAGGCAGAGAAGCCTTCCTGGAAGACAAACGACGTATTTGGAGGAGCGACGCCAAAAGAGGCGAGGAAGATCTGGATATCAGAGCTTCAGAACAACACCACCCTTCAAAGCAGCGCCGCCTCTCAGAGCAGCGCCGCCTCCCAGAGCAACGCCACGCTCCAGAGCAATGCTACAGCCCTGAACGTCACATCCAGCGCTGCAAATGCCACAGCCACAGGGGCTACAGAGACAGAATCGCTGGTAGACGCGTATATAGCTAAGAGCTTGAGCGAAAAGGGCAGCTGGAAGTCCAACGACGCCTTCGGGTTCGCGACTCCGGGAGAGTCCAGGAAAGCCGCTTCTTCAAATAACCAATAGGTGCCATCAGCAGAAAACAGGGCAAACAGCAGCAGCTACAAGCCGGTTTACTCAATATGCCAGCTTCCAAAAGCCATTTTTTTATCCAGAGCAGTTTTATCAAAGCACCACCTGCTTCCAGGCCCATCTAGCCCTGAAGAAAAATGGCATAGAAGAGAGATCTTCATCCGACATCAGAACTCTCAGCCTTGATATCGCCTATTTTGTCGACAATACCTCAGATGAGGCCGCATAATAAACCATGACTCGACCTGAGTTTATCATGATCGAACCAGCGCCGATCTGGTCTGGGCTTGCTGCCATGCGCTGGCTGCACCATGTCCGACGCGTCAACTCACAACGCTTATGAATCATGAGATAGAAGCCAGAACGACCGACTGCCTTAGCCTTGAGAGATAATGCGCTTGATAGGCTGCTTTGAGGGCAACTTTGCAGTCGGATCTCAAGATAAAAGGGGTAGGGCGGATAGGAATGAAGTACATAATACTCATCACAATAGCGGCGCTGGCAGTCTTCTGCTTGGGAATCAGCGCTCTGTCAGAGGAATCATCTCTAGTGGACAGCTACATAGCTAAAAGCCAGGCAGAGAAGCCTTCCTGGAAGACAAACGACGTATTCGGTGGGGCGACGCCAAAAGAGGCAAGGAAGATCTGGATATCAGAGCTTCAGAACAACACCACACTGCAGGATAACGCAACTGCAATAAACACGACTGCAAAAGCAGCAGCCGCCACATCTACAGGTGTCTCTCTGACCAAATCGCTAGTCGACGAGTACATAGCCAACAGCTTTGACACGACTGGCACCTGGGAATCAGACGACTCCTTTGGATACTCCACTCCAAGAGAGGCCAGAAAGGCTGAGCTGAACCAGACAGAATAAATATAAGCCCAAGCCGAATCATTTATTATTTTTTATTATAACAGACATTGCTTCAGCTAAAGCGCCTCATAGCTGTGTAATTCCAGCAATGATTCAGCACTACTGTATCCAGCAACGATTCTGTATTATTGTAGAGGCTGCATTATGAAGAGTTGAGAGTTTGTAATAATTTTTCTGAAATTTAAGCAATTAGATAGATATATAGGATTGCACCAGTAACACGCCAGCGATTGAGTGCTGTCCGGCAGCTGTACTATGCCTCTTGCCCAAAGGGCTGCGATGGCGCGGACTGAGACGGCACGATCTGGAAGGTAACTGTAGATGAGGCACGCTATACAAATTACGTTGCTGGCATTTGTCTGCCTGACAGCCAATGCTTTTTCGGCAAGCGATTCAAGTGTGGATAAATTCATAGAGAACAGCCAGAGCGGGAAAGGAGAGTGGGAATCCTCTGATGCCTTTGGAGCCACCACCCCTGCAGAGGGGAGGGCAACACAGCAGGCATCCTCAGGTGCCAGCTCTGCATCGCCTGAGAGCATCACAGTTGGCGCCTCCCAATCTCTGGTGGACGATTACATAGCAAATAGCCTGGACGACGAAGGAGAGTGGGAATCAGATGACGTATTTGGAGCCTCGACTCCAAGCCAGGCCAGAAAGATATGGACAACAGAGCTGCAGAACAACACCACACTGCAGGATAACGCAACTGCAAACGAGAGCACAACAGCCGAGAACGCCGCTGCATCGCCCAAGTCCACTTCAGAGGTCCAATCGCTCGTAGACAGATACATCGAAGACAGCCTCAACCTCCAGGGCGAGTGGGAGTCAGATGACGCATTTGGCTTCGCGACTCCATCTGAGGCGAGAAATGCAGCCTCAAATAGCCAGTCGCAAAGCTAAGACAAGAAGCCATCTGACGATTTCCTGCAGCAGACCGGCACCTCGCTCTTCCTGCAGCACCCTCCCTGCAGCACATTTTTTTAGCACCGCCCGAAATGCAGTGCTGCTCCACACCCAGAGGTTAAATATTCAGAGGACACAAATTGTCTCAGGAGGTTGTGGAGTTGGGATTTAAAATTGCAGTTTTAGCTCTCGCGTTCATCTTATGCACAGAGTTCCAGGCAGCTGCCCAGGACGGATCTGCAGTAGATGACGTGAGGAAGTCGTTCCGGGGAGAGAGCATCTTCTACATAGACCCAAGCACAGGGATGAGCCCAGGAGTTCCTGGTCCAGGAGTGAGGTATCCTCCTGTGGTGGTCAACGCCGTGCCTCTGACGAATGCTGCTGGCACCTGGTACATCAAGCTGCAGGACGTATACACTAGAGAGATGTACCTGAACCTGACACAGAGCGGGAGTGCCATCCAGGGCTCTGCAACAGTTAGGATAGGAGAAGAGATCGTACAGGCCACTGTCTCTGGAACGGCCTTCTGGAACAGGATGAGCCTTTACGTCACTCCAGCAGGAGGCCAGGGCGTCTACAGCCTCAGCCTGACAGTCACATCCACATCGATTAGCGGGAACTACGTGTACAGCGCCCAGGGCAGAGAACAGCCAGGAATAGCCTATGGCGGCAGGACCAGCGCTCAGTCACTGTCTTCTCCCCAGGCCTCGACTTATGTACAGCCCTATGTACAGCAGAGCTCAATCCTCCTGCCAAATAGCGCTTACAGATGGGATACTTGAGATCTGAAGCGCCAGAGCAAACCGGAGGGGATAATGCCTGATAGATGTGATGTCTGGTGGGTTTGATGGCAGATAGTGACTTCATACGCATGCTCATCGCAGCCTGCATGGTCATACAGGCATGTCTGTTTGCAGGAGCATCAGCTCAAGAAACAATTGCAATCTTAAGCCCTCAAAACACGGGCCAGGAAGTGTCGAATGCCACTGCAGATCTGGGCTCTGAGACTGATGCATCCAGAGGAAGCTCTGCACAGGAGCCGTCTCAATCTGTGTACTCTGTGGGCACCAACCTGACTGGAACCTGGTCCATATACCTCTCAGACTCCGGGGCAAGACGCCTTGACCTGGCCCTGTTTCAGAACAGGGGCGTGATCTTGGGCTATGGCCAGATGACCCATGAGAACGCCACTGAGGAGGTCACTGCAGCGGGATACCTGAACGGTGTTGGAGCTGAGCTGTTCGTGTCTGCCATAAACAGCATAACCGTCTACAGGTTGAGCCTCGTGCCTTCTGAGAAGACCATCAAGGGAGGCTACAGCGCATACTCCGCGTCAGGCACGGCCTGGTCTGGGACTGCCACGGGCACCTCACCAGCTGTAAAGGAGATCCCTGCGCCTGAGAAGCTTGATTTAGCAGATACGCCTTCGTCCCAGACGTCTGCAGTCAACATCGGCCAGGGAATCGTCTCAGGCTCTCAAGGCTATGCCCAGGCCGCTGCTGCCGGGAGCAGAGGAGTGACTGTGGGAAGCGCCAGCACTGCAGAGCCTGATGCGACTTACAACCCTCAGACAGGCGGGCTGACCATATCCAAGATCGTCAGCAGCACATATGACGGCACAGGCACCACCACAACAACATCAGACGGGAGCCGCACAACCATAACGTACATCTGAGACTTCGACTCCGGCATGCTGGGCAAGCCTTAAGCTTAAAGGAGCTATACACCTGGCAAGAGGTTGTGACTTGAGACATATCCAAACGCTTCTGCTCTTTGCAGCTCTGGTCATCCTGGCATCTTCACCATTAGCTCATGCAGCAAGCTGCTCCTGCGGCTCCGGCAGCGCATCCTACGACTTCCTGGCAGACCCGGCAGTGAACATCGACATGCCAACGCCAGACGAGTTCTTGAATAGCGCCAAAGATGAGATTGCCGCGCCCTATGCAGAGTTTCTCAGAGACGATCCAGAGGAGAACTCCACAGGCAACAGCAAGCTCTCGATAGACATGGACCCGGATGTGAAGGCCAACCTGCTCTTGTCCAGGTCCGGGGATGAGATAACAGGCAGCGGAAGCATGGTGAGAAATAACGTGACATCGGAGATAAGCGCCAGAGGATCGCTCGATAAGGGATTGATGAAGCTCGACCTGGTGACCATCTCAGGAGACCTCTACAAGCTGGAGCTGGAGGAAGAGGAGACTCACCTGGCTGGGAAGTACGTGGCTTTCTCCTCTGATGGAAAGACCTGGACAGGAGACGCAGAGGCAAGCGAAGAAGATATTTGATTAGGCCAGTAAAAAAATAGGCGGTTTAGCCAGTCTTTGTGGGGCCGAACTTCTTCATCAGCCTCTTCATGTTCATCTTGCCCATGCCGCCTTTGATTCCCTTTATGGTCTTCTGCATGGCCTGATGGGACTTGAGAAGCTCTCTTACCACCTCAGGCTGAGTGCCGCTTCCCCTGGAGATCCTCTTGATCCTGGCAGCGGTGATGATCTTTGGGTCGTCCAGCTCAGCATCCGTCATCGAGTCCATGATCACCCTGTACTTATCGAGGCGATCCTTGGTCATCTGGTACTCTTTGTCTGACAGCTCGATTCCCATGCCGCCCATTGGAAGCATCTGCATGATCTGCTTTAGAGGCCCCATCTTGTTCATGGCCTCCATCTGCTTGTACATGTCTTTGAGGGTGAACTTGCCGCGCATCAGTGACTCGACGTCCACCTCCTCGTCGGTCTGGACCTCCTGAGCCCTCTCGATCAATGTCTTTATGTCGCCCATGCCAAGCAGCCTGGAGATAAAGCGATCTGCTTCAAACTTCTCCAGGTCGTTGGGAGTCTCTCCAACACCTATGAACGCGATAGAGGTCTTGGTCTCGGCTACTGCGGATAGCGCTCCACCGCCTTTGGCAGTTCCATCGAGCTTTGTGATTATGACCCCTGTGATGTTGACAGCCTGGTTGAAGGCCTTCGCCTGCTCGCTCGCCTGCTGGCCTAAAGCAGCATCCATAACAAGGAGCTTCTGGTCGGCATTCACCACAGCATGGATGTCCTCCATCTCCTTGATCAGGTCTGCCTCAAGGGCGTGCCTTCCTGCTGTATCCACGATCTTGACGTCGTACTTCTTTGCGGCCTCAAGCCCGTGGCGCGCCACCTCTGGAGCATCGGGGTTTCCCTTCTCTCCATAGAAGAAGATGCCCTGCTTTTCGCACAGGGCTTTTAGCTGGTCGTAGGCTCCGGCCCTGAAGGTATCTGAGCAGATAACCGCAGTCCTCAAGCCTTTTCTCTGGAAGTAAGTTGCAAGCTTTGCAGCAGTTGTGGTCTTTCCGCTTCCCTGGAGGCCTACGAGCATGATGGTCTGCTTCTTGAGGCCTATGTCAGAGCTCTTGCCTACCAGGTTGATCAGCTCCTGATAGACTATGTTTATGACGTGCTCGCGCGGGTTCATGCCTGCAGGCGGCTTCTCGCTTAAGGCTCTGTCCCTTATCCTGTTGGAGAGCGTCATGACGAGCTTCACGTTCACATCTGCCTGCAACAGGGCGCGCTGAATTTCCTTGACAGCCTCATCTACAAGCGGCTTATCGATTCTGGTTGCGGAGGCGATCTTTCTCAGAGCCCCGCGCAGAGATCCTCCAAGGTTGTCTAGTACCATAAAAGCTCCATGACTATAATATCTGAAGAGGTTTATAAACCATTGCAGTGGCCACAGCCAGACACCACAAGCAGACAACGCTCTGCAGTGCGCCTTGTGCTCGAAGCATGGCAGATCCCAGATAATTTTATCCTAGAAATGTCAGCGCCCGCCCAGGATATGCCCTAGATATCAATGCCTATTTTGAACTCAGTTCCACAGCTAACGTTGATTTCCAATGTGCCTTTGAGCTGATTTACAAGAGTCTTGACCAGCATGAGACCTGTTGACCTCACATTGTCGATGTTCACATCCTCAGGCATGCCTATGCCGTTATCGCGAACGGTCAACTCAAGGTGGTCTTCCACCAGGATCAGGGAGACGTGTATCTCTCCAGTCCCATCTCCTGGAAAGGCGTGCCTTATGCAGTTGGTTATGAGCTCGCTTAAGATCAGGCCAAATGGTATGGCCTTGTCTATTCCCAGAAGGACTTTCATCAGGTGAGGACAGAACTTCACCTTCCTCTCTGACCTGAAGGACCTGATGAGATCTGCAGCAAGCCCGTTGATGTAATCGTTGAGATACAGCTTTGAGAGATCCTCAGACCTGTAGAGCTTCTCATGAACCAGAGCCATAGACTTGATGCAGTTCTGGCAGTCCTTAAAAGCCTCAAGCGCATCCCTGTCCCGGATGCCAGTAGACTGAAGCCTGAGGAGGCTTGAGACTATCTGGAGGTTGTTCTTGACGCGGTGGTGGACCTCTTTTATCAGGACCTCCTTCTCCTGGAGCGACGCCTTCAGAACCTCCTCAGAGCGCTTTCTCTCAGTGATGTCCTTGATGGACTCTATTGCCCCAACTATATTTCCCTGGAAGTCGTACAGAGCTGAAGCCACACCCCAGAGGTAGACCTCACCTCCGCCGAGCATCGGCATATACGCCTCGCCCACCAAAAGAGAGCCCTCTCTCTTGAGGTAAGAATACTCTCTTTCCATCTCTTCTGCGGGTCTGAGCACCAGATCAATTAAAATTGGCCTTCTCTCGCCATAAAATGGCATAGAGTACTCGTAGCTGCCCTTGCCGAGCATGTCTTCTGCCCTGATGCCAGTCAAAAGCTCTATGGCGCGGTTCCAGGCGATGACTTTTCCCTCTCTGTCTATCACGAAGGTCGAATCAGGCAGGAAATCGATTATGTCTGCCAGGCGCCGCTCTGACTCCCGCAGAGCGTTCTCCATCTGCTTTCTCTCAGTTATGTCCAGGATGATGCCCACAATGCCAGAGAGACGGCCTTTGGTGTCGAAGTATGTGGCTTCGCTGAGCATAATGTCGAGCCTGCGTCCGTCAGCACTGACTGCGCCAGCCTCGTATGACTGCGCTCCGGGATTTTGGAGAAGCCTGAGATCAGCCTCGTGATATATATCGGCCAGGTCGCTTGGGTACAGCTCATAGACTGTGTGTCCCACAATGCTATCTTTAGCAAGGCGCGTAATAGTTTCAAAGGCTTTGTTGCAGCCGAGGTAGATGCAATCTGTGTCTTTATAAAAGATGGGACTGGGGATGGCATCTATCAGCTGCTGTAGAAAATTCAGCTGCTCTCGAAGAGTTCTCTCAGCCCTTTTTTGCTCCGTAATATCGCGTATGGACTCTATGGCGCCCGTGCGATTGCCCTGGTCGTCGAAGATGGGCGCGCCAGTTGCCCACACGTAAGCCCCTTTGCCGTCGTTCAGCGCAGGAGTGTATGTCTCAGCAAAAAGGGTATTTCCCTTCTTCCCCACATATTTGTACTTTGAAGCCAGGTCTTCGTCATCCATGTCCAGGAGATCGAGCAGCTGAGGCCTTCGCTTGCCATAAAATGGGACGGTATAAGCATGGTCCCCCTGGCCAATCATGCTCTCTTTGCTAACGCCTGTCATCTCCTCCATTGCGCGGTTCCAGGCGATCACAGTCTTTTTGTCGTCTATGACGAAGGTTGCATCCGGCAGGAAGTCTATTATGGCTGCAAGCTTGCTCTTTGAATCCCGCAAAGCCTCCTCTACCCTCTTGTGCTCGGTGATATCGCGTATGGACTCTATGGCTCCAACGACATCTCCATCCGAGTCATAGAGCGGCGCGGCCTTCGCCCAAATATAAGATCCGTCAATGCCAAAAGACGGTATAAATGCCTCGCCGATAAGCGTATCTCCAACCCGCTGCAGGTTTTTGTATTCAGAGTCAAGTCCCTGATCCGGCATTCTGACCATATCGATTAGAATTGGCCTCCTGAAACCATAAAATGGAAGAGCGTACTCGTAATTGCCCCGACCGATCATCTCATCGGCCGTAAAGCCAGTCATCTCTTCCATAGCGTTATTCCAGATTATCACCCTGCCCAGAAGGTCCACGGCCAAAACGGCATCGGGGATAAAATTTACGATATTTGCAAGCTGGTCTACACTGAGCTCAGTTACAGATCTGCAGAACTTGTTATCCATGCCATAACCTTTCCAAGAGCATCTGGGAAGATGCCAGAATTCGCCACTACTGCGCTCTAAGAGATGCACCGAGATCTGATGCGCCATCTGATGCGCTTCTGGACAGCGCGCTCAATTGCTCTTCAATCTACATGTTAAATGAGGATGGAGGATGATACTATTTATTCCTATAGATGTTTCTGCTTTCGAGAATAGAACGCATATATAGGCGAATATACAACAAGCGATTTTGGCAAAGAAGAGAAATAGGTTTCGATGTGGCGATCCATCGCCGACTTTGTCCTATCTGCCGAAAATTCATCCGGGAGCTTAGAGGAGAATAGCAGAAGAGAGGTCATTGATATGCAAGAACCCTTGCGATGCCCTCGCTTAAGCTCTGAGTCATCCCGGTTTGTGAGACACGTGGATGACCGTAATGCGTTTTTGACGTTTATATTACTTCTCTTGTTACTGGTAATAAAACGTCCCGACCGGGATTCGAACCCGGGTTGAAGGCTATCTGCACAGATTGCTCCGCAGGCCTCCGGGATGTCCACTACCCCATCGGGACAACAACCCTGATGGCATGCTCCAGGTAGTTAAGCCTGTTGATTACGCCTGGCCCTGCGCGCCTGGGCGATCCTCACAGCTCTGAGAAAATCCACTTTCCGAAACTCAGGCCAGTAAGGTGCGCAGAAATAGGCTGCGCATTCGTTGCCGTTTGCCTGCCAGGGCAGGAAGTTGGAGGTTCGAAGCTCCCCCCCAGTCCTTATGATCAGATCAACTTTTGGCACTGAAGCGTCGTTGTGAGGATAGAGATACCTGGCTATGAGGCTCTCGTCAACCTCTTCAGACCTGAGACTGCCAGACTTGACCTCTGAGGCTATGGCCCTGGCTGCGTCCACAAGCTCGCACTGTCCGCCGTAGGCCATTGCCACATTGAAGTAGAGGTTAGAATAGCCAAGAGTTGCCTCTTCTGCCTCCCTTATGGCATCTTGCAGGAGATCGGGAAGCATATCGGTCCTGCCTATGGCCCTCACCCTGACCCTGTTCTTGTGCACCCTCTCGGACACTGCCATCTCAAGGAACTTTCGTCTCATCAGGTCGAAGAGATGGTCCTTCTCCTCTTCGCTGCGGCTGAAATTCTCAATTGAGAAAGCGTACACAGTAAGGTGCTTTATGCCCATCTCGATGCACCAATCTGCAACATAGTCTGTTGTCTTTGCCCCTTCAGTGTGGCCCATGAGCCTTGAAATGCCAACTTTTTTGGCGAACCTGCGATTGCCGTCCTGGATGATTGCAACGTGCTCTACAGCGCCACTTTCCAGTATCTCCTTCTTGAGCAGTCGCTCATAAATCGCATAGCAAGGGTTGTATCGACGCAGCAAAATTCAAGGCCTCCGCTGAGATTAAGCTTCGCGAAATCCTATTTAAACAATTCTGAGAGCTTGGCCCTGACCGGCAAAGAGTCTTCTTCTAAGGGCAAGATACTAATAACAGATACCAGCTTGCATTCCATGAGGGCCTGTGGTCTAGCTGGTTATGACATCGCCTTCACACGGCGGGGATCACGCGTTCGAATCGCGTCGGGCCCATAACCATTTTTTTTGCCGTCACAAGCTTTAACTATTATATGCGGGATTTAAGATAGCAGAAGCACGTTTACTAATTTAAGTTGGCTTATTGGTGCCAGAGCATCCCCAAGATGGAGGCACAGATCAATCTAAGTTAGGTCACGTTTGCCTTAGAGGTGGTAGAATAATCAAGAAGAAGGGCCAGGAAGAAGAAGCCGTCATCACCAGGGTGCGCGTTCCGCGCAAACAGGACAGGGAAGTATTCGGATATGTGGAGAGCCTGCTTGGCTCCAACAGGATCAGGGTCAGGTGCCTTGATGGGGAGACAAGGATGGCGAGAATTCCCGGAAAGATGAAGAAGAGGATCTGGATCCGCGAGGGCGATGTGGTCATAGTCGTTCCCTGGGATTTCCAGAAGGACAAGGCCGATGTGATCTGGAGGTATACCGGCCCCCAGGTAGACTGGCTCCAGCGCAAGGGATTCCTGAAAGGAACTCCATGAGCAGGCCAAGAGACGAAGAGTTCGACACGCGCATCGATGTCCTCAGAGAGAGGATCAAGGACTCAAACGACCTCAAGGTTCTCGACGACGTCTTCGATACGCGAACTTTGATGAACCTCTATGCCCTTGCCAGCAAAGGGGTGATAGACGCCCTTGGCGGCGCCCTCTCCACTGGCAAAGAGGCCAACATATTTTACGCCATCTCTAAAGATAAGGATCTGGCGATCAAGATATACAGGGTCACCACTGGCAACTTCAAGGCCATGCAGGGCTACCTGGCAGGAGATCCGAGGTTTGGGAGCGTCAAAGGCACCAAGAGGGCGATAATCTCAGCCTGGACCAGGAAGGAGTACCGCAACCTGCTGAGGGCAGAGGAGATTGGAATTAAGGTTCCACACCCAATCGCCATGAGGGAGAACATACTGGTCATGGACATGATTGGGGATAAAGACAGCCCAGCGCCGCAGCTAAGAGACGTGACCTTAGGACCAGACGAGGCAAAAAACGTTTACCAGAGGCTTGTAGAATACATATCGTCTCTGTACAACAGGGCAAACCTTGTGCACGCAGACCTAAGCGAGTTCAATGTGCTCTACTGGAATGAAGAGCCTGTGGTCATTGATATGGGCCAGTCGGTGACCCTCGACCACCCCCTTGCCAGAAAGTTCCTGGAGCGCGACATCGCCAACATAGCCAGGTATTTCAAGAAGAAGTACGGCATGGGCTCTGAAGATGAGATCTGGTCGAGGCTCAGGTCAGATGCAAGAGCCATAGCAGAATCGAAGGCCCAAGCAGAAGAGACGAAAGCTGAAGAGCGAAAGTCTGAATCATTTGAGGCAGAAGAAGAGATTGAAGAAGAGATAGAAGCTCAAGCCGAGGCAAATGCAAGGGCAAAAGCCGGCAAAGCATGCGCAGGTTCCGGAGACAAGTCTGAGTAGAAGAGCCAACAAAGGAGGAGAACTAATTGCACATCAAGATTCCAGAGGAGAGAATAGGCGTACTGATAGGTCCTGGGGGTTCAGTCAAGAGCCTGATTGAGGAGAAGACCACAGCCCAGCTCGACATAGACAGCGAGACCTGCAGCGTGGCTGTGGCGTCTGCAGAAGATCCTCTGAAGGCCATGAGAGTAACAGACATAGTCAAAGCCATCGGCAGAGGGTTCTCGCCTGAGAGGGCACTTCCCTTATTAGACGACGACATGCTGATGCTCGACGTGCTCGACTTGTCCAAGATGGTGGGCACAAAGGCAGACATGGCCAGGATCAAGGGAAGGATAATTGGAAAGGACGGCAAGACCAGGGAGATCATGGAGACTCTGACAGGGACCAAGGTCTCAGTCTACGGAAAGACCGTATCTCTAATTGGCTATCCAGAGCAGATCAGGGCGGCCAGGTCAGCCATAGAGATGCTCCTTGAAGGGGCGCCCCACGGCAACGTATACAGCTTCCTGGAAAAGAAGCATCAGGAGCTGGCCAAAGAAGAGCTGAAGGATAAGAGCATGCTGTAGAAAGAGCGCATTTTAGAAGAGCGCACTGCAGATGCTCGTCCATCGCTCAATTTATCTTTTGCGCGCATTGGCGCAGCCGCGACATGGGCCAAGCACTGCTGCTTTGGCCCTGGCAAAGGCTATGCCTGATGTTAGTTTTCCAAGAACACATCTATGAACTTATATATAACTTCCAAATACAGTAATTGGTGAGGAAAAAAGGTTGATCTCCCTTCTGGAAATGCCAGACCTGGCGGCATCTGACTGGGCCCTGATAGCAGTAGTTTCAGTTTGCGCATACTCAATTGCACTCATGCCGCTCAAGAACAGCGAGTTTTGGAAGAGCCACGGCATCACCACATGGGGCCCTGTGCCTGTGGTCTTCTTCAGGACGACCAGGGGCCTGAAGCTCCTGGATGCCTTGAGCCGCCCAAAGACGTTCTGGAGGATAATTGCGTCAGCTGGAATTCCGCTTGTAATAGCCAGCATGGCCTACTTCCTGACAATTCTCCTGCTCATGAGCTACATAATGATCAGAGAGCCGCCTGAGCCCAGCAGCTACAACGCCCCCAGGAACATACTCCTCATACCAGGAGTAAACGAGTACATCCCCCTAGTCTGGGGCTGGATCGCCCTCTTCGTGACCATGTTCGTGCACGAGTTCGCCCACGGCATCCTGGCCAGGGTCGAGGGGATCAGGGTCAAGTCCATGGGCCTGGCGTTTCTCCTCTTTCCAATAGCAGCGTTTGTGGAGCCAGATGAGGAAGAGCTCTTTGGAACAAACGAGAAGAAGGCATTGGCCTCCAGGTCCGCGCGGATACGCATACTGGCAGCAGGAGTCATCTCCAACTTCATAGTGGCGATAGTGGCCATGGCCCTCTTCTTTGGGCCCGTAATTGGCGCGATCTCACCAGTCGATAGAGTGGTCGTATCAGATGTACAGAACCAGTCTTTAGGTGACGAAGCCGGGTTCCAGAATGGGATGATTATCCTCGGATCAAATGGACAAGAGGTAGGGAACTTAAGCCAGCTATACTCAGCGCTAAACTCCTCTCGTGATAGCGCTGCGCTGTCTGTAAGCGACGGCGGCCAAAGCCAGGTCCTGGAGCTGGAAGGCGCACCCATAAGGGGCATACTCATCACCACCATCTTTGAGGATTCAGCAGCTCAGAGGGCAGGCATGCCTGGCATGACTGTCGTATCAGGCCTGGACAACGTCAGCATCTCAGGAATAGAGGACTTCAGGGACTACATGAACTTGACTAAAGGAGGCCAGAGCCTCCTAGTGAAGACGAGCAACGGCACCTACAACCTCCTCCTGGAAGACAAAGACGGCAAAGGCTACATGGGAATAGGGATATCCGGAGACGCAGTCTACATGGGAGGAGTCATATTCCAGGACTTCCCGGCTGAACAGTTCCTGGGCCTGATGAAGGTGATACCTAAAAGCGGCATCTCAGGCTTCATGACACTGATGGGTCTGCCTTTCACTGGCATTCCAGGCGTCACTGAGAAAGGCTTTCCAGGATTTAGCGGCTGGATCTCGAACTTCTTCCAGCCATCAGGTTGGGCAGAGCCTCTTGGTGGAAAATTCTTCTGGATAGCCAACCTGCTCTTGTGGATAGGCTGGATCAACCTCTACGCAGGGCTCTTCAACTGCCTGCCTGCAGTGCCACTGGATGGAGGCCACATATTCAGGGACCTGGTTCAATCCGGCCTGGAGAAGCTTTTCGGCGCACAAAATGCGGAAAAGCTGACCGGAACAGTAGTTGCGCTCCTCGCATGGCTGGTCTTGACCTCGATTGTGATCACAGTGGTTGCGCCTTACATGGCCCACGGGCTCCCATCTTAGATGGAGAACTTAGATGGAGAAGAGCCTGAGCTGTGCCTCCAGAAGCCTGGCCACTGCGTAGGCTGGAAAAACGTCTGAGATCTCAGGCGAATAAAACTCGGATAGCCTGGTGCAGCCTAGTCCAAGCCGTTTTGCGGCCTTGGCAATGAGCTTCTCCCCAATTCCCGCAGCAACCACGCGGTTGAGGCCGTACGCCTGCGACTGCCTCTCAATTGCTCGCGCCAGAATATCGAGCTGGAGATCTCTGACCTGCGAAGCTATCTCCAATGCTCCAGACTCGCCTATCTCCTCAAGGTCAGAGCAGACAGTCCTGGCCAGCCTCCTTAAAGACGAGATCCTCTCTTTTCCAGAGCCGTCAGGCGTGTCACAGGTGTATTTCTCTGCATCTATATCTCCAGAGGCAAGATAAGCATCAGCCGTTATGGCAAAAAACTCAGGAGAAAGCGGCGCCACATTGCCGTCCACCTCTGCCTCCCTCAGAAGCGCGCCTACGCTCGTCCGAAGCATTCCCATGTAGATGAGCTCGCCTCTGACCAGCCTCTGAAAATCCGTCGTCCCAGCAAGCGGCTTTCCCTTTATCGGGATCAGGTCTGTTGTGGTGGACCCCATATCCACAAACAGGCAGTCGCCCAGGTCTTTTGAGACGAGAGAAGCTGAAGCAGACCAGTTGGCTGCGGCCAATTCAAGTGGGTCCCTCCACCCAAAGCCTCTGACCCCCCAGAAGTGAACAGGCACGTCGAAAGAAGACTCGACTGCGGACATTATTGCTGAGATGCCCTCAAGCTTACCGTCATAGCAATCCGCAAGCTCTCCAGTCATGACAACAGCAACTGCTTTGGGGCTTTGCCTTGAAAATCCGCGAAGGGTTTCTTCCAGGGGCGCATGTCTCCACAATGGAAGATAGATGCACTTCGCAAAATCTCCTGATGCACTTGCAGCTTTGGTGTTGGCTCCGCCTATGTCGAGACCGAGAATCATTGTCCAAGATGAGGACTCATCGTACCATAAAAGCTTTAGGTCAGGAGTCCCTCTCTAGCCCACCATCCTTTCGGAGATTCAGATCATGGCTGCCAAAGAGAAGTATCCCGAGCCCACTTATCTGGAGAGCGGATTTGGAGAACTTGAGCACAAGGTCATAAGCGAGGACCTCTGCTGCAGGTGCGGAACCTGCGAGGCGTTCTGCCCCAGGATCGCCCACCAGGAGAACAAGCCAGCTATAACCGAATACGACCCTCTCTGCGGCCTGTGCTTTGCCTCATGCCCAAGGACGTTCCTGGACATGGCAGAGCTTGAGGGAAAGCTCTTCGGCAGGGCCAGGAACCAGGACGAGCCTCTGGGCATCTACAAGAAGGCAGCTTCAGCCAAGACAAATGTCGCAGTAGGCCAGGCCCAGGACGGCGGAGTGGCAACAGCCCTGCTCATCCAGGCGCTAAAAGAAGGAACGATAGACTGCGCTGTGGTAACGGATCGCGATGAGAGCTGGAGGCCAGTTCCAAAAGTCGCGACAACTCCTGAGGAGATCACAGCTGCAGCAGGCACCAAGTACACCATCGCCAACTCAGTCATAGGAGTGCAGGAGGCCATAGAGAAGGGATTCTCCAAGATAGGCTTTGTAGGCACTCCCTGCCAGATTCAGGCATTGAGGAAAGTGCAGCTCTCAAGCGAGCCCTATGAGGTGGGCCAGGAGAAGATAGCCCTCCTAGTCGGGCTCTTCTGCATGGAGAACTTCGATTACGACACCCTCATGGAAGGCCTGGTCAAGGGCAAGTTCGGCCTGGAGCCAAAGGATGTCGAGAGGTTCGAGATCAAGAAGGGGATGTTCAGGGTCATAGCAAAGGGACAGGCCCACGAGGTTCCAATCGCCGAGACAGACCAGTACACGTTCGGAGGCTGCGGGCCCTGCTTCGACTTCGCCTCTGAGCTCTCAGACGTCTCAGTTGGAAGCGTTGGCTCTTCATCAGGCTGGTCCACGGTGCTCGTGCGCACAGAGATAGGCGAGAAGGTCTATCAGGATGCAGTTGCCGCAGGAGCGGTCCAGGAGAAGCCCCTGGCAGACAAGGGAAGGCTTCTGGCCTGGAGGCTTGCCGCAGGCAAGAACGAGCGCTTCGAGACCAAGGCCAAGGAAATCAGAGAGAGGGGCGGCGCAGTAGACATCAAACGCTAATGGACAAAATATGTTATCTGTAGGGCTCGCCGGAAAGCCCAACTCCGGCAAATCAACCTTTTTCAAGGCATCTACCCTGGTAGAAGTGGACATCGCGAACTACCCTTTCACCACCATTGACGCCAACCACGGAGTCTCTTACGTCAGGGTCAAGTGCCCGTGCAGGGACCTGGGCCTGAAAGATGGCTGCGGCAGGTGCAAGGATGGAGTCCGGTTCATACCAATCGAGCTTATAGACGTCGCAGGCCTGGTGCCAGACGCCCACCTTGGAAAGGGCCTTGGAAACGAGTTTTTGGACGCTTTGCGCGTTGCTGAAGCTGTGATCCACGTCCTTGACGCCTCCGGGTCCACAGACGCAGAGGGAAACCCTGTTGGCCTTGGCAACTACGATCCCATCAACGACGTGAAGTTCCTGGAATACGAGATAGGGATGTGGATCTTCGGCATACTCAAGAGCAACTGGGACAAGCTCATGAGGAACTACCGGGCCCTCGGCGGCAAGCCTGAGCAGATTCTGGCTGACCAGCTTGGAGGCGTGGGCGTCTTCGATGCTCACATCAGAAGGGCCCTCTCTGATATGAAGTCCGATCCAGGCGCCTGGAAGGATGAGGACCTGGCAAGGTTTGCAAACCTGCTGAGGAAATACAGCAAGCCCATGATCATAGCCGCGAACAAGGTGGACATTGCTCCAAAGCAGTTCGTGGACAGCCTCCTGGCTTTAAAAGACTCTGGCCACATCGTAATCGCAGTAAGCGGTGCCGCAGAGATTGCTCTTCGGATGGCCGACAAGGCTGGCCTGATCAGCTATCTGCCAGGTGACTCGGACTTCCAGATCTTAGGCCAGCCAAACAAAGCTCAGCTGGCAGCCCTTGAGAAGCTCAGGGCACTCCTTAAGCAGTTCGGGACAACAGGCGTGCAGGAGTGTCTCAACAGGGCAGTCTTTGACCTCCTGGACTACATCGTTCTTTACCCTGTGGAAGACGAGAGCAAGTTCACAAACACCAAGGGAGTTGTGCTTCCCGACGCCATCCTCATGAAGAGGGGATCGACTGCAAGAGATCTTGCATACAGGATTCACTCAGACATCGGCGACACCTTCCTCTTCGCAGTGGACGCCAAGAGCAAGATGAGGCTAGGCGAGAAGTACGAGCTTAAAGATGGAGATGTGATAAAGATAGTGTCCACGAAGTAGGACATTATCTTTTAAAGACTCACCATTTAGCAGCCTTTTTTAGGATGAAAGCTGTACGGCCAGAAAACTGCATCTATAATTTCTAGAATAGGTATTTAGTATTAACTAACCACATTTTGGCGGCGTGTCTACAAGCGTCACAATTTATTCAAAGTCAACCGACGTCGATGCACCCTGCAGCAAGCTTCGGGGTATTACGGCAAAATAATAGAGATCGATTCGATTTAAGGGGATAGACAAATGGTGCTGTATCCAAAACATAAGTCCAAAATTTATTTTAGGTTAGAGCTAAATAATAGAGCTTATCAGTAGCACTCGATGGTCGATGTAGATCTCACGCAAGAGGAAGCCGATAGCTTGATCGCCATGCCAAAGCATAGAGAGAACGATAACGTAGTATATTACCCCGGCTCAGGTGGCTCTATCATCGTTCCACTTATATCGGCAGATAAGAGGGAGAGCTTCCTGCTCGATATCAGGCGCAACCGAATAGACCTCAAGAAGGCAACTTATCAAAATAGGGCTCGGCAAGTAGTTGTACTCGTAAGGCTAGATATAGGAGGAGCACTACATCGCAATCCTGATGGTGAAGAGATTCCCTGCCCCCACATACACATATATCGAGAAGGCTATGGAGATAAATGGGCAAAACTTGCCCCAATAGATGAGTTCCCCAGCATACCAGATCTATGGCAGACACTGCAGGACTTCATGCGCTACTGCAAGATAGTCAAGCCGCCCAATATTCAAAAAGGGATAGAATGATAAATGAGATACAGGATCTGATGGACCAGTACGTCAAATGGTTGAGGAGAAAAACCTCCCTTAGAGAAGTTGATGGCTGGGTCGAGATCACCACGCCATACCTGGATAGGCATAATGATTACCTTCAGATCTACGTCAGGCGGCAAAATGGGAGTTATATTCTAACTGATGAAGGCTATATCCTTGATGATTTAGAGCAGTCAGGCTGCAAACTTGATAGCCCTAAAAGGACTGCACTACTCAACATGACCCTAAATGGGTTCGGGATAAAGCTGACACAAGGAGCCCTTGAAGTTAGAGCTTCACCAGAAGATTTTGCCTTACGCAAGCATAATCTTATCCAGGCAATGCTAGCTGTAAACGATCTTTTCTACCTAGCTTCGCCTATGGTATCCAGCCTATTTTATGAAGACGTTGTGACTTGGCTGGATCAAAACGACGTACGCTACATCGAAAAGGTTAAATTCACTGGAAAGAGCGGCTACGACCATCTCTTTGACTTTGCTATCCCAAAGTCGAAGAGGCATCCAGAGAGGATTCTCAAGGCCATAAATCGCCCAAACAGGGATGAAGCCCAATCAGCGGCATTTGCATGGTTCGATACAAAAGAAGTACGCTCCCCAGATTCCAAAGCATACGCGTTGTTAAATGACTCAGAACGGGAGATCTCATCCAGCGTGATGGATGCACTCGAAAAATACGAGGTCATGCCAGTTCCTTGGAGCAAAAGAGGTGCGGTGATAGCTGAGCTAACAGCCTGAACTAGCTTGGATTCAAGTTTTCAAAGCGCGTCAATATCCATGTGATAATGAACAAAGCTAAACTTAAAGAAGAGAAATCGCACTCTAGGGTCTCAGCCACAGATCTTAAGTGGGTCTGGCAATTAGTAAATGCTGAATCTACCCCAAAATCTCGGAATTCATCGGATAGGCGATTAAAGAGACGTTAGCTACTAAAAAGACGATCAAATATCGTGAGGTAGATTATGATATTTCCAAGAAAGAGATCGCTGACTACTTCCAGGCGCGTGACGAAGCCTACATCTCAGATGCCAGCGCCAACCTTGAGCGGGATTGTATATAATTTGTTTTCCAGAATAATGGATGACCTGGATAAGAAGGCAAAATGGAAGCTTCGAGGTGAAAGCTGTGAGGAAGGAGGCCATCATTTATAACACTAGAATTATCGATATGAGATAGGATAATTGCAGTTAGTAAACATCCCGATGTGTTCCCACCGATACCAAAAGGATATCTTCTTGGCCCGTCTCCGGGTTTTGCAGGAACGTAAAGAGTATACGGCTATCGTAATCTACCTTGCAAGCCCATATTCCCTCCAGTTTCCCTTTCAGTTTATGTGAATGCAATGAAGGGTCAAAAGGGTCTTCAGCTAATACACTGTAACATTA
>CAZXDN010000018.1:36878-39480 GCA_964639235.1 uncultured Methanotrichaceae archaeon | reverse complement strand
AATTTTTGTGTCATTTTTGTGGTATAGTCATTCTTCCATCTATTTACTCTGTGAACTCTATTAATCATTCTAGGAGGCTACAAGTCATGAACACCAGCGCATCGTCCAGAAGGTCGCCATTTCTATTCTTTTTGTTGGTTTACGCTCTTTCTATTCCGCTTTGGATAATTAATGCCATTCATCCGATGCACATTCCAGTGGATAATCTTCCTGTGACAGACATAGTGGCCACTTTTACTCCAATGGTGGCAGCATCCATCCTCGTGTACAGGGAAGAGGGATTTGAGAGCGTAAAGAACCTGTTGAAAAGGACCTTCGATTATAAGAGGATCACGAATAAGGTCTGGTACATTCCCACCCTTTTCTTGACGCCGTTTATCTACGTGCTCACTTACGTGATAATGCGTCTCGTCGGGCTGCCAGTCCCTGCTGTTTGGACACCGCCCCTTCTGACGCCGCTCCTCTTTATTGCGTTCTTTTTCGCAGCCGCAGGCGAAGAGCTTGGCTATACTGGATATGTCACAGATCCCATGCAAGCCCGTTACACTGCCCTTTCAGCCAGCCTCATCATTGGATTGATCCATGCGGCATGGCATTTCCCATCGGAGATTGCAATTGGCCAGAGCCTGGGATTGATCATATTGGGAGGAGTAATGCTTGCCGTCAGCTTCCGGATTCTGACTGTCTGGCTCTATAACAACACTGGAAAAAGCGTCATTTCAGCCATACTCTTTCACGCCGTGACCAATACTGGAAGGAGCATATTTCCCGGCAGCCGTTCAACCTTTGAACTGTGGGATGGGGCTATCGGCTATGGGCTCATCGCTATCACTGCTGTGATCGTGGTGTTCTTATGGGGACCAAAGACGTTGGCGCGATTCAGGTATGCCCGCAGAGCATCCTGAATCCGCCCGATTAGCTCTATTCAGCCGCGTCCAGCTCTTTTAGCTCTATTCAGCCACGTTCAGCTCTACTCTTAAACGGCATTCATGAAATATAGCCTTGCAGATCACCAATATGTTACTCCGAAGTACCTGGCTGCATAGACTATTCCCATCAGGATTACCGCGACCCCAAACGCCTTGGTAAGCCAGCTGCCAATTGCCATGTACTTCTCTCCAACCCTGCTTCCTACCGCCCTTGAGAAGGTCGATATGGGTATCACCGGCACGCCGTGGCCTGCTCCAAAGGCAAAAAGCATCAGCCCTCCTGTCAAGGGAGTGACGTCTTGGGATATGAGCCAGATGAGCACAGGAAATACCAGCGAGACTGCGCAGGGCGCCCAGCCGAGGGCGAAGAAGGCTCCGAGAGTAAACGCGCCTATGAACGCAGAGTACCTGAAAAGCCCAATAGAGAACTCAACCGAGTTTTCTAAGAAGCTTTTTCCTTCTGAGTTTGGCCCTCTAATGTGAACCCTGGATGTCAGTGGCTCCAGTATCTCGTTTAGCGGCTTGAAGCTCGTGATTCCAAGAGCGATCATCATCAGTCCTGCAGCCAGGTCGAAGGAGCGCGCCTCCCTGACGAATGAGCCCAGGTCTGAGAGGAAGAGCCCGATTATGAAGAAGACCACAGCCATTCCGAGGGTGAAGGCAAAGCCTATCATCATCCCTTCTCTTGAAGTCGAGATGGACTTGTCCAGGTACTCCTCTTTCCTTCGGGTGGTCATGATGTAGGAGAACATGGCCAGGAGGAGTGCAACTGAGCATGGAGAGAGAGAGGTGATGATCCCAAGGGCGAACATGCCTGCGTAAGAGACGCTCTGCTGGGACACACTTCCCTCAAATCCAGACCACTCGCCGCTCTCTATGCTCTTTATCTTGGCATAGAGAACATCAGCGCTCTGGACACCATCGATATCGCCCTTCGCAAGCTGGTAGACGTGGTACAGGCCAGCTGCTCTTCCCTCCTTGTCTATCAGGACGAGGGTCGGGTTGGAGAATCCCCCTGCGATGGTTGAGTAGTCCACGTACTTGCCTGAGAGAGGATAAGGCTCAAAGTCCTCTACCCAGGGCCAGGTCACATTGACTGCCCACCATCTCTCTGATAAGGTCATGCCGTCTTTAGAGTAAGGGTTCTTCCTCATGTTCAGAGTCACTATCTCCACATCGGGGTGCTTCTGCTTCAGCAGGTCCAGCTCCTTTAGCTGACCGCTCAAAGCGTGCTCGCACTCAGTGCATACCGGATTTTCTATGTTGGTTATGTGGAGAATCAGGGGCTTGCCCCTGTAATCACTTAATGAGATCTCTTTTCCTTCCAGGTCGGTTGACTTGAGGTCTGGCAGAGGCGCTGCATTTTTGGAAGAGATCATGAACGAGTTGTAGAACAGGACGGCTCCCAGGATTATCAATATGGATACAGCCCCTATGACCAGGGGCACATTTCCCTTTGAGGACATCTCAGATTTGCCTCCAGGCGCCAAAAGCAATCGAATCAGAGGTTGGACCCGTGATTGAATCAGAAGTCAAGTCAGAGATCGAATCAGAAGTCAAGTCAGAGATCGAATCAGAAGTCAAGTCAGAGATCGAATCAGAAGTTAAGTCAGAGATTGAATCAGAAGTTAAGTCAGAGATTGAATCAGAAGTCAAACTGGCGATAGAATCGG
>CAZXDN010000018.1:25173-36778 GCA_964639235.1 uncultured Methanotrichaceae archaeon | reverse complement strand
GAATCAGAAGTTAAGTCAGAGATTGAATCAGAAGTCAAACTGGCGATAGAATCGGCGACTGCAAAGGCGGACGTCATGGCTGTGCCCAGGACGGATATCGGAGATGATGTGATTAACCTGTTGAGCATAAACTCTGAAATTGCTACCCACTCCTCTGATGGTTTTTGTCGGCCTTGAGCCTCTCAAACGCTCAGCTAGCTGGATTTAGCCTTTTTCTGCCTGCCGGGATTGGTCTGTCAGATCTAACCCACCAATCTCGGACTGCCAGGTTTAACAATCAAGCTCAGCCTACCTGGCATTGCTTGATGCGCTTATTTTGGCCGGTCAAGTCGGTCCAGCTCTGAGCTTTTCTCCCATCCCTCTGTGCACTTCATTAGTTGATATCAATAAGCTTTGATATAAGTCTTTCGAGATCTGCGTAAGACATAAGATAATAATTAAATTTAGCATTAAGTAGATATTCTTCCAGGAAATCAAATGGCATGAGATCGATATTGGCAAGACTGATCTGGTCAGAAGTGCATATAGTTGATGTGAGTAATTCCATAGGGAGAAGTGGCTCTAACAGTTTCTCCAAAGATTCTCTTTTGGACATGTATGCGAGACATCGTGAAATGGGCTTACTGATGCTCATTAAGGTGAGCTAGCACATACCATTTGGATTTGCCGCAGTTCGAGCTGCTGCGACTCTATCTGGCCCTGATCTATGTAGAATGCTTTGCTGCAACTTTGGCAATATATCGTCTATATAGGAAGTCATCAGTATATATTTAATTTGGACAAACTATATGATTCAAGTCGATCCATCATTAGAAAGCTGATCAGTAATGTCGGCCAGTAGATCAGCCCAGCTCAGGAGGTGATGCAGATGTGCTCTGAGATAGAGGTTGGAAGGATAACGAAGAACAGAGGGACTCCGCTGCAGAGAGGCATGAGCTATGAGATGCGGTTCATCGACGAGAGCTACTTGAAAGATATACTCGACCTTCAGGAAACAATTGTAAGGAAGCTGACAGACAAAGAGATCTTCAGGGCTCGCTCTCCAGACCAGTTAAGTCACCTTTTCCAAAAGGAGTGCTCTTTTATCGGCATCTTCACAGATGAAGGTCTCATCGCCTATAATGGCATCGATTTTCCGGTATTCGGGGAGGATAACTTCGGGTCTGACGTGAGCCTTCCAGAAGAGGAGCTGGATAAGGTGGCGCATCTTGCAACTGTTGCCGTCCACCCTGACTACAGGGGCAACTCTCTCCAGAAGAGAATGCAGAGCATCCACCTGAGAGCCATCCAGGATATGGGCTTTGAGCACGTCTGCTGCATGGTCTCACCTAAGAACAGGGCGAGCCTGCAGAACATCTTCTCCTGCGGTCTGGCCATAAAGGCGCTGAAAATAAAGTTCGGGTGGAGGCTCAGATACATAATGCACAGGAGCCTCAGCCGGCCAGGTGCGATAGGGCCAGAAGAGGTAAGGGTTAGAAGCTCCGATATCCAGGGCCAGATCGACCTTCTGGGAAGAGGACTTTTGGGCTATCAGATGGTGGTTTTGCCTGATGGCTTCGAGATCTCGTATGGAAGAGCCTCTACATCTGCTGCTCCAGCTTGCACAGTTAGCTGATGAAGAACAATTTGCTTAAAATTGAGATGCTGAGGCAGCATCGAATCGTCAAAAAGGATACTATGCCTCTACCTCATCCTGAACCTTGCTTGAGTTGGGCAAGAAATCTTGCACTATGTCGTTGCCTCTAATATTCTCCACGTCGTACCCTATTTTGGAGGCTTTTGATTTCAGGGTCCAGACGATTTTCTCTCGCTCATAGGTTTCCCCAGTAGAGTAGCATCTGACCATTGGAGCGCCCACGAATTCTACCCGCAGATTGCAGAGGGGGCAGATCGCCACTTCGATCTCTCCCTTCTCGTTCTTTCTCTCTGTGTTAAACATTATTTCCCCCACTAATGCGTTGTTTTAAGGACTTTGACTCGATTAGTTCTTTATTCGTCCCGCTTTTCCTTCAGAACTGCTGTATAGACATGTAAAGCTGTTCTTCTATTTACCTCTATTTAGGCCTATTTAAGAAAAGTTCATAATTATTCATAATCGAATTCTCATTAAAGTTGAGTTATACGGCCAATGCTTTGCGATATGCTGTGAAATATGTGAAGAAGACTCCAGAAAAATGGTCAGCATCATCAACTGCATCGTCGATTTAATGCAGAAAATCGATAATGGTGTCAAGTTCATAACACTTCATAACCAATATGATAACCCAGCTTTGAATTTTGCGGCTACTTAAAATCCTGCGGCTATACAGAGCATGCAAGGCAATATGATAAGTTGCTTTGGCCTCATTTTGCAGGGCCTCATTTTGCAGGGCCTCACTTTGCAGGGTCTCACTTTGCAGGGTCTCACTTTACAGGGTCTAATTCTACAGGCAACTGAGGCTCGCCGCCGGCAATCGGGCCTTTTTCGCTGAACTCAAGCGCTGTTCTGTAGGCTGCGATCAGCAATCCATACACAAAGGGTCCTAGGATGATTCCCAGTGGTCCTAGCACTAAAACCGGCGCTACGTAAGACAGAAACGCAAATGCAGTGTTGACCCTGTAGCTCCCTTCAGATATCCTGGGCCGCAAGATGTGCTCCGGCACATATTCCAGCAGGGCAAATCCAAAGAGAAGCACGAAAAATCCCTTTGAAAAATCATTTGCCAGGAGCAGAGAGGCGGACAGCGGCACGAAGACGAGCCACGGGCCAAAAAACCTGACCAGAGATAGGACTGCTGCCATTACTGCCCATATAGCTCCAAGAGGCACTCCTATCAGGGAAAAAATGATAATTCCCATAAGGGCATTATACGCGGCGATGTCAAAGTTTACCGTGAAGAGCGACTTAAATGCTCCATTCAGCTCGTTTAAATAATAGCGGCCAACTATCCTATGATGCTTTGGAAGAAGATCGGGCAACCTTATGGCAGCTCCTCTTCCGTTCAGGATGAGATAGTATGCAAGGAAGGTTGCACCTATCAGCTGGGCCAGGAAAATTGGTATGGCCAAGAGGAAGTTGAATACTCCGCTTTCCAGGATGGGACGGATCCAGACGTCCACCGCCTCTTGAACGATGGTCGGAAGGATGAACGAAGTTATCAGATAGACCATGCCTTCCTGGATCATTGTCGTAAGCTTATGTATCCCCTGAGGTTGATTTATTCCTAATGAGTCGTTAATTCCAAGAGATTTGTTAATTCCTGATAGTCTATCGATTCCAAGAGATTGATTAATTTCCAGGGAGCGATTGGCTTCGAGCGAATGATTGAGTTTAGGCGATACTCCCAGTTTGTCCCAGAGGTTAGTTGCATTGAAATTAGTTGTATTGAAATTGGTCGCATTGATATTCTGGGCCACAGACAAGTCTGAGGAAACGCCGGCCAATCCCCATAAGACAGTAAGATAAGCGATCAGGACAATCAGGGCTGCTGCCATCAATACTGTTGATACAGCAATTAGAGAGGACAGCCTCTCCGATTTAGTTTTAGAAAGTGCTAATTTGTAGATTGGATAGAGCATGTAAGTCAGCAATATGCCGAACATTACTGTGCCTATCAGGGGTCTGCTTATATAGGCAGCAATGACGAAGAGGAGCAGGACTGATGCCCACGCCAGAATCTTCAGACCGCTGCCTGAGGCCATATGCCTTTAGATGAATCGATAAGATATAAGGTGATTGGACAAATGGCATCTGGCAGTGCTCAGCAGCAAGTCAGCATCTAAGCGATTATTTAAGGCGCTATTTAAACGGTTATATAAACTCGCGTGGCTCCTGGGAAACAGCAGGCAGTCAGGCTGTTCCAGTTCGAACTTTGCCTCCAGGCATTTGATCCAGCTCGACTGAGGCTCGCCAAAGTGCCCATTTCCCCGCGTTTGATCAGGCTTAGTTTGATCAGGCTTATCTCCTGCATGATTGAAATTAGCAGACCGCTATGCTATGGAGTTAAGTGGACCTTAATGGGTGAAGATCTCTGTGGTGAATACATATAGGCTCATGATAAAGAGGCTCATGATAAAGTAGGCTCGTGACAGAGCACAATTTAACGAAAAGCCAAATCACGCCCGGCTGCTCTAAACCCATAGGTCATAGATCGTGAAAGGTTAAATAAACCAATTGCAGTGGACTGCCAAAGATAAGCAGTGCGCCTGAATAAGCAGTGTCCGACAAACTGAACCTCAAACCTTCGATCCTCTGACAAACCTCAGCTTGCATCCATCTGAGCCCCGGCAGATCTGATCTACGGGCTCGAAGCTAATTTCGCCGAACTGAGAGGCCCAGACCGAGTTCTCCTCTGTGCATATCAGGCTGCTGATCTTCTGGGACAGGTGCTCTCTGCCGGATTTTACCATCAGGTCGTGCCAGGGGCATCTCTTAATCAGAATCTCTAGCGCGTCTTCATGACCCTGTGCCTGAAACTCGAATCCCTCCAGATCCAGCCTGGTGCTGATGCACCTTGCCAGGCCCTCAAGGCTCTCCTCTGCGCCAAGCATGGACCTGATCATCCTGGCCTGGATCTTGGGCAAGACCTTCCAGACCTCATCGTCGATCTCCAGAGCGGATTCAAGCCCGTACCTCTCCTCGACCTTCATGAACCAGAGGCCGTCTGCAGCCCTGTAGGAGCGCTCGAAATACTCTTTAGCCTGCTCATCTGTAAGGCCATCAGTTCTGCTCATCGTCTAACCTCTTATCCTCTTTCAATCACTCTTCTTCTCCTTCTGATCCTCAACGATTTTCCTGCCAATGTAATTTCAGGGGCTGTTTAGCTTCTTGAGGATCTTGAGCCTGGCCTTGCAGGCGTCCTGCGCCCACCTGCATCTCTCAGCCCTGAACCTGATCTCCTCTGCTAATGGGTCTGGATCATCTTTTTCAAACTCGCAGTGCAGCTCAGAATATGCATTTGCAGCCTTTCGATATGCCCTTATGGCCTTTCTGCAGGCGATCTCGTCTCTGTCTTCCTCTGCCAGGATCAGGTATGTGTATCCGAGGTCCCTCTGAATGTCGGCGTAGTCCGAAAGCGACGTCTCCTGGGTAAATGTCTCAAGCGCAGCTTTGTAGGACAGTATGGCTCTCCTGCAGTTGACAGCCTTGTCCTGCGCTTCTGCCAGGGTGACGTAGGTGTAGCCCAGGTTCTTCTGGCAGTCTGCACATTCTCCTGGGCTCTCATCCTTGTAGATCTCGATTGCCTTCTCGCAGACTTCGGCAGCCAGGAGGCAGTTATCAGCCTTGTTCTCAACTTCGGCCAATGAGGTGTAGGAAGACCAGATCATGGTCAGCAGCTCAGCATGCTCTGGCGGGTTTTCTTTTTGGGGAAAGATCTTCAGAAGCTCGCTTAAGATCGAGATGGCCCTTCTGCAGCACTGTGCCTTTTCAGCACCCTCTTTTGCGCCTGCGAGCATGTTGCAGGCTATGGCCAGATCCTTCAATGTGGAGGCGTAGCGTGGGTCGTCTTTGGAGTAGAACTTGAGCGCCTCCTCGCAGGCTCTTGCCGCCAGGGCAGCGCTCTTGGCCCTATTCTCTTTCTCTTCCACCTCCTGGGCGAGCATTGTATAGGCCAGCCAGAGGTGATTTTCGGTCTCTGCGTGGTCTTCGGGAAATGACTCCTCTGTGTAGACCTTGAGCGATTCTTCAAATGCCTCTATGGCCTTCTTGCAGTTCTCAGCCCTGTTCTCGTATCCTGAGAGGATAATGTAGGCGCTCCCCAGGTTGTTCTGGGCTGCAGCATACTGGGCAGGCGACTTTTCCAGCGAGTAAGCCAGGAGAGACTTGTCGTAAGCCTCAACTGCCAGCCTGCAGTTATCATCTCCTTCTTCTGCTTCGGCCAGGACTATGTAGGCGTTGCCGAGGTTGTTCTGAGCTGTAGCATGCTGCAAGCTTCCTGGAGGCCGGATTCTTATGATTTCCTGGCAGGCGGCTATGGCCTGCCTGCAGCTCTTGGCCCTGTCCTCTGCCTCTGACAGCTTGATGTAGGCTATGGCCAGGTTGTTCAGGACTGAGGCATGCTGCACTGGATGGCGGTCGAGTGTGTGCACCTCCAGAGCCCTGTTATAGGCATCTATGGCCCTCTTGCAGTTCTCTGCCTTGTCCTCAACATCGGCCAGGGTTACGTAGGCGTTGCCGATGTTGGTCTGGAGGTCTGCATGCTGCAGCGGATATCTCTTCACCAGGTAGACCTTCAGAGCTTCCTCATAGGCGGATATGGCTTTCCTGCAGTTTTCGGCTTTATCCTCAGACTCAGCAAGCCTTCGGTAAACAATTCCCAGGCTGGACTGGATAGAGGCGAGGTCATCAGGAGAGTTTTCAGGACAGAGCCTCAGAGCCTCTCTGTATGCGTTTATTGCTTTCTTGCAGTTGCCGGGAAGATCATCGATCTCAGAAAGAGCGCTGCAGATGTTTCCGAGCCTGATCTGGGCGGGAGCATAATGGGGGCTCTCCTGGCTGTAAACCTTCAAGGCCTCCTCATATGCATTTGCAGAAGCCCTCAGGTTCGCATCCCTCTCCTCGATCTCGGCCAGGAAACCGTATGCAGAACCGAGGCCGTTGTTGGCATTGGCATACTGGATTGGGAAATGCTCTCTGCTGAAGGTCTCCAGGGCCTTCTTATACGATGCTATTGCTCTGCCGCAGTTCTCCTTCCTGTCCCTGTGCTTCGAGATCTCCAGGTGGATGTCGCCAATCTTTTTGTGAATGTTGGACCTCAGCCCTTCATCCATCTCGAAGGCCAGCATCCTCTCATACGTGCCAAGGGCCTTCTCATAATCATCTGTGAGATCTGCTGCGTTCATCTGGTCTCCCCTTCTTAATCGCATTCTCAGCGAGATATAAAGATTTAGCTATCCGCATAACCGAGATCTGTCAGACTTCATAGATACGGCTCTTTTAGAACAGCGGTGAGTGGGATGCTGAGCTGGAATGGCCGATGTTGAGCCTGGATTTATGCAGTAGTCTCAAATAAAGATGGTTGGATGGACAGACTTAAAAGACTGTCCAATGTGCTGTCGAAAAGGAAAATGCTAAATAGCTCCTGCAACTTCCGACACCCAGGTTTCTGCAACTCCAGTTGCCTCAATTACGTCACCGTCGACCTTTAATCCATCAACGACTATCTCGGCACCGCACTTCTTCAGCATGTCTTCGAGGATATACCGCTTGACAGGACGAATCTGGATATGTTTTGCTATCTTCTGTGCCAAAAACAGCTGCCTTTTTTCCTTTCAGGGATATGCTGCTCATTGCTGCGTTGAAATCGATAAAATCATCCTGCAGCTCTTCACTTCCATAAGTGGGACATCCAAATACGATTGCATCGTAATCTCTAAGTTCACTAATGCTTGCATCAGTCACGTTCTTTACCGTGACCTCAGCACCCCCACTTTTAAGCCCATCTGCAACGTTCTCTGACAGATCTTCGGTGTTCCTGGAGGTCATACCATAATAGAACATCATTGGGCTTTTTGGCCAAGAACAAATCCATCGTTCTCGCGGCAGATATGAACCCTCCTTCATCACCTCTTCTACTGGCATCAAATGCCAGCTTTCGGGACTCCATAATCTCGCATGGTGTTTTTCTGAGGTAAGCCTTTCTCCATGAGTAGCATCTATGGGATATTCGGCAAAAATGGCCAAAATCTAACGTAATTAGGAGCGATTTCTAATACACCTAATCTCATATTTGCATATTGCAGCAAATCAAGATAAAAAACGAACAGGTCGGGAGATGAATAGATTGAAAGGCTTATGCATAGTTACCATGATAGTTGGACTTCTCTTGATGGGAGATCTCGCAACTGCCAGAGACGATGATAGTTTTTCTGCAGACGATGCCAGAAACTTCACAAGGCAGATATTTCAGGCAGACTTCAGCACCATAGAAGTGTCCGGAAACAACATCACATTTTACGGCCCTGATGGAGAGCTCCAGTGCCGAAGCGAATACCGGTTTGCAGGAAAAATGAACGGACCAGGATTCGATGAGGGGGAAGGGTCCGAATGGTATAAATTTGAGTCTATATCCGACGATGTATGTCCAGAATATAAGTACGTCGTCGCCACTGAGATCGCCTATCCCGAAGGCATGACCTACTGGAACATGAGATACGGCAATACCAGCTTCGAAGATCTCATAAACGACTCCAAGTACGCAATGTGGTATCCCACCATGACTGTAAGCGATTTCACTTCTGAAGAGCTTGCTAAGATCGTATTAGGAGACGAGGAAGAGGCAATATCGATGGGGGCTGCAATGGCCGCAGACAGAGAGTCGCAGGTCTCACTCGAAGACTGGAGCGGGAAGTGGGTCAACACTGGAACGATGGTCGATGACTCTGCTCTGATCCCGTTCTACCAGGCAATGGCAGATGCAGCAAATGCTTCAGCTGCAAATGCCACCGCTTCAAATGCTTCAGTTGCTGGCGCCGCAAGCGCATAGAGATCACAGATGGACAGGGATCACAAGCGCACAGAAATCACGATGGATCACAAGCGCACAGAATTACGATGGATCACAAGCACAGAAATCACGATTACAGAAAAGCATTAGGCTGTACGGCAAGCGCCTCAACAGTGTTCAACTGCCTGATAGCTTTTGAGGAGGTGATTTGCAAAAAGCATTGGGCCTGAGCACAAGCTCCTCAGCGGCATGGATAACGGCTGGGATGCCCTGGCAGATCTTCAAAGCCAGGGCACATCTCTTCCATTCTATACACTGGCTTCTCTATAGCTTGATTCTTATGTGTTTTACTTCCAGGTAGCTCTCCAGCCCGAAGTGCCCAAGCTCTCTTCCCAAGCCGCTTTCCTTCCAGCCGCCAAATGGAGCCTGCATCTCTATCACGTTATCAGTGTTGACGCCGATACCTCCAGCCTCGATCCTCTCTGAGGCGTAGATCGCCTTGGAGATATCTCTTGTGAATATGTATGCCGCCAATCCGTAAGCTGTGTCGTTGGCAAGCCTTATGGCCTCATCCAGGCTATTGAAGGTCATTATCGGAGCCACAGGCCCGAAGGTCTCCTCCTGCATCACCTTCATGCTGTGGTCGACTGAAGAGAGCACAGTTGGCAAGAAGAAGAAGCCCCTGGAGTACTCAGCGCCCTCAGGCTCACGGCCGCCGCAGAGGAGCTTCGCCCCTTTTGACAGCGCGTCTGAGATGTGGTCTTTTGCCTTCTGGCGCTGTGCCTCGCTGAACATGGGTCCGAGATCTGTGCATGGGTCAAAGCCGTCTCCCACCTTCAGATTTTTGACCCTGTCAACGAACTTGGAGGTGAACTCTTCGGCTATCTCCTCTGCCACGTAGATCCTGTTGATCCTTATGCAGATCTGGCCGGTGTTCGAGAACGACCTCTGGACACAGGAGGCCACTGCCCCGTCCACGTCCGCATCCTCAAGAGCGATGAACGGCGACTGGCCTCCAAGCTCAAGCGAGACGCGCTTTATGGTTTTTGCAGACTTCTCCATGATCTGCCTCCCGGTTGCAGTCTCGCCTGTGAACGCTATCTTCCTGGAGATTGGGTTTTCGACAAGTTCTGCCCCGACCTCTGAGCCAGGACCGTTGACCAGATTCACGACTCCCGGCGGCGCTCCTGCATCGTGAAGCGCCATGACCAGCGCAGAGGCTGCAAGAGGCGCAAGGCTTGGGGGCTTGGCAACAACCGTGCAGCCGGCTGCAAGAGCCGGCCCCAGCTTCCAGGCGAGCAGCTCTACTGGAAAGTTCCAGGGAGTGATGAGAGCAGCGACGCCTATGGGCTGCCGTACCACAATCGACCTCGATCCCTGTCCAGAAATCCATTCGCCGATGTTTCGCTTCCCTTCCTCAGCGAAGTAATCCAGGGCATCCGCTGAGCGAAGAACTTCTCTTTTGGCGTCCTTCAGGGGCTTGCCCTGCTCCGATGTCAAAAGCCCTGCAATTTCTTCTGCCCTGTGGCGCACGAGATTTGCGCCTGAGTGCAGCACACCTCCGCGCTGTGAGCTGGTGGCTCTTGACCAGGCAAGAAAGGCCCTTTGGGCTGCCTCAAGCGCCAGACGAGCATCTTCCCGGCTCCCAATTGAGACCTCAGCCACAGGCTCCCGGTTCGCCGGATTCCTGATGACAGAGATCTCTCCAGAGATTGAATCCACAAGCTTGCCATCGATCAGCATCTTCGAACGGAACATAAACTACCTCTGAGTGGTTCTTGGGCTGTGTGAGATTGCCTGCTATTAATCTGGGCGCGGACTCTTAACGATTCCCATCTGCAACCGGCCCCCCGAAAAGTCTTCAAGAAATATTTATATGTCTTACAAATGAAAGCTCTGGATGTGGAAAGCGCCCTCTCAGCGGCTGTTGCAGGCTGGCAGAACTTCTACATGCTTGCCGGAGCTTCAGCTGCCACTCTGGTTGGCCTGCTCTTCGTAGCAGTCTCAATGCACATAGAGACCATCGTCTCGCTCGACAAGACCGAGGCTGTGAGAGCCCTGTCAGACCAGACATTCAGGAACTTCATCATGATCCTCTCTTTTGCGTTCATCTTCACCATCCCGGAGCCGACGCCCAGCGGAACCGGCGGCCCTCTCCTCATCCTGGGGCTCCTGGGCCTGTGGAAAACTGTGACATTATGGCTCAAGTTCGGCAGAAAGTCTGAAATCCGCGGCCTGGATGCGGGCCAGGTGCTGCAGCAGCTTCTGATACCGAACACCGTATGCTACCTGGCCCTTATCTGGATATCGATATCCCTGATCCAGGGCAGCGTGGAGATCCTCAACTGGATGGTGCTCGTCGTGATCTACTTAACGATCACTGCCCTGGTCAGCGCCTGGACCCTGATGGTACGTTTAGCTGAGATCAAGCGTGCGCTCGCCAAATCTGCCTAGTCGCCGTAGGACGTCTCTCTGGCATAGGTTGCGTTGGCCTGTCCCTGTTGCAGGATGTGGTCTCTCATCGCCGCCTCCAGATCCCTCTTCGACGATCCGGGCTTCAGGTCGAGCATGGAATCCAGTACGTAGACCTTGAAGGCATACCTGTGGTTGGCGCCTTTTGGAGGGCAGGGGCCCATGTACCCGACTTTGCCATAGCTATTCGCCCCCTGGACAGCACCAGTGATCTCACCTTCGCCTACCGGAAGCGTGACTACTGGGTCGTTGGGCAGGCCTTCAGGTATTATGTCAATCGGCGGCAGGTTCCATATCGTCCAGTGAGTAAATGCTCCTGACGGCGAGTCGGGATCGTCGATTACAACTGCCAGCGACTTCGCGCTGTCATCCAGTCCATGAATCTCAATCTTCGGCGAGACGTTCCTGCCGTCGCATGTGTAATTTATCGGAACCTTTGTGAAGTTCATGACAACTTCCAAACTTTTCATCTCAACACCTCTCTCCTCTGCACATACGCAGATCGATAAAATGCAGACCAACAAAGCTGCCAGGATCAGCGGCTTCATAAGCATATGTAATCTCTGAAGATTAATAAATTACCATTGGCAGACTCAATAAATTGCCTTAGAAAAATCCAGCTTTTCGTCATGGTTTCGTCCTGTGCATATCGCGATTCAGCTGTGATGCGGTCCCGTTGCTGCAGCCGCCTGGCGAAGATGGCCAGC
>CAZXDN010000018.1:22524-25073 GCA_964639235.1 uncultured Methanotrichaceae archaeon | reverse complement strand
CGATTCAGCTGTGATGCGGTCCCGTTGCTGCAGCCGCCTGGCGAAGATGGCCAGCAGCATAATCGCCACAATGCTGGATATGCCCTGACCCAGCTGGTCGACTTGGTTGCCAGCGGTGACAAAGAAGAATCCCCAGAGCATGCTGATAATCATGGTTCCAAACGCCAACACCAGACTGTGGAGGTCGCCCCACGACCTGCCTGAAGCCGACCAGCGCCGGATCACGATGGCCACGACTGCAGCCAGCAGAGCGTAAAGGAGCATGGGCACCAGCACCAGGTATCCAGTGCGCAGCACGTACGGCAGGTCGAGCAGGCCAAACCACGCGCCAGCAACGAGTAAGGCAAATAATCCGACTATCCAGGGAGATGGAGCCTCTCTCGCTTTCACGCCAGATTGAGCCATGTACATTTGAGCCCTGGATATTTGAGCCCTGGACATCGAAAACGGCCAGAAGAGCGCCACAGCTACGAGCACTGCAGCCACCAGAGCTGCGCCGACTTCAAGTGCCGCAGGGCCTTTGAAATCCGGGGCGACGAAGAGGCGGTAGGTGACTGCCAGGACAATTGCTCCAGCTGCGTAGACGACGCCGACAGCTGCCAGGCCGATTTTGCCAAGCCAGGGCTGTGTCCTGCGGTCTGGAAACAGAAGCTCAGAGAGCAGAATCGGGATGGAGATGGACCAGACGATGTGGTAGCCTATGGTCCACTCGCTCCACACCCAGTTGATCCCAAATGCACGACCCCCAAGGAGGCCAGCGTTGAAAGCTCCAGGATTGAAGATCGACTGCAGTGCCAGCCCCTCCTCGACGATGGCGTATGCTGCTCCGAGCAGCGCGATCCTGCCAAAGCCTGGGCCACGCCTGCGCGCCAGCTCTCGGATGAGGACAGCTCCGCCGCCGTAGATTGCGGTTACAGGCAAGAGAGCATCCAGGTTGCTGATGGGAGTAGCCCCGAAGAGAAACTCGGCTATGAGTGGCGACAGCACGAGGAGCACAATGACTGGAGCATAGCGAAATTTGCGGAAGTTCATGACGACCAACTTACAGCTATTTCGTTTTACAGCTATTGCGTTCTACAGCTATTGCGTTTTACAGCTATTGCATTTTCAGGCTGGCTGCCCTCGTCACAGCTTTGGTGATTGCATCTGCAAAGGTCGGCACAAGCTGAACAGGTATGTTGTGCCCCATTGGACGACGATAAGTTCATCTCCTGGAATTCTTCAGACAGATCTCGATACTCCAGTCTCATGATCAGGCCCTTATGGATCTGCGAAGCTGGAAAACTGCCGGTTTCAGGGCCCAGTATCGCCAAGTGTGCATCAAGGAAAGCCACTAGAGTGTCTCTTTCATTGATAAAACATATTGGGCGCATCATCATATTAGGACTTACGCATTTGACAGGGCATTCGTATATGGCATAAGTTATATTAAGGCAGGAGTTACGCAGTTGTATTTCATAATGCTTGAATGTAGAAACATAGTTAGCAATGATATGCTTGAAATTGGGATATCTTTAGCATATTCACAGTTATTCCGATAGGGTTTAACTTTCACCGATTTAACTGCGTAACTCCTAACATATTGAGGCCGTTCACAGAAGCGTAGCCGCTAATGGCCTCAGCTGCTATCCTGTTCTTTGACATTTTACTCATGTCAGCTGTTCTTTCTTAATCCTTTCCAGAAGCTCGTCTAGACGGTTGTATGAATCATTGACGCCCTCTTCCATGTCTGACTGAAGCATACCATCGCGATCGGCAACCGACTGGAAGACTGATTGGGACGTTAACTTTGTCCTGTTGCCTGGCAGTGCTTCAAACTTTGCTGTTTCGAGAATGACATGCCCTTTTTCCGGAAGACCTTCAAACTCAAACGTGCTGATGATTCTTTCAGGAGCTGTGACCTCATGGTTCACGCCGTGAAAAGCATACTCACTCCCGCTTTGATCTCTCTGAATAAATCGCCATGATCCGCCATCTCTCGACTCGAATTTCTCCAGGTTGGTCGTAAGCCCTCTTGGACCAATCCATTGCACGTAAAGCTCTGGATCAGTAAATGCCTTAAATACAAGCTCCCTTGGCGCGCTAAATTCGTGCGTAATGATCATTTCTTGCTTTCCGGGCTCTGCTTCAATTCTTGTTGAATTATCTTTTGCCATTTATGTCACTTTCCAGGTATACAATTATTTTTATCATGTTAACTCTTCTGATTTCAAACTTTCGCCGGATGTTCTGTGGGCTGATTGATGGAATCACTGATTTGGCGCCATCAGAACAGACGCTTGCCGATGCATTCGTCCACGTGCAGGCAATGTATTTGTGCACATGTATTAAATAGCTGGACCGCGATCATGATGCTGCTCGAAATAAGGTCAGTGATAGAGGTTTGGACATAAAGGATTGAACACATGAGCTTGAAAACAAAGGCTTGATGAAGACAGATGCTCGATGAAAACAAAGGCTTGGGCACATAGGGATTGGATGCATAAGGCTCAGGTGCATAAGGCTCAGGTGCATAAGGCTCAGGTGCATAAGGCTCAGGTGCATAAGGC
>CAZXDN010000018.1:7889-22424 GCA_964639235.1 uncultured Methanotrichaceae archaeon | reverse complement strand
TAAGGCTCAGGTGCATAAGGCTCAGGTGCATAAGGCTCAGGTGCATAAGGCTCAGAAGCATGATCGACCTTGAGATGCTGCCTCACCTCCCCGGCTGCTACCTGTATAAGGATGCAGATGGAGAGGTCATATACGTTGGAAAGGCCAAAGACCTGAAAAAAAGGGTCGGCAGCTACTTCCAGAAGCGCAATCATGACTCGAAGACTGAGAGCTTAGTCCAGGCCATCCACGACCTCGATTTCATAGTCACGAACACAGAGGTAGAGGCTCTGCTTTTGGAGAACACGCTGGTCAAAAAGCACTGGCCGAGGTACAACATCAAGCTCAAGGACTCATCGAACTATGCATGCATCCATCTCACAGATGACGAATTTCCCAGAATCAGGATCTCTCGCAAGAGGGCTCTGCCTGGAACCTACTTTGGGCCTTTCGTCTCTTCCAGAGAGCGGGACTACATACTGTACGCGGTCAGGAAGACTTTTGGCCTGAGGACCTGCAGGAAGCTTCCCAGGAAGGCCTGCCTCCGCTACCACATGGATGTCTGCAGCGGTCCCTGCATTGGAAAGATCACTGTGCCAGAGTACCACGAGAGAGTCAAGAGAGCTGAATCGGTTTTGAAGGGCAACATCTCTGAGCTTATCGAATCCATGAGAGAGGAGATGCAGGAGCACGCCAAAAATCAGAAGTTTGAGCAGGCGCTTGAGTTGAGAGACGAGATCTCAGCTCTGGAGAACCTCCGGGAGAAGCAGGCTGTGGAGAGGAAGAGAAAGCTCGATGAGGACATACTCAACTATCTTGTGGACGATAAGAACGTCTACCTGATGCTCTTCAAGATCTACAAAGGCACACTTGAGGGAAAAGAGGAGTTCGTCTTCCCCTTTGGCGAGGGCTTCCTTGAGGAGTTTCTGGTCCAGTACTATTCTGAGAACGAGCCTCCTGGGGAGCTGATAGTTCCCGAAACCCTGGACGACGCGCTGGTAGAGTTTCTGACCAGGGTCAAGGGAAAGAAGGTCAAAGTCACCGTGCCGAAGCTTGGCGAGAAGAAAGACCTCCTGGATCTGGCCAGGAAAAATGTGGAGATGAGGTTCTTTGGTGACAGAAAGAGGCTTGAGGCACTGCAGGAGGCTCTGAAGCTTCCGAGGTATCCAAACGTTATAGAGTGCTTCGATATTTCTCATCTCTCCGGCACTGCTACTGTTGGATCGATGGTGCAGTTCAGGGGCGGCAGGCCGGATAAAAGCAACTACAGACGCTTCAAGATCAAGACCGTCGAGGGGATTGACGATTTCGCCTCGATTGCAGAGGCGGTTAAAAGGCGCTACACCAGGTTGAAGGATGAGGGTCAGGAGATGCCTGACCTGATAGTCGTGGACGGTGGAAAAGGACAGCTCTCATCAGCTGCCGAGGTGCTGCGAAACCTCAGGGTCAAGGTCCCAATAGTCTCCATTGCCAAAAGAGAAGAAGAGATCTACGTGCCTGGGCTCGATCAGCCACTGCCCATAAAGAGAGATGATAAGGCATCGCTCGTAATCCAGGAGATAAGGGATGAAGCCCACAGGTTTGCAGTCAACTATAACCGACTGCTCAGGCAGAAATCAACTATTAAATGACCGCCTCTGCATAGCTTTGTTCTTAGCATAGCTTTGTTCTTAGCATAGCTTTGCTCTTAGCATAGCTTTGCTCTTAGCATTGCTTTGCTCTTACTGGCATTGCTTTATTCTTGGCATCGTTTTTTGTTCTTGCTGTCATCGCTTTGTTCTTTCTGGCATCTCAAGCTCTTCCCGTTCGCCGATCCCTCAGATCCCTGCTGACGAGTCCTTTTGCCTCCGATCAACGATCGTAGCCAGCTTCTTTAGATCCGCCACGAACGCCTCCTTTAGATCCCGGTTTCTGAGCACTGCGGCAGGATGAAAGGTCGTCATATAATTGCCCTCGATCAGCTCACCGTGCAGGGCTGTAACCCCTGTCCTGTTGATCATTGCTTTCGATGCAACGTTGCCCAGGAGGCATATTGCCAGCGGCTTTATCGTGTCTATTTGCGCTAAGATGTACGGGTGACAGGCATCTATCTCGAAGCGTTTCGGCTGCCTGTTTTCAGGAGGGCGGCATTTGACGACGTTGGTGATGAATACTTCAGACCTGTCAATTCCAGCTTCTTCCAGGCTTCTGTCCAGGAGCTTGCCTCCTCTGCCCACAAAAGGCCTGCCAGTCAAGTCCTCTTCATGTCCGGGAGCCTCTCCTATGATCATTATCCTTGCATCTGCTGGTCCTTCTCCAGGCACTGCAATGGTGCGGCTCAGGGCCAGGTCGCAGAGTGGGCACACAGAGATCTCCCTGGCGAGCTCGTCCAGGCGGCACAGTTCATCGCATTTCTCTTCCATCTACTATCTGTCTGTCATGTAAAGCAATAAAATCTTAGATTGCTTAACGGCTAATCTGGAGGATTGAGCGTGGTGATTGCTGGCAAGCACGCACTTAAATGACCCAGAATTTCAAGGCCGCAAGTTGTGCTGCAGAAATGTTAAATACATACATAGCAAGTATTTACAGATGTTTTATGCTTAAAAAAGCAACATTAGCACTTCTAGCACTGCATCTCATCGCAGTTGCAGTGCCCAGCCTCGGCGCCATTGGAGGGAACCAGACTGTCGAGCTGGAGCCCGACATCGTTGGAAAGATCAACCAGACAGACGCGATGGTGACTCCAGAAGAGGCGAGCTTATGGCTGCAGCTGAGGACGCTCTGGAAGGAGAAGGTCTTCTGGACCAGAGAGTCAGCTACAGCCATCGTCAGCAACTCTGATGACAGAGATTCGGTTCTGGAAAGGTTGTCCAGGGTCCGGGAGGACATGGCCGAGACTCTGAGCCCTTATCTGGGAAACGTTACTGCTAAAGAATACGGAGACCTGATTGGAGAAGACCTGAATTTAACGAAGCAGTACATCAGCGCCGCTGCCAGCGGAGATGCGGCTGCACAGGAGGATATAATGGCCAGGTGGCGCACAAACGCAGATGAGATAGCACAGTTCGAGAACGCTACGCTTCCATATCTCTCGCTGGAAGAGAGGAGGGCAATGTGGCATAATCATCTGAACCTGACGACGAGCCATGTCGGCGAGCGTCTGGATAAAGACTACAATGCTTCCATTGAGACATTCGACCTGGCGGAAGAGCAAGCTGACATCATGGCAGACTCACTAGCTGAAGGAATAGTCCATAAGTTCCCTGAAAAGTTCCATTGAAAATCTTAAGGCATATGTGTCAAAATTGGAGAGGTTGCAAGATGAACAAAGTCTTTATCTCGGTACTCCTGCTCATGCTGCTTTGCTTCTGCGCGTATGGGCAGCCCACGCCTTCTACGCCTCCGAGTGCAGAATCTCTGGGGCTGCAGGCTCCAGAGCCCAGCTCTGACACCCAATCTCCTACAACATCGGAGAGCAGTCAGACGCTGATGAGCACAACAGAGTCGTCCGCCAGATCTGCAGCGCCAACTACACTGGCCACATCCTCAACAAGCGCTCAGGCTGTCTCGCCACAGGGCGTTTTTGTGCCAAACGGCCTTTACATTCCATACAGCCCATCAACAGTGGCCAGCTGCTACTACGGACAGTGGCTTCCGTTGTGGCTTGACGTGAGCGGAACGGGGCCGATGTACATATACGAGTGGTATCCCAGTGGCAGGCTGGACACCGGGTCCCTGGGCTTTGTACAGAATCCAGGGTGGAAGAAGATGTGGTTCTATGGAGACGCCACAGGCTGGCATGTCCTTCAGTATTATTGTGGCGGCTGGAGCAATTACGTTTACGTCTATGTTTACGGATCTTATCCGACTCCGACGCCAACTCCTACACCTCCGTCATCTTATCCACCATCGCCTTACCCGCCAACGACTGGATGCAATGCATACATAACTGTAACTTCAAGCTGGATGAGCGGCTACTCAGTCTACGTTGATGGAAACTACATAGGCGGCGACGGCAGGCGCAGCGACTCTCGCAACGGTCAGTTCAGCTTCAGCGTATCGGGCAACCAGCAGCATACGATTCGTGTGCTTAACCAGGGATTCAGCTACTCGCAGACAAAGACCTACAACTGCGGAAACAGCTATACTTTGAACGTGTAAACACTTGTGTGTAAACATTGGGTCGGCAACAGGCGCCGATCCAATGACCGTTAGGGTTTTTATAATTTTTGAGTTAGTCTAGATGCCTGCTAATAGTTGTTAGGATGCTTGCCAATATTTGTTAGGATGTTTGCTAATATCCGTTAAGCAGAAATCTATTTCTCCCTTGGGAAGAGAGGGTGCTCCATCATGGTATCATCCAGCAAATCGCCCTCTACGTCAACTTCACCAGAGCCTGAATTCCGCCTTGTGTCCAGCTTTGGGCCCAAAGGGTCGCAGCCAGAGGCCATAGAAAAGCTCGTCTCAGGCTTGAGGTCTGGGCAGCAATGCCAGACGCTCCTGGGAGTTACTGGCTCAGGCAAGACATACACAATTGCCAACGTGATAAACCAGATCAAGAAGCCGACACTCGTTCTAGCACACAACAAGACGCTTGCAGCCCAGCTCTACAACGAGTTCAAGGAGTTCTTCCCTGAGAACAGGGTAGAGTACTTCGTCTCGTATTATGACTATTACCAGCCGGAGTCCTATATCCCTTCGAAGGACCAGTACATAGAGAAGGACTCGGCGATAAACCCCAAGATAGAGCAGATGAGGCTTGCTGCAACTGCTTCTCTGATGTCTCGAAGAGATGTGATTGTGGTGGCATCGGTCTCCTGCATCTACAGCCTGGGAGATCCAGAGAACTTCGGGAAGATGGGCTTCGAGCTGAAAGTTGGGGAGAAGATGTCCAGGAGGGAGATCCTGGGAAGGCTAGTCGACATCCTCTATGAGAGAAACGATCTCGACCTATCTCCAGGCCACTTCAGGGTGAAAGGAGACACCATAGACCTGATACCTGGATACTTCGACCAGATCATAAGGATAGAGCTCTTCGGAGATGAGATAGACCGCATCACTGAGATCGATAAGCTAACTGGACAGAGAAAGGAGGATATGAAGTACTTCTACGTGTACCCTGCCAGGCACTACGTGATCCCAGAAGAGGAGCAGAAGAGGGCGATCAAATTCATCTTAGCAGAGCTTGAAGAGCGGCTGCCTGAGCTGGACATGATAGAAGCATACCGTTTAAAGCAGCGCACCCTCGCAGACATGGAGATGATAGAAGAGACCGGAAGCTGCAAGGGGATCGAGAACTACTCCAGGCACTTCGACGGGAGGAAGCCAGGCGAGAAGCCCTACTGCCTCCTGGACTACTTTCCAGACGACTTCCTCCTGGTCATTGACGAGAGCCACCAGACACTTCCCCAGGTACATGGGATGTACAACGGCGACCGATCCAGGAAGAAGAGCCTGATTGACTACGGCTTCCGCCTGCCCAGCGCCTACGACAACCGTCCCCTCAGGTTTGAGGAGTTCGAGGAGTACATGAATAATGTGATCTTCGTATCTGCCACCCCAGGCGACTACGAGCTTGAGAGGTCTTCGCAGGTGGCAGAGCAGGTCATCAGGCCAACGGGGCTCCTGGACCCGATAATAGAGATCAGGCCAATCGATGGCCAGGTCAGAGACGTCATGCAGGAGATCGGAAAGGTAATCGAGAGGGGCGACCGGGCTTTAGTAACCACTCTTACCAAGAAGCTGGCTGAGGAGCTGACAGACTATCTCGCCCAGAATGGAATCAGGGCGCGCTATCTCCACTCGGACATCCAGACCATAGAGCGAACTGAGATCATCAGGGAGCTGCGTCTGGGCAAGTTCGATGTGCTTGTGGGCATCAACCTGCTTAGAGAAGGGCTCGACATTCCTGAGGTGAGCTTCATAGGCATCCTGGATGCGGATAAAGAAGGCTTTCTCAGGAACGCCAAGAGCCTGATCCAGACAATAGGAAGAGCGGCGAGGAATGTCAACTCGAAGGTGGTTCTCTATGCAGACATCATGACCGATTCCATCAATGAGGCTGTCCAGAAGACACAGAGGCGCAGAGCACTGCAGATCGCCTACAACCAGGAGCATGGCATAATCCCCATGACCATAAAGAAGCCCATCAGGGAGAAGGTCGTGGACATAACCGATACCAAGCACATCCCCAAGTCAGATATCCCCAATGTGATCATCGAGCTTGAGGCTGAGATGAGAGAAGCAGCTGAACGGCTGGAGTTCGAGAGGGCGATACAGGTCAGGGACCAGATCAGGAAGCTGGAGAAGGAGATCAAAGTTGTTTAAGGCTCCAGGATCGGTTTTATCCAGCTAAAGCCAAGACAAAACCGGTTTAATCATCGAGCCATCTGGTCAGGGGAAGCTGCTCAGTGCAGGCCGTGTGACGCTCAGTTGAGGCCTGATGGCCCATATCGCTTTTCATTTTTGGGCTGTAATCGAGTGCATCTATCAACCTGTCTATGAAGCCAGCCTGTCCCTTCAGAATCTTCTTCTTTGCCTGCTCCAGGTTGAACCAGCCAGCCCTGTCCACCTCAGGATATTCTCTTATCATCCCAGATCCTTTCGGCCACTCAACAGCAAACTTGTTGCTTGCGATCCTGGTCTCATCGATGTTCTTTTCAAGCGCCCAGGCATGAACCACTTTTCTGCTTGGCTGCTTCAGATCTCCGAGGTCTATGAACTCGCCTTCAGCTTTGAAGCCGGTCTCTTCCTCGAACTCTCTTTTTGCTGCATCCAGAGGGCTCTCGCCTTCTTCGGCCAGGCCTTTTGGGATTGACCATGCGCCTTCGTCCTTCTTGGCCCAGAAAGGGCCCCCTGGGTGGATTAGCAGGACTTCGAGCCTGCCTTCCCTGAACCTGAACAACAGGATTCCATTGCTGTGAACGGTCATTTCTGGAGATGGCCTCATGCAGATACAAGGCGAGCCTGGTTAAATGCCTGCTCACATATTCGATAGCATACAAATCCAATCAATGCATAAATTCAATCCAATCAACGTATAGATTCAACCCATCAATATTTTTCTCCACAGCCGCCTTCAGGGCCAACAATATAAAGAAAAGAGAACATTATCTAAAGCTGACGGCGATCCAAAATGAAGGCAATCAGAATTCACGAGTTTGGAGGGCCAGAGGTTCTGAGGTTAGAAGAAATCCCTGAGCCGCAGCCTGGAAAGGGCGAGATCAGGATCAAGGTATTTGCAGCTGGCGTCAATCCGCTCGACTGGAAAGTGCGCCAGGGACTTGCAGGCAAGCCGCCACTGCCCCTCGTCATGGGCGTGGACGTCTCAGGCATTGTCGATGCACAGGGGCCTGAAGGAAGCGAATTTCTCACTGGCGATGAGGTCTATGCCAAGCTGACGCCTCCAAATGGCGGCTACGCAGAGTATGCTGTCGCAAACGTCTCACAGGCCGCCATGAAGCCGAAAAGCATCAGCTTCGCAGAAGCAGCAGCGATACCCACAGCAGGACTTGCAGCCTGGCAGTCTATCTTCGACATTGCCAAACTGGAAAAGGGGCAGTCGATCCTCATACACGGCGCTGCAGGAGGCGTGGGAAGCTTTGCTGTCCAGTTCGCCAGATGGAAGGGCGCGTACATCATCGGAACTGCATCTGGCGATCACCTCCAGTTCTTGAAGAGCCTGGGTGCAGACCAGGTGATAGACTACAAGACGCAGCGATTTGAAACGGTTGCGCACGACATGGACGTTGTCCTGGACACGGTTGGGGGAGACACCTTTGAGAGGTCCTGGGGTGTGCTCAAACCCGGAGGGATTCTGGTCACAACAGTGGCCGCAATTCCAGAAGGCGCTCCAGAGGCTCATGGCGTGAGAGCAGAGCGCGTGGCGACAACCGCCAACGGGCGCGAGCTGTCCCAGATCGCATCGGTCATCGATGAGAGCGGCATCAAGCCAGTTGTGGCGACAGTTCTTCTGCTCTCAGAAGCTCGAAAGGCGCAGGAGATGAGCGAGAGCCATCACATAAAAGGAAAGATAGTCTTGCAGGTTGCAGATAGACCGAATTGATAAATATTTTATGCATACCCAACATCGTAGTCTATCAGCGTGGACCTTGAGCTGCAATCCTTTCCTCTATCCAGCGCCTCCTCTGTGAACTTCTTGAGAAGCGTTGGGTAGGCAACTCCCACGATCTCCTGGATCGGGCGGCCTCCGCAGAAGAACTCGAAGGTAGGCGTCCCCATTATGCCGTACTTGGCTACAGCTATTGGATTTTTCCCCACATCTATCCTGGCGAAGGTGGCCCTGTCCTTGAACTCGTCTGCGTACTTCTCGAAGTAGGGCATCATGGCTATGCAATGCGGACATGTGGGGTTGTAGAACATGACTGCAACAGGCCTGCCTCCCCTTCCCACGACGTCCTCCCATTGCCCGTCGTTCAGCTCAACTATGTTCTTCACTGCCATAGTATCTCCAGTAATTTAATATGTCCTGAGAGGATTTAGGCTTTATCATGAATTTTGATCAGCATTTATCCTACTTCCTACTTCCTTCTTCATCCTACCTCCCTCCTCAGCATGAGTGTGGCTGCGCCAAAGAACAGGATGAAGAAGGCGCTGAGGAAGAGGAGGTCTGGCCAGATCTGCGCTGCTGATGCGCCCTTAAGCATGACTGCCCTCAGTGCCTCGCCTGAGTAGGTCAGGGGCAGCACGTAGGATATTGGCCGCAGAAACTCAGGTATCGATTGAATAGGCCAGAAGACTCCAGAGAGCACTATCTGGGGAATTATGACTATTGGTATGAACTGGACCACCTGGAACTCGCTCTTGGCGAAGTTGGAGAAGAAGCTGCCGAGCACCAGGGCGCTTGCGCCTAAAAGGAGCACAATGGCAAATGCCAGCAGGGGATTTCCGTTCATGGGAACCCCAAAGACGAAGACGACTATCAAGAGCGTGGTCGTCGACTGGATCATAGAAATCAGGCTAAATCCAAGAACGTAGCCTGAGACCATCTCCATCCTGCTTAAAGGGGAAACCATGAACTTCTCCAGAGTTCCCTGCGTGCGCTCTCTGAGGAATGAGATGGCCGCCAGAATGAAGGTGAAGAAGAAGACCACCAGCCCAAGTATGGCAGGTCCAACGGTCTCTATCATCTCCAGGTCGTATCCGTAAATGTAGCGCACTCTCAAAGTCGATGTCTGAAGCCTCTGCGATGCTTGCGATGCTTGCGATGCTTGCGATGATTGAGATGATGCTTGCGACGCCATTAGTGCTTGCGATGATGCCTGCGATGTCTGGAATGCCTGCGATTGTTGCGATGCCTGTAATGCTTGGGATGCTTGTAGTGATTGCGATGCTTGAGAGGCCTGTGATGCCTGCAGCGCCTGTCTGCTTGCCTTCAGGGATGCAGCTGTCTCGGCCTGCATTCCGGAGCTGACGCTTGCCAGAATTGCGTTGGCGATCTGCAGGCTAGTCTCATCCTGAAGCACGATCACCTCACCAGGACGGAGGATCACAGCTCCATTTAGCCTGCCATTGTAAATGAGCTTCTCTGCGTCTGACTGCGAGCCCAGGTACTGGATGTTGAAATCGCTCACGCCCTCAAGGTAAGACCTCAGCGCCTGGTGTCCACCCTCATCAACCAGCCCCAGAGAGACGTCGCTCATCTCTCCAGACAGGGCATACCCAAAGAGGATCATGAGGAGAATTGGAGCAAACGTGATGAGGCCAATTGTGCGCTTGTCTCTCTTCAGCTGGCGCACAACTCTCAGAGCCACGACACCAACTCTATTCAGGCTTAAGATCATGGCTGCTTCTCCTTCTGATCTGATATTGAATTCGAGCTTAAAACGGAATTCGAGCTTGAGACTGGATTTGAGCTTGAGATGGGATTTGATCTTGAAACAGTATTTGAACTTGAATTCGCTTCGGATAACCTCAAGAATGCCTCCTCCAGCGTGGGCTCTACCAGCCTGAGGTCCAGAGGCTCGACATCGTCTAAGATCGCCTCGATCTGCCTGTGTGAGTTCAAAGAGACCTGGATCTCCTGGCCCTCTAAACGCACATCGTATCCCTTTTCAGCAAGCTTCGAAGCCGCCTGCGCTGGTTGGCCGGACCAGAGCTTGAGGATGGGACGCAGTCCAGCAAACCTCTTGATCTCTTCTGGGCTGCCTTCGACCTGCATCTTTCCGCCCCGCATGTACCCGACGATCTTGCATTTCTCTGCCTCATCCATGAGGTGAGTGGTGATGAGAACTGTGACTCCTTCTGATGCAAGGCGGTTGAAGTAGTTCCAGAAGGTCTGCCTGAGCCTGGGGTCCACGCCCACTGTGGGCTCGTCTAGCAAAAGCAGACTGGGCTCATGTATGAGGGTGCATGCCAGAGAGAGCCGCTGGTACATTCCGCCGCTGAGCGCCCCTGCGAGGTTGTGCCTGTGCTCGACCAGGTCGACCATCTCCAGAAGCTCTGTGATCCTGTCAGACCTCTTCTCTCCCTCTATGCCGTAAAGGCCTGCGAAGAACTCCATGTTCTCCTGAACCGTCAGATCCGGGTATAGCGCCTTGTGCTGGGTCATGTAGCCTATCTTCGAGTAGACCTTCTGCACCTCAGAGACAGGCCTGTCCAGGACGTACATCTCCCCTGAATCGAACTGCATGAGCCCCACGATCATCCTGATGAGCGTTGTCTTGCCAGAGCCGTTGGGTCCCAGCAGGCAGTAGGTCGTGCCCCTGGGAATTGACACAGATAGGTCTTTCAAGACTGAGAGCTTGCCAAAGCTCTTGCTGATCCCACTGCAGGCAACTGCGTATCTGCCATTTTGAGAGTTTGGATCGCGTCTGTGCATAAGACCTCAGATTCTTCCTCGCCTGCGGCGGATGATCAAAGCGGCTGCTGCAGCCACGACAACAGCCAGAACGGCTGCCAGGACGAAGACAGACACGCCTGCTGGCTTGAGGGTTATGTAGGCGTTCTCAGAGTCGGTCAGGCCATCTCTGAAGCTGTCAGAGAACTCGAAGAGCACTTTTAGCATGTACTGCTTATCGGCCACAGCGTCCTTGGAGACATCCAGCTTGTATACCAGCTGGGCTTTTTCTCCAGGCGCCAGCTCAGGTATTGGCGACTCATCTACGCTGACGTAGATCCCGCTTTCAGGGCGAAGCCTTGCCACCAGGTCGCTGGCAGTGTCGTAGCCGATGTTCTCTACCCAGATCTTCACAACGTTCTCCTCAGAGCCCACAGCCAGATCTGAAGGGGTGATGTTCAGGATCTTGAACTCTGCTCCACTCCTGCGCTCCACCCGGATGGTCAGCGGCACCACCTGGCTTGCGCTGCTGTAGAGGTAATATATGTCAGGGTTCTGGGGACGGTCTGACTGAGGCTTGACTGCCACATCGCTCTGGTAAGTGTAGTTGATAGTGGCATAGATTGTGTAGACTCCGGGAGTGGCGTTCTTGTAAACCTCAACTGGAAAAGCCAGAGTTGGAGAGACCTGCCCTTCGAGCATGTTTCCGGAGTAGGCGATCTCGCGCTTGATCTCCAGCGGGCTCAAGTTTGGCGAGTACGGCGTTGTGAGCTTGACAGAGATCTCTTGAGCTGTGGTCCTGGCCCTCTCCAGCTCAAGCTCCATCTTGGCTGCGTAGATCTCCTCAGGGCTGTTGGCTGCCGGCTCTTCGTTTACCTTTATAGAGCTAACGTTTCCAACGTTCTTTAAAGATACGAAGAGCGAGGTGTTCTCATTCTGGTAGACTGTGGACTTCTCAAGGCTGGCCCTGAGGTAAGGAGATCCTGTCAGCTTGTAGTAATCCCCTGGAAAGTTCACCAGAGGGTTTGGCGAGTTCTGCGAAAGTGCGCTGGACGTGGGCACAGTCGCCAAGGTCATAGCCAGGACGAGGACGATCACAAAGCAGGCTTGAAATGCAGATGAGCAGCCTTGAAATGAGAATGCAGCTCTGCACATTTTTTTAAGATTAGTATGTCTCCAGGATGGCATTTCGATCCCCATAGCCTCAATAGTTCTCAGACAGCGACTTTACAGACAAAACTAAAAGCGGAAAGGTATTTAATTTTGTTGTAACTAACTGAGTTACAAAGTGATTTGCGCCTGAGTGGGTTAGAACAGGATTGAGCGTGCTGCAATGAAAGAGAGCTTGGTGGAGAGCCTGAAGAAGCTTGGCTTGACAGAATACGAGGCCAAGGTATACGCAGCGCTGGTTGGGCTCGGCGAGGCGACTGCCAGGGAGGTTCACGAGGCGAGCGAGGTCCCGAGGACCAGGATATACGATGTGCTCAGAGACCTCGCAGACAAGGGCTTCGTAGAGTTCATTCAGGGCTCGCCCACCTACTACAGAGTGGTCGAGCCTGAGACTGTGCTTGAGATTCTGAGAAAGGAGCTGCTGGATGCCATTGACATCTCAGAAAAAGAGCTGAAAAAGCTGGACCTGGAGGTGCAGGGCTCATCTCCGATCTGGTGCGTTAGAAGCGAGTGGGCAATAAAGAACAGAGTCAGGGACTTCCTCAAAACGGTTGATGGAAACCTCCTCATATTCTGCCAGAATCCGGATTTCCTCAAGGAGCACAGATCTCAGATAGGAAAAGAGCATCTGAAGATGGTAATTGTGGACAGGGCGGACAAGTTTGAGGGCCTGGGAATCGATCTCCTTGAAGGCGAGGGCTCAAGTGACAAATGCCCAGAACAATTCCCAGAACAACTCCCAGAACGATTCCCAGAACACAGTGACTTACGGCTGAAGCTTAAGGAGCTGAGGCCAGAATATGCAACGCTCTTTCAAAGCCAGGCTGGAGCCGATCCGAGCTATACGGTCGATTGTATACTGATCAAGGAGGGAAAGGAGTCTCTGGTAGTGGGCAAGACGGGCAAGGAGAAGATGGCAGTGATAATGAAGCTTCCACTTATCGCCGTGCTTCAGAAGACCTTTTTGGGCTCTATAACGCGAGAGTGAGATCGTCAAAGCCAGCGCCAAATTGAGATTGAAGCTAAAGAGCGATTGATGATGTCAATTATCGAGGTCGACTGGAGAGGTATCATGCCTGAAAGATCAGGCACTAACACCTCATCGCATCAGATCAAATCCCATTTTCAAAGGGAGTTGTGCCCTGTCTGCGGAAAAGGCATGGCTACTTCTTTGCAGCCTCCTGCATCTTCTGGATCATCTCCATCATCGCTTTGTTGTAGGCGTCCTGCGGGATCAGCGGCCTGCTCACGGCTTTGAGCGTCTCCTCAGACATGATTCCATCTGAGGCCAGCTGCCTGCCTGCTTCTCTTGCTGCCTGGAAGACGGCGTCCAGCGCTCTGGTCTCTCCTGCTTTGATCAGCTCCTGCATGACCTCGGCGTGCGGTCTCATGAGCGCTCCTGCAAAGCTTGCCTCTGCGCCTTCTCCTGCATACAGTGCCTTCATCTGGGCCAGGAGCGGGTCGAAGATCTCCATCTCCCAGCCGCCGCAGGTTGAGACCAGGACTGCCATCTTCATCTTTCCGGTCTGGGCAGAACCGAAGAGGGGAAGCTGTCTGTCCATCAGGTTCTTCATGGGGCCCGTGACTCCCGCGTAGTAGACCGGGCTTGCCCACACGAGCACATCTGCATCCCTGATCCTGGGCAGGAGGGAATGCATGTCGTCCTTCACGGCGCACTCCCCAGGATGGTCAGACCAGCAGCTCATGTCGCCGTTACATGGAGCAATCTTCAGATTCTTGGTGTAGACCTGCTCTACATCTGCTCCAGCGCTTTTCAGTCCTTCCAGAAAAGGGTTCAGGATCATAGCTGTGTTTCCTTTATCCATGTGGGGACTGCCGTTTATGGCCAGAACTTTCATCTGCATCTCCTCCAAAAGCTCATCAGACATAGATAAATTGCAAAAGCATATCTATCTTCTTATCGCATCTCCTCTGAATAGCCCAAAGAGCAGATCTACGCCACCGAACATGGCCTGACAAGCATGCCCAGTCAACCGGCGTCGACTCACCCTGCAGAAAGCTATGGGCCGGCAAAATTAAAAATTGATGCCGCAGTTGGGTTCAGACCATCCTCACTGCGGCTAACAGGATTACAAGGGCCGCTGCAGCCACAACAACGATCTCCCTGGCATCAGGAAGCTTGACGCCAAAGGGCCTGCTGTGCTTTGGCTTAGTCCTTACCACCTGGTCTATCCACGTCTCGTACTGTCGCATCGACTCGCTCTTCTCCACGACCATCTCAGCCACCTTCTCGCTGGACGCAGAAAAAAATACACGATTAATAATTACGTTAATCTAGAAAAGCTTTTCTGTCACAGCACGATATTTGCGCAGAATCATCAGAAGCTTGCTGGAAAACAGCATACGCATGCATAAATTTGCGATCGCAGTTCTATCTGACCGGATGGGTGCATTGTGCTAGGTCACGCGAAAAATCCCTGTGCTAAGCCATGCGAAAAAGGTAGTCTGCCCTTATTGAGCTGTTGAGTACAGAGACCATAACTGGACAAAACAACTCACTACAAAAGCACAGAGAAAACAACTCACCACTAAAGCACAGAGAAAACAACTCACCACAGAGACGCAGAGGACAAAACCCAATTCGG
>CAZXDN010000018.1:6436-7789 GCA_964639235.1 uncultured Methanotrichaceae archaeon | reverse complement strand
AAAGCACAGAGAAAACAACTCACCACAGAGACGCAGAGGACAAAACCCAATTCGGGCAAGAACGCCAAAATCCCTCTGCACCTCTACGGTTTTGCTAATCAGAGACTTTTATGGATATCTGACCATAATATTAAATCTCTCTGTGCCTCTGTGTCTCAGTGGTGAATTAGTACAGGCCCATGATAAAGTAGGCTCATGACAGAGCAGGAATTAACGGATAGCCAATCACCTTCGTTCACTTTATACCCATAGGCCACAGATCGTGAAAGATCAAATCAACTCAATTGCGGTAGGCTACTGAAAAATGGGCGAAAAAAGAGTGTACACCAGCGGTACGCGACTTCAAAGATACATCAATCCCGGATGCTCTGGCCGGGACGAACCTGGAAGTTGTATGTCTCGCCGTGCTTCAGATACACCACCCTGCCAGAGAGGCCCATCTCCTCAGCAGCCTGCCTGAAATCAGCAAGGTGCGATTTGAAGACATCATAATCGTTGTAGTGTATCGGCACAGTCTTCTCAGGCCTCATGGTCTCCATAGCCTCAATGCCCTGAGCCGCATCCATAGTCACCAGCATGCCAAGTATCCTCGTGCCTCCCAGGTGCAGGAGCATGATGTCAATCTTCGGATAGCGCCGTGCAATCTCCCTCAAGCCCTCGAAGACGAGAGTGTCCCCAGTTATGTACAGGTCCAGGAGGCTGCGCCCGTCAGCCGTCCCGAACTCCAGCATGCTTCCAATCACCTCAGGAAGCGCCAGAGCTATTATCCCTTTGGCATGAGTGGCTGGAAGAGAGGTGACCTTTAGCCTGGCACTTCCCTTGTTCACCTCCACAGACTCCCATGTCGCCATGCCAAGAGCTTTTCTAAATCCCATAGCCCTCAGCTGGGCTGCAGCATCCAGAGTCGTGACAATCGGCAGCATCTTGTCTAGCCGAGCTTCAGCAACCTCATCGAAGTGGTCTCCGTGCATGTGGGACAGGATACATAAATCCAGAGGCGGCAGCTCGTCTATCTCTATGGCTGGGTTGGTGAGCCTCTCAGAGGTCATGCCGTATCCCAGGTGAGCGTGATCTCCTGCGTGCAGAAAGTTCGGGTCTGTGAGAATGGTGAGACCTGCATAGCGCAGTATCACTGTGGCTGTGCCAACGAAAAAGATCGAACCGATAGAGAAGTCCTGCTCCACTCCTGACGAGGGAAGGTTGAGACGACGTATGGTTGCCAAGAGGATCTCCTGCATCCAACTACTGCCAAACAATCTATATCCAGACAAAACTATTTAAAATAATAGCGTAGCTTTAATTCGTATCTGGATATCATCCGGAGCAGAGATAAGAGAAGTTTCAAACGATACC
>CAZXDN010000018.1:0-6336 GCA_964639235.1 uncultured Methanotrichaceae archaeon | reverse complement strand
TATAGCAGAGCTTCTTTCAAACGATATGGCAGAGACCCAAATGAAAGATATAAATCAAAGTCATGACTAAATTATTAAGGATGATCAGGTCTGCAATCCACCAAGGCACGGTATCTTGGATAGATGTTTCCTGAACTATGGCAGACCATCAGAGTACACAACATGATTGACGAGGTTTATAGGAGAAATTTGACAATGGGCATTCCTGAGCGCTGGTTTGGACATACACCCCTTCCGGAGGACATAGATGCCTGCCTTGAGAGGCTGGTGCCCCTCTTCAAGAGAGAGGGCGTGCTGGTGGCCTATATCTTCGGCTCTCTCTCCATGAAGGGAAAAAACGGTGGCAGAGAGCCACATGACGTCGATCTGGGAATTCTGACCAGAGATGGGTCGGCCCACAGGCTTCAAGATGAGATCGTAAGGATCATTGGCACTGACAGGCTGGACCTGATAGACCTTAGAAGAGCAGACCCAATGCTCCGGTTCGAGATACTCAAAAAAGGCAGGCCTACATACATAGCTGATATGGACTCGCACGAGGACTTCGTCCTGATGACCCTCCAGGAGTACAGGGACACAGAGCCCATGAGAACTAGACAGAACAGATGCCTCAGGAGGAGGATGCAGAGATGGGTATCAGAGTCGAGAGGATAGAGCAGCGCTTGAAGGAGCTGGATGAGGCCCTCCACGAGCTGAACAGGTACAGGAGCATAACCCCTCAGGCTTTGAGGTGCGACCTCAGCCTGAAGTGGATAATTGAAAGAGGGCTCATATCAGGAGCCTCTAGCATCTTCGATGTGTCAGATCACATACTCTCAAGCGAGTTCGGCTTCTATGCCAACACCTATGACGAGAGCCTGCTGGGGCTTTTCGACAAGAAGGTGATATCAGAAGAGCTGTTTCACCAGGTAAAAGGCCTGGGAAGCTTGAGAAATGCACTCATCCACAGGTACATGGAGATTGGCCCTGAGCAGCTCCTGGAGGACTACCAGAAGGCTATGATCGTCTACCCTAAGTTCGCAGTGGAGATTTTGTCCTGGCTGGACAACGCTTCCGCAAGGTAAATTTACCTTGAGGCCCCCTGGTGGCAGGGGTGAGCGATCGTGCCTAGGGTCATCCAGTTCGAGATTCCTGTAGACCAGCCAGAGCGTGCCATCAGCTTCTATGCTAATGTCTTCGGCTGGGAGATAAAGAAGTGGCCGGGGCCAAGAGATTACTGGCTGATCAAGGAGGGCGAGGGCTCGAAACAGAGCATAAGCGGAGGGCTGGTCAGGCGCACCAGCTCTTCAATCAAGGCCATAAACACAATAGATGTTCCCTCCCTGGATGAGTCCACTCTAAAGATAATCGAGAATGGTGGCCAGATCGTAGTCTCCAAGATGGCAATCCCAGGCGTGGGTTTTATAGCCTACTGCCAGGATACCGAGGGCAACACATTTGGCATAGTGCAGGAAGACTGGTCAGCTCAAGGCTAACCCGAACAAATTGCAGCTACGAAATGCCACAGCAAATGCCATACGACCACAGGAAGCACGCAGGCAACCCCGGAGACGTCTGGAAGCATTTCATGCTGGCAGAGGCTCTTGAGCATCTGCTGGCAAAGAACCTGATCAGCTATTATGTAGAGAGCCACCTGGGATGTCCAGAGTATTTGCTTGAGGCTCCTGGCGAGTGGTCAGGAGGGATAGGCAGGTGCTGGCAGAATCTACGGGATCTGCAAAAGTTCTGTCTATTCAGGACTCTGCAAGAAGTCAATGGTCGCGCACTTAGAACCTATCTCGGCTCTGCAGGCCTGGCCCTGAAGCTGGCCCAGAGCCACCACAGTCCCATCACAGCAGAAGGTTGGGACACAAGCCCAAGAGTGGCTGCCGCCTGGTCCTCCAGGCAGGAGATGAAGTTTCACCAGGGCGACGGATTTTCCGGGGTGCGAAGCCTTTTAAACAGGCTTGAATCTGCAAAGACCGCCATGCCTGCCCTTCTCCTCATCGACCCCCCATATCGGGAACTGGGCGAGGCAAAGAGAGCTTCAGACCTCCTGGAGACTGCCGCAGATGCCGGATGGACAGTTCTCTGGTGGCAGATGCTGGGAGAAGAGACTCTATCAGATGTGAGCTGCAACATCTCCACTTTCTCTATTGAGTTCGAAGAGGCGGGCATGGATGGCGGAGATTGGATGGGAGCCACGATGGCGCTGGCAGGACCTGACAGGGACCTGGCGGGCCAGCTGCGCCAGAATGCATCCGACTTCATAAAACTCATGAGATAGAGACGACGGAAAGACTTTTATTCAATATCCTCAAAGCCGATAACTGATATCGGCCATTGACATTGGCAATGGATATTAGCGACAGAGAGGACATCAGCCTGTCGATCTGCTCGCCAGTTCGCTCGACTCACTGGTCTGATTAGCTATTGGCTGGCGTCTAGTCGATCGGTCGTCTAGTCAACCGATCAGCCAGCTATGATCCGCCAGTCGAATGCGATCAGTCAGTCGAATGTAATCAGTCAGTCAAATGCGATCGGTCGGCTGGATATGATTGGTGTGCTGGATATGATGGCGTGCTGGATATGCCAATAGGCCAGATATGGCGAATTGTTGTGATGCCAGGCCGTCCACGTCACAGGCTGCCCAAGATGCGAACTGTCCAGGAAGTTGCGGTCCGCAAAACAAGAAATGACATCAAAAGACAGAGCCAGAATGAAAACACGAAGATGAAATTGAGACAAAAGCAAACAAAATCAGAGAACAACAGCAAGACGGAACTAAAGGAAATACAATGCCATCGAGATAGAGATGGAAGGTCCGGAGGCTAAATGGAGATACCACTTCTGAAGGAGATAGTGATCATCCTCCTGCTATCGGTCATGGTCATCTCCCTCTTCCACCGACTTAAGGCACCGGCCATTCTGGGTTTCCTCATAACCGGGGTTCTGGCAGGCCCTCATGGACTGGGACTGGTGAATGCTGTTGACCAGGTAGGAGTTCTGTCTGAGATTGGAGTTGTGCTCCTCCTCTTCACCATCGGCCTTGAGGTCTCGCTCAAAGACCTTCTCAAGATCAAGAAGTACGTGCTCATGGGCGGGTCACTGCAGGTGATCATAACCACTCTGGCAGTCTTCCTCATCTTAAGCCAGGTGGGAGTGCCATTGGGCGAGTCGGTGCTCCTGGGATTTCTCGTATCCCTGAGCAGCACTGCCATAGTCCTTAAGATAATCCAGAAGAAGGAGGAGTTCGACAGCCTGCACGGCAGGACGATTCTGGGCATCCTGATCTTCCAGGACATCGCAGTCGTTCCAATGATGCTCATCGTCCCGCTCCTTCCTGGGTCAACTGCAGCCACAACGGATTCGCCATTGGCCATACTGGTCAAAGGCATAGCCATTGTGGTCATGGTCATAATCGCAGCCAAGTGGATTATGCCAGGAGCACTCTACTACATAGCCAGGACTGGAGACAGAGAGCTGTTCCTGCTGAGCATGGTGGCAATCTGCTTAGCAGTCGCCAGGGTCACATCAGAGGCGGGGCTGTCTCTTGGCCTTGGAGCCTTCCTCGCAGGGCTCATAATATCCGAGTCGCCCTACAGCCACCAGGCCTTCGGAAACATGCTGCCCTTAAGAGACGTCTTCACAAGCCTCTTCTTCGTCTCGATCGGCATGCTCATGGACCTATCGGTGCTTATCAGAAATCCTGGGTACATCGTGCTCATTGCCCTTGGAGTCATCGTCCTCAAGGCCCTGGTCGCCGGATCTGCAATTGCGCTGATGGGACTTCCGCTTCGCATAACTGTCCTGGTTGGCCTGGCCTTAAGTCAGATAGGAGAGTTCTCATTCGTCCTCTCCAAAGTTGGGCTTGACAGCGGCATACTGTCCCATGAGGTCTACCAGGTCTTCCTGGATGCCACCGTTATCACAATGGGCGCTACCTCATTCCTGATAGGGATATCTCCAAGAGTTGCAGATAGGGTGGAAAGCCTGCCAATTATCAGCGGCCTGAACCACAGACTGCAGCCGCCAGAGTCTCTCATTCCCAAGCAAAAGCTGGAAGACCACCTCATAATCGTAGGCTATGGAGTCAACGGAAGGAACGTGGCCAAGTCTGCAAAGGCTGAAGGCATACCGTACGTGATTCTTGAGACAGATCCAGAGATCGTCAGGAACGAAAGGAGGCTTGGAGAGCTCATAAGCTACGGAGATGCAGCGCAGGAGGCTGTGCTCCAGCACGCAGAAATCTCAAAAGCCAGGGTGCTTTTGGTGGCGATCTCTGACCCCTGGGCTTCAAGGAGGATCACGGATATAGCCCGAAAGATGGCTCCAGAGATCTACATCATAGTCAGAACCCGGTATATAGACGAGATGAAGCCACTGCACGACCTTGGGGCAAATGAGGTTATACCTGAGGAGTACGAGACCTCGGTTGAGATCTTCTGCAGAGTCCTGGAGAGGTATGGGATTCCAAGAGAAGAGATTGAGAAGTTCACAGCCCAGATAAGGTCTGATGGGTACGACATGTTCAGGAGCCTCTCAAGAGATCCCTACTGCGAGGCCAGCGTCGACCTGGCAGATAGCGAGATCGTCACATTCAAGGTCCAGGAAGGCTCTCGTGCGGATGGCAGTTCCTTGTTCGAGTTGGGACTCAAAGACCTGGGGATGGAGCTTCTGGCCATACACAGAGGCAGCCAGACGATCACCAGTCCTGACAGAGGCCTGAAGCTTTCTCCAGGCGATGTGATCATACTCCTGGGGACTGCCTCGAAAGCCGACGAGGCTGAGGAGATCTTCAAAAGCCCGGTCTTCAAAATCCTTGATTAGAGATCCAGGAGCTGCCTTCATCTGGGTGAGCTGTCTTCATCTGGCGGCTCCTCCAGAGAGGCAACCGAACGCAGGCGCTCAATTGACCTCTCGTCCGAGAGCATGAGCAGGCTGTCCCCAGGCGAAACCAAGGTCTCGCCTGTCGGCATAACAAGGCGCTCGCCTTTTCTGACCGCAACTATGAGCGCGCTTTTGGGAAGCCCCAGCTCCACTATCCTCTTTCCGGACACAGGAGAGCTTTCTGAGACCTTCAGCTCCAAAAGCTTGCTCTTTATGCTCTCCTTGGGCTCGCAAACTGCCAGATATTCTGGTCCAGGAATGATTGGAGCCTCAAGTCCAAGCCATCTGGCAACCAGAGGTATGGACGAGCCCTGGACCAGGACGGATGTGAGGACTATGAAGAAGACCACGTTGAATATCGCATCAGACCTGGGCACTCCCGCGATCAGGGGAAAAGTGGCGAGGATTATAGGCACTGCTCCTCTGAGCCCAACCCATGAGATCATCGCCTTCTCCTTCAGGGACATCCTGGCAGGAGACAGGCACAGAAACACAGCAGCAGGCCTGGCTATGAACATGAGGACAAATGAGATGGCAATTCCAGCCCCGGAGACTGCAGCCAGGCGAGATGGGAAGACCAGCAGACCCAGAGCTAGAAACATCGAGATCTGCATGAGCCATGCCAGTCCCTCGTGAAAGCTCATCAGGCTCCTCCTGTGCATGAAGCCGCTGTTGCCAACGGTCATCCCAGCCAGGTAGGTCGCCAGAAAGCCGTTTGCTCCCATAGACGAGGCAAAGCCGTAGGTCAGGAGCACCATAGATATTGTGAGCGCAGGGTAAAGGCCATCGTGCTCCAGGCTTATGTGGTTGATGACGTAGACCATGCATTTGCCCAGAAGGACGCCAGAAGCCGCCCCAAAGCTCATCTGCCAGAGAAATGATGGTACTGCATCCAGAGGAGACGTGCCTGGAACTGTCAGAAGGCCTATCAGGCTCGTGGTCAGAAAGACAGCCATCGGGTCGTTGCTCCCCGACTCAAGCTCCAGAAGTGGCCTCAATTCGCCTTTGAGCCCCACTCGCTTTGACCGCAGCAGCGCAAAGACAGCAGCAGCATCGGTGGATGAGACGATTGATCCCAGGAGGAGCCCCTCCAGAAGAGAAAATCTGAGCACCGTGCTGGCGAACCAGCCCACCATAACGGCAGTGAGCATCACGCCCGCAGTGGAGAGCGTCAGGCCCTTCCAGAACACAGGCTTGACCTCGCTCCAGCTTGTGTCCAGGCCACCGGCAAAAAGGATGAAGGCAAGAGCGGCTATTCCCAGGAGCTGTGCGGCCCAGGGATCGTCAAAGTACACGCCTCCTGGACCCTCAGAACCTGCGACCATGCCTATGATAAGGAAGAGCAGGAGCGAAGGCACCCCCAGCCTATCGGAAGCCCTGCTGGATACAACGCTTAGCAGCAGCAACGCCGAAATTCCAACCAGAATGTAATCGATAGACATACCCGATCCTCTGCACCGTGACCGA
>CAZXDN010000017.1:27063-39768 GCA_964639235.1 uncultured Methanotrichaceae archaeon | reverse complement strand
CATATAAACGGAAAATAAAAATAACTAAATGAGAATTGGCAGCGATGCCAGCATCCATTGGCCATCCACGAAGAAATCCAGGGCAAAGGGGTTCCTCCTCTCTTTGAAGTAGATTATGTACGCAAAGCCGTAGATGATCATCACTGCGACAATTGTAGTGATTCTGCCTGCATATGCGATATATGGGATGAGCGCTGCGTTCATCAGCAGAAGGACTATGAGCGTCTTTTTTGGGCCCAGAAGAACTGGCATTGTAGTAACTCCAGTCTCACGATCTCCTTTGACGTCCCTTACGTCATACAGGACTGCGTTTATGAACACCTTTATCAGCATGAAATAGAATGCAGGCGCTATGGCCTCCAGTGTTGGGCTCTTCATGTCCATGGCTGGAAGCAGTATGCAGACCATCGTCCATGAGACTGCAACGACCAGGCTCTTCATGACGGGGATGTCTTTGAGCCTTGGAATGCCCGGCAGGATTCTGACGCTATAAACCGCATTGGCAATTATTGGTATAAATATGACTGGCAGGGCATATGGCCTCTCGTAAAAGATCAGAGCTGATGCCAGGAAATATGCAAATAGCGAGATTCCCAGGATGAGATTCTTCCTTCCAGCAAGGAAGCTCAGCCTCTCTGGCATGTTGATAGAGTCCTCCTTGAAGTCTGTAAGCTTGTTCATACTGTAGGTGCTAAACGTGACTAGAAATATGGCAAAACAAGCTATTATATTTGGAGTCATGCCTAGGATTGCATAGCCTATATAGGTCTGGAAGAATCCAGTCGTGCCAATAAATAGCGAACTTACCATCAAAAAAGTGGCGATCTTCTCCAATGCACAAACTGCAGAACCGAACAAACAGTTCAAATTATTTGTCAAAGATCTGCCGCCGAGAGCCGCTAATCCATTATAGCTAATGCATATCATCTCCTACTGGTTTGTGTTTTGATGATTTTGACCCCTCATCGAACTTCCAGTAATATATATCTATCTGATAAATAATAAGGAAGTATAATAGTTACAAAATTAGCTGAATTTCGAAACAAAAGCAAAAAATAGACAAACTATGTCTCAGAAACTAAAAATTTTAAATAAGATCAGATCTGCAATTGCCGATTTGACATACTTAAATAATATTCGAATAGTTTTCTTCCCCAATTTGTGGCGCTGTCGCCTCTGCAAAATAGGTCATTGCCAAGATCATAAGTGCCATCTAGCCTGTAGAGGCCCAGATATAGGTGAGCATCTGTAACTGTAAACGCCACCTTGATGTCTTTATCAAGGCAGTAAAGCCTGAAGTTATCGAGCTTCATCAGCTCGCTGATCTCCTGCCTGTGCTCTTTGAGCACAATTTCCAGTATGGGTCGGGTCAATATCAGGTCTATCTCTGCCCCTTTTCTGGCAGGAATCGACATGGCCTCTGCATATCCCGGTATTATTATTGGCGAGACTCCTTTGATCTCCTTTGACTCGACCACCATCTCCATGAAGTACTCCTGAGCTTTGAGAAGGGCAATTGGATCTCCGGCCACTACATCAGATAGAGATAGCATTCCTATATTCATCTGGAGATCTTGAGGTATCCCAGATAGGTCGTGGTTGAGCCAGAAGTCTTGGTGCTGATCGAGCACGGTTATGGTGCTGACGAGCTCGTTGAGCAGAAGCGCCTGGATCTTGCCTATGTTCGTCAGAGCATAGCCCTCTACAGTCCTCTTGATCAGGCTCGCTTCGATCATCTCTTTGATCGAGTGAAGTATGGTCGAAGACCTGATGCAGATCTCTTCTTCCAGCTCCCCTACCTCTTTCTCACCAGATATGAGGCAGAGCATGACCTTTGTCCTCACTGCTGAACGTGTGAACGATTTGAGCTTTGCCTCTGCGAGATCAAACCTATCGCATGCGGATTTCGTCATGGAGTTCATATGTGCATCTCAGCATCTATTGCGCTTTAGAGACTTAGTTTGACCTAAGTTATCCTTATTCCTAATAATAGCTTCCGATTACAAAAGCAAGGCATAATCTACCACACATGCTTTTGGCTGTGTCTCAATTTCACTGCAGTTTCGTGACGCTTTAATCCAGGAACAGGTATCCAGATATCGGTTTCCAGGAGCGTCTAAGTCCAAATTACAGTGGATTCGGTACACTGACTGCTTTTAGGGGTGAAGAATGCTCTCTTCGCGCACAGGCCTGGACAAGTTGAGGTAGACTTTGAAGAGCTCCATGCCCCATTCTCTGGCGCTGTCCCCTTTGCAGATCATGTCGTTTCCTGGATCGTAGCGCCCGTCCAGCCTGAAGAGCCCCAGAGATAACAGATCTTCTGTGACTGTAAACGCAACTTTAACATCTGATCCTATCTCATATAGCTTGAAATTCTCTGATTTGACGAGAGTCCTCAGAAACTCTCTTTGATCCCTTAGCACTGCATTAAGTATGCTTCTTGTTAGAATGAGGTTGATCCTGGCGCCCGATTCAAAGGCAGTCTTTATGGCATTGGGAAATGAAGGGTATATGATCGACGAGGCTCCATAGATCTCCTTCGACTTGGAGAGGATCCCAATGAAGTTCTCACACGACCTCAGAGGCGCAGATGAGTCAGAAGATATCATCTCAGACTTCTCCAGCATTCCTATATTCATCTGCAGGTCCTGCGGTATTCCAGAAAGGTCGTGGTTGAGCCAGAAGTCACGATGCTGATCCAGCGTCGCTATGGTGCTAACCAGGTTGTCGAGCATTCGAGCCTCTATCATGCCTATGCTCGTCAAGGCGTAGCCTTGGCTGGTTTTTGCCACCAGGCAAGATTCGATCATATCTTTTATGGAGTGAAGTATGGTCGAAGACCTGAGGTCCATCTCGTCTTCGAGCTCTCCTATCGTTTTTTCTCCAGACATGAGGCAGAGCAATACCTTTGACCTAACTGCTGATCGGGTAAACGATTTGAACTTGGCCTCAGCTAGGTCAAACCTGTTGTTGCACCTCCCAACTAAACCCATCTTTATCCCCCATGGGCTAGGTTGCTTCGCACCAACCCGTTCTTCCTGAATACGGCAGTAAACAGCGCTATTGCAGAGGCGAGGGCATTTGCAGCCAGGGCATCAGCTCATCTGGGATATGCGCGGGCCTCATCTGGGATATGCACAGGCCCCATCTGCAGGTACGCGCAGTCCATGCCACAGCTTATAGGACTAAACCCTTCGCGCCTCGTAATCTCCTGATGTCTCTGCCTGGTCGCTGTCCCTGTAGTAATACGTTCCCCTGATCGTATTCCCATCTATAAGCCTGGCGTCTGTATACGTTATGTCAACCCTCGGATCTTTGCCAGTGCCCTCGCTGGCTCCAAGGTAGTATACTTTGATTTTGTCTCCAACTATTGTGCCAAACAGCACTCCTGAGTTCTCTTCTCCAGAGGGGCTCTGGACTGAGACGTAAGATCCGATTATGCTCTCACCTACCTGCTGGATCTTCGCGGTCATGACCTCGCTCATATCCCCAAAGTTGTACTCTGACTCCCACGTTCCAGACACGTCTGATGCGCTCGCCAGAGCAGCTGTTCCCAGCTGTGCCAATAGGCTGCACAGCATAACGGCCATAACTTTTTGATGCGATCCTGATAGACGGAACATACAATCACCTACGCCTGTAACATCTCCCTGTATTGATAAACCTTTATTGGCTTATCGGTTGCCCACCATGTTCTGCTGCGAAGGATCTCGCTTTCTTGAGACTATATGGGGATGCAAACGAATATCTGCCTTGTGAGGCTCCTGTGCACCCTGTCTTTATGCCTCTCTATAACCTTGAATCCAGAGGCCTCAATCAGGTCGTCTATCTGCCTGTCTGCGACGATCACCGCCCTTCCAGAAAGCTTCAGCGCTCTGTGGACTTCTGAGAGGCTTTTCTCCAGGAGCTCTTCTCTGGACTTCGCCCTGATGGCTGCAGACCTTCCGTAAGGTATGTCGAAGACTGCTGAGTCTACGGATTTGCTCTTCAGGGGCAGCCTCCTGGCATCTCCCGCAATCAAGCAGCAGTCGAGCCCCTCCAGGTTGGACTTGGCCCCGTCGATCAGCTTCTCCTGGACATCTACTCCCATGCCAGATATGCCCATGAGACACGCCTCCACGAGGATTCCTCCAGTGCCTGAGAATGGGTCGAGGACCACCTGGCCGGGCCGTGCCCCCGATAAATTGATCAGGGCTCTGGCAACTCTTGGCATGAGTACCCCTGGGTAAAAAAATGGCTTGAGATGCGGGCGCCTGGATTCAAATGAGCCTCTATCAACCACAAAGCGCTCAATTCCCAAGACGACCTTATCTCCAGTTATAATGGCCCTTAGCTTCAGCTCCGGGCAGGAGAGGTCTGCTCTGTAGCCGCGCCTGAAGAGGGCAGTTCCCACAGCCTTTTCGACGCGGTCTGCTGAGGGACTGGACTGCTTAATCCTCCTGGCCCTGATGCTGTAGCGCTCTTCTGGAACTGGCATTTTTGTGGCCAGGTCGAGGACTGCCTCTTCAGAAGCATCGCATATGCCCAGGACCTCGATTATCCTGTGGGTCATGGCAAGCCTTGATCCCAGGGGCTCGACCTCCAGGCCATCGGCTTCCACAACCAGGCACTGGTCCAGGAGAGCGACTTCTCTCCACTCTGAGGAGTGGGCATCGAGGAGTGCCCTGGCCTCAGACCGGGGCAGAGTCTCGTGCTCTCCTGAGAGCTCAAATGCGTATTTAGCGCTCATCCCAGGTAGCTGTTCACATCCCTGTAGTTGAACTCCTCTGAGGTGAGGAGGTTCTCTGCGAAGTTGAAGAGAACCCTCCTGGTGTCGTCAGATAGGAGAGGATACCAGGTGGGGCTCGCAACTACAAGCGACCTGAAGGCGAAGAATGGGGCTATTACCTTCAAAACCTCGTAATCTCCAGTCTTATCGAGATAGTTCTCAAAGAAGATCTCAAACAAGTCCTTCAAACCCCCTGAGAGCCTGAAGCTCTTCTGGACAGAGTAGAAGATGTAGTTCATGGCCATGGCCGTGAGGTCGTCAGCAGCCTCGCCCCACTCTCCTCTGGACCTGTCAAGGACTGTGAAGTCAGTTCCATCTCTGAACATCACATTCCAGGGATGGAAGTCGCCATGCACCTGGCAGAGCCTGTCTGTCTTTCCCCTCAGCTTCCAGCGCCACTCCACGCAGAGCTTCTCTATATCGCAGAGCTCTCCTGGGTCGAGGAACGTCGGGTTCTCAGGGTAGTCATCGAGTATCCCCATTATGCACTCGCCGCTTCCAACTGTGTCTCTGATCTTCCTCTGGTAGAGCGGTGGACAGTCCATTTTTGCCTTGTGAATCTCTGCCAGGTAGTCTGAGAGGGCCTTGGCCCTGGCTTTGTCCAAGTCGGAGACGCCTTTCTCTTTTGCCCTCTCAAGGTCGTAGAAGTACTCTTTGCCCTCGACCTTCTCCATCACAAGGAAGTACTCTGCAGCATCTCCTGCAGACCGCAGCCTCCCCTCATGGGTGAAGTACCCCACGTCCAGGGATGGCACGTGCTTTGGAAGCTTTCCAAATGCGGAGTTCTGCCAGATCATTATCTGGGCCCTGTCAGAGAAGTGGTCGTGGCCAAATCCGTGCTGGACCCTCATGGTCGAGAGCACTGCAGAGCCCTTCTCTTCATTTATGGAATACTCAAGGAGAAGCGGCGCTCCGTAACCGAAGCCTTTGACGTCTTCGGTTGTGGGTATGGTCTCTCCCATCCTGGCGATGTTCAAGAGCTTCAAGTCGCTCCCAAATAGGCATTTGAGGTACTCCTCAATGCTCTCTCTCTTCAGATCCAATCTCTCACCTCAGGTTCCCATCTGCCAGCTGTGCAAGTACTGGTCCTGCTCTGCAGTCAGCTTCTCGGTCTTGAGGCCCATGGATGCGAGCTTCAGCTCTGCCACTCTTCTGTCGATCTCCACAGGAACGGCGTAAACCTTCTTCTCAAGCTTGCGCCCGTTCTCGACTATGTACCTGACTGATAGCGCCTGGTTGGCAAAAGACATGTCCATGACCTCAGGAGGATGCCCGTATGCCGCAGCCAAGTTGATCAAACGGCCTTCGGCCAGGAGGTAAAGCCTCCGCCCATCTTTGAGCTTGTATTCAGTCACATTATTCTGGACCTCGTGCTTCTCTGCAGCCATCTTCTCCAGGGCAGGAATGTCGATCTCCACATTGAAGTGACCGCTGTTGGCCAGAATCGCCTGATCCTTCATCATCTGGAAATGCTCCTGGCGAATCACGTTTATGTCTCCTGTGAGGGTCACAAACAGATCTCCCAGGGGCGCAGCCTCTGACATGGGCATGACCCTGTAGCCATCCATTGCAGCCTCCAATGCCTTTCTGGGCTCAACTTCGACCACGATCACGTTTGATCCAAGGCCCTTGGCCCTCATGGCAAATCCTCTGCCGCACCAGCCGTATCCGCCGACGACCACAGTCTTTCCCGCGAAGAGGAAGTTGGTTGCGTTCATAATTCCGTGCAGAGTCGACTGTCCTGTGCCGTACCTGTTGTCGAACATCATCTTCGTCTCTGCATCGTTTACCGCAACTACCGGGTACATGAGCGCCCCGTCGTCGGCCATAGCCCTGAGCCTCACAACGCCTGTTGTCGTCTCCTCGCAGCCTCCGAACATCTGGCCAGCCAGGTCCTGGTGCTCCTTGTGAATTATGGCGATCGTGTCTGCGCCGTCGTCCAATGTGAGGTTTGGCCTGATCTCTATGGCCTTCTTGATGCAGCTGTAGTATTCCTCAGCATTTTCTCCCCTGAAGGCGTAGACTGGAAGGCCGCGGGCGGCCAAGGCTGCAGCTACGTCGTCTTGGGTGGAGAGAGGATTGGACCCCGTGACTGCCACTTCTGCGCCTCCTGCGACCAGTGCCGTGATCAGATTTGCAGTCTCCACTGTGACGTGGAGGCAGGCCACAATTCTCGCCCCTTTAAGAGGCTTTTCTCTCTTGAACTCTTCACTAATGCTCTGGAGGACGGGCATGTGCCTTCTTGCCCACTCTATCCTGTCTTCTCCAGCTTTTGCCAATCCGATATCCTTGACTACGCTCTCTTGCAAGTCTATCACCTCAAAAATTGTCAGCTGGGCAAAAGACCATTGCCAGGTACTTAAACCCAACTGATGAGCATAATCTATTATCGATTAAAAGCATCATGACTTCTATGAGCCTACGCGTGACTCTCCTGGGCACAGGTGTGGGAATACCCCAGAAAGACAGATCACAATCTTCTCTCCTGATCAGGGCCAGAGATCCTCTCCTGCTAGACTGCGGAGCTGGGACTCTTCTGAGGCTGTCTGAGGCGGGCGTAGACGTGCTGGACTTAGACGCAGTCTTCCTGACCCACCTTCACCTGGACCACGTGGCAGACCTTCTGCCACTGGCCAACGCCAGATACCTGATGGGCGCAGGCCCTATGGAGATCTACGGCCCGAAGGGCACAGACATCTGGTTCGAGACTATGCACAGCGCATACCCCTACCTGGCACAGCTTGAGGCAGTAGTTCACGAGCTGTCTCCTGGGGATAAAGCAAGTGCAAAGGGGTTTCAAATCCACACGGCTGAGGCCAGCCACAGCGTAACTTCGCTCTCCTACAGGATTGAGTCTGACTCCAGAGCAGTGACTTACTCAGGAGATACAGAGCCATCTCAGGAGGTAGCAGACCTGGCAAGAGGCTCTGACCTCTTGATACATGAGTGCTCATTTCCTGAGCCCTATGAGATCACGAACCACTCCACCCCTGTCAAGCTCGGCAAAACCCTGGAGGACGTGGGAAGGATTATTCTCACCCACCTCTACCCTGAGGCCAGAGGGCACGAAGGAGAGATGGTCAGAGATCTCAAGGCGAACCTCAAGACAAATATGCCTGTAGAACTGGGAAGCGACCTCCAGTCTATCACCCTTTAATCAATTTTCCTCATAATTTTATTTCTTTTAGTCGGTGAATGGTAAATTATTTAGGCCATAGGCCGTCTGGGCAAGGCTGATATCTCCCTCTTATCACCTCCAGGTAGATCAATTCAGGCAAAGTGGCCAGGTTCTGAGCTGTCAACCTCAGCACTGATGATGCCCTGCGCTGCGTAAATGCGCTGCATAATCCATTTCTTTACTTAGCCATAACTATTCAAACCCGTAATATGCTATATGCCTGACTGGACAAGCATCATCTTTGGCTTTTTTCAAGTTTAGAGGCTCAATTTGAGAAGAAAAATTGATAGAGCTTCCAATCTAAAATAAATTTATAAGAAATTTGTCGCACCTTCCGCATATTGTTTTATCAGGTTTCTGTGAACAGCAATGCCACTAAGTGGCGTTTATCGAGAGTATGACGCCAGAGCACCCCTCTTATCATCTCCGAGGATCAATTCAGGACACCTCTCGATCTTGATTGTACCTCAGCCATTCCAGAGCCTGGTGCCTGGGGCTGAATAGAGCAACTGCTACAGCATCGAAGCCAGCTTTTCTACAACATTGAAACCCACCATTCAGACCTTTATGCGTTCTGTAGATAAAAAATTGTCTGTAACAAAGAATAATGTGCTAATTTACTCTATATTCTGACAATATCATAACTAGAAAATTTACAAAACTAAAAAACTCCATAATCTCATCCGAGATCTAGCACAGCTTTCAGGGATGTGACCTTCTCCGAACCCTGTTTTTTCATAATTTAGCTCAGCCGCTGCCCATATCTTGTGAAACTTTCTTGTAAAATGGCTGTGATTTCGCCACCATAGTTTGGGATCGTCCACTTTCTTGGAGTCAGAACACTGCATTAATGACGGTTCGTCCGGCTTCATCTGGCCTGTATGCACGAAAATGGTGGGTGTGTCTTTAAATCGAAGATTAGCTCAAAAATGGTCGAACAGATGAGGTTTTACCTAAAATACGGCTTGAATTGTAAGACATGCACTTAATATATCCCGATTCGACGCATAATTTGGATTCAGGCCCCTATTTTTGGAGGATCTGTAAATGACGCCAGCCGTCAGGGCGATGGTCCCATGACGGCAGCATCATGTCTCATTTAAGCAGGCCACCTGCTTCAGGTCCTGGAGAAAGCAGAGGCTTTAAATCTTGGGATCAGATTAAGCTATCTTCTCGCCAGCTCCTGGACCCCACATGGCGTTATAGATCTCACTTACTTGAACAATGGCGCAGCTCTTTGCTGGAAGCTTGTCGTTTACTCCCTTGACCCAGCTCTTCATCTCGTCATAGGTCTGGCCCTCTTTGCAGCTGGTCACACTTCCCTTGATCTGGAAAGACTTCTTGGTCTCAGGGCTGTAGCAGAGCAATGATATCTTGGGGTTTTCTGCCAGGTTTGCAGCAGTCTTGTTGAAGAAGTTGTCCACTATCATCACAGTCTCGTCGTCCAGGACCTTGAAGAGGCCAACGAAGACCACATTTGGAGTTCCATCGGAACTGGCTGTAGCTATCGGCAAAGGCTTCTGCTTTTCCAGAGTCTGCCTCACATCAGGCGGCATCTTGACCATTTCATCACCTTATCGATAATAAGCTGCTGTTTATTTAGATCTTGTGTCTGCAGGCAGAGATAAATCTGGAGGGGAACCCCCTGTAAGACGCAGAGTGTACGTGCGTGTAGCTGGCAATCAAGTTGCCGTCCACGAATCCATCGAGCCCATTCTTGATCCCAGTCCCACGGTCTAGCCTGATTGCGTACTTTGCATCTTCATCCATGACCATCTCCGAGTGGTGGAACTCGTGGCCCATTATCGCAGATCCCTTATCTCCGAGGACGCAGTCCTGCCGGACCTCTCCTTTGACATAGCTCACAACCCTGGTGCTCCCTTTCCTGGACTTTCCAGGCACAAGGCCCACCATCTCGTGTCTTCCTTCCCAGTCTATCTCTCTGGCCAAGTACATGAGCCCGCCGCACTCTGCGTACACGGGTACCCCTGCCTCTTTTGCATCTATTACGGATCTGATCATCCCTGAGTTTCTGGAGAGCTCCTCTGCGTAGATCTCCGGGTAGCCCCCGCCTATGTAGATCCCATCCACATCCGGAAGCTTTGAGTCAGAGACAGGGCTGAAGGGCACGACCTCTGCTCCAGATAGCTCCATCATCTCTATGTTGTCCCTGTAGTAGAAGTTGAAAGCCTCATCCAGAGCCACTCCAATCTTCAGGCCTCTTCCGAGGTCATTTTTCCGATACAAGTCGGGCTTTGGAGACTCCAGGGGCAAGGCCCCAGATGCCATCTCGATTATCCTGTCGATATCAAGAGACTCCTCGACAAGCGAGCGTATGCGGCTGATCCTGTCTGAAAAGCCCTCCTGCCTGGAAGCCCCTTCTCTCACAGGGACGAGGCCGAGGTGGCGCATGACGAGCTGCATGGACTCGTCTCTTGGAATGGCTCCGACGACCTCGACTCCAGCATACCTCTCTATCTCTCTTCTGGCCTTCTCCTCGTGCCTCTTTCCGCCAACCTTGTTCAAAATGACCCCTTTTATCTGAACCTCTGGGTCGAAGTCCATGTAGCCCTTGACCAGAGCTGCAGCTGACCGGGTTATGGACCTCGCGTCCACAACGAAGATCACAGGGGTTTTGAGCATCTTGGCTATCTGCGCAGTGCTTCCAAGGTCGCCGTCGTAGCCCTCGTAAAGCCCCCTGACGCCCTCTATGACTGCTATGTCTGCTCCGGCAGATGCGTTGGAGTAGATCTCCCTGACTATGTCCTCGTGCATGAGGTAGCCGTCGAGGTTTCTGCACCACCTTCCAGTTATGAGGGTGTGGTAGCTGGGGTCTATGTAGTCCATTGCTACCTTATACGGCTGGACCTGGAGGCCTCTGTTCTTCAGGGCCGAGAGAAGGCCTGCAACTATGGTGGTCTTGCCGCTCGATGACCTATCTCCTGCAAGTAGAATTCTGGGGCAGCCCTCGGTCATATTTTTGACAGCTCCCTGAGCTTCTCGTCGCTCATGGGCTCAGGCATCTTAGGAGATGCTTTTCCAGAAACGTGCTTGGCCAAGTCGCGATACACTCCTGCGATCTTCGAATCCGGGGCGCCCTCAATTACAGTTACCCCTCTCCTCTCGCACTCCTGGACTATTGGGTCTTTGGGAATGAAGGCCACCATCTGGCTTCCCAGCTCCCTGGAGAAGCTCTCCACGATCTCGCGCTCTCCAGAAGCTTCTCTTGAGTTGCAGATGACTCCTGCTAAAGGGGTGCCTAGCCTCTTTAATCCCTTGCAGATATTATTTCCCGCATAAAGCGGCATGTATTCTCCAGAGGTTATGATGTAGGCTTCGCTCACCAGTCCCTTTCTTATGGGCGCAGAAAACCCACCGCAGACTATGTCTCCAGGGACATCGTATAAGATCAGATCAGTCTCCTCCATGATCTTGGAGACTTTGCGCAGGAACTGGATGGCGACAATTATGCCTCTGCCTGCACATCCAACTCCAGGCTCAGGCCCTCCGACCTCTATGCATCGCACGCCTTTATATCCCTTGAAGACAACGTCATCCTCTGCTATCTCCCCGCCGCGCTGCATGAGGTCCATCATGGTCGGTATTCTCTTTCCGACCAAGGTGATGGTCGAGTCGCTCTTGGGGTCACAACCCACAACTACGACTCTGTGACCGGCTTCTGCACAGGCGGCTGCAACGTTTGAGGCGGTACAGGATTTGCCGATCCCACCCTTGCCATATATAGCAACATGCTTAATGGGTGACATTGATTGACTCCGGAGAACTTAAGGCGAAGCCATAGGATATACAGATTATCCAGGACTGCAGAGGCATCGAATCGAAGAACATCATCCAGGCACTATCGCCTGGTGCCGTACCTCTTGGCAGTCATTGTTTTAGCTGTCGCCTACTGCTTTGCCTTATCATCAGTCGCATCTGCACAGCCTTCTGAGATCGCCCTGGTTCGCGGCAGCTTCGCCAATGGGAGCATGTCTTGGACGCCGCAGGACTTCGGATGGTTCTACTACGATATAGACCAGGACGTTGGAGGCGAGCGCTTATCCATAGAGACTGAGGGCAGAACTGTTTCTAAAGGCCACCTGGTCTACTCCAGCGATATCTGGTCTGATGACTTCGAGTACGAGCCCTGGGGAAGGTACGAGGCAGTGTCCTTCCTGGGCAAGCCTTACTTCGCAGGCTACCTGAAGAGCAACTTCACAGATGCGGTCAGCTCTCTGGAGAAAGGAGAGATGAGACAGGTCCTGATAGATGACGACGAGGTTCACGCCCTGGAGATCAACTCCACTCTTCCTCTGTCTGGCGGGTACTCTCTTGCCTTCGTCAGCATGTCTGTGAAGGGCGAGAAGGCGAGCCTCACCCTGATCAAGAACGGCGCTCAGGTCTATCCACCAGTTGTGGTCTCAGCAGGCGACACCTATGCCTTCAAGCAGGGAGACCTTCCCCTCATCCTCATCCACATCTCGAATGCAATGGGCAGCGCAGACGACGCTGTCGTGGACATAGACGCCATCTTCCAGATAAGCGACAGCGCTGCAGTCAGGCTTCCAGACGGCGGAAAGCTCGATCGCATGGAGGTGGCAGAGGTCTCCAAGGACAGGATCGAGATGAGGAACTATGGAGATCTCACTCTCACCAGAGACAGCGTGCTGACTGTGGCCGCAGGATTGATGTTCAGGGTGTTAGATCTCGGCGATCTCATCTATTACCCTCAGGGAATAATATCCGACTACGGGGTGCA
>CAZXDN010000017.1:6734-26963 GCA_964639235.1 uncultured Methanotrichaceae archaeon | reverse complement strand
AGCTTCCTGGGCCAGCTCTGGTTTGCGGGCTACAACCAGAACACCAGCTCTGACATAGGCCACACTGGCACCATAGACTACGATTACCTTGGCCAGGTGCTCATAGACTCTGACACAGTTAGCAAGGCTGTGACAGGAAGCGTCTTCCTCCTCTCAGATGGCTATCAGTTTCTGGTAAAGGAGGTCAGGGACGACAGGATCTTCGCCCAGCTCCTCAAGGACGGCAAGCTCCTCGACAACGCCACGATTACGTCCAACACCACATACATCTACAAGAAGGACTTCGGGGACGTGACGGACCTGCCTGTGATAGCCATACACGTCCAGAACGTCTTCAGCAACGACACACAGAGCCTGGCGATGATCGACGGCATCTTCCAGATAGGAGACCTGGCGCTTCCTGTGGACGAGGGACGCGACTTCGGAGAGCTGACGATCGTAGTCTCCACTCCCGGTTACATAATCATGGTCAACCCTGAGAGCATCGACCTGAAGCGCGACTCAAGCGTTGCCCTCTGGCCGGGAGTTGCTCTGAGAGTGGCAGATAACGATACTTTGAGGTACTATCTCTACACCCAGAGCTACGTCGTTCCAAGCCCGGTCCTCTCCTATCTGGGCCTTCCCAAAGGGGCGGTCCCCTCAACAGGCCTTGCCAACTTCACAATGTCTGTCCTGGCAGGCGAGATCAGCTCGGTCTCAGCAGACATAGTTGACCCCAATGGCAGGACTGTGTTCGTGGAAGACCTGACCAACCAGGGAGTAGGGTCCGAGGACCAATGGTCTTATAGCTGGCAGTGGAGGGCTAACCTCTCAGTCCTGAGCGACGATGGAAGCCAGATTTTGCTCTCAAATCAGGGATTAAACGCCGCGCTCCTCTACCTCAACGACACCACAGCGCCCTTATCCGTGATCGTCGAGTTCGATTCAGCTGGCAGAGTCTCCAGCATCTCTGACAAGAACGCCATCTACTACGTCTCTCAGTCCAAGTACTCTTCCTTAAACCAGAAGATGAGCTATGGAGAGATGCTCTTAAACGGCACTCAGCGCAGCAAATACATGAGGATAGAGGTTGGAAAGAGCAAGCTCAAGTTCTCCAGGATGATCAACGGAACCTCTGACATCTATCCTGATAACCACACCATTGAGGGGAATCTGACCTCTCTTGAGCCACACCTTCTTCAGGTGCCAGCAATGCCTGGGACATACAAGCTCAACTTGAGGATAGAAAACGTCATGAACGCACTGAGGGTTACAGGAGAGACATTCAACGTCACAGCCTCTGCACCCCAGGAGAGAGCAGTCTTGCTCAGTTCAGGAACAGTGGGAGCCGGTGATGTGCTGAACATCTCACTGGACGTCTCTCCTTCCGGCTCTGAGAGGCGAGTCGAGATCGCCTACGATCCGAGCGTGGTCAATGCGCTTGGCGCAGGAGGATCATGCGACACTCCCTCCTACATAGACCACGAGGCAGGAAGGATCAGCATCATAATGCCTGCGAACTGCAGCTTCGCCAACGTCACCTTCCAGGCTTTGGAGGTCAATGCCACCACAAACCTGAGCGTGGTCAAGGTCGAGGGCCTGCAGCCATTGGCAGTCGAAAATGGGACGATATCCGTGCTGGGATCTGAGGAGGGCAAGAAGCTTGCTTCTCCATTTTTTGCTCTCTCTATGGTGGCTATGGCTCTGGCGGCCATAGCGAGGAGACGGCGCTAAATGTGCCGTCCCACTTTCATTTCCTGGGTATAGAGACCTATATTAACACCCGATGTGCTGACTATGCGCCATGAGATTCATCTCCTTAGCACTCATCTCCTTAGCTCTCATCTTCGTCCTCTTGGGCCTTGGCATTCCCTCATCCCTGGCACAGGGCGGACTTGAGGAAAGCTCAGCCGGCTACTCTTGCTGGATGTGCCCTGTCTGCGGATACACAGTCCAGCTCCAGGTGCCTGTGGGATCAAATGCGCAGACTTATTCGACCACTCTTTCTCAGGTCACGACTCTGGACCCCAATGACCCGAGCTGGTATTGCCCAAGCTGCTACTATTATTCAGGCGGTGTCCTGACATTTGCTGGCAATTTCGTTCTCGTCCCATGTCAGAGCACGGGATACGGCCAAGATGCTGGGCACAATCAGAGCACTGGATATGGCCAGGATGCGGGGCAGGATACAGGCTATGGCCAGAACGCCGGGTATGGCCTGTCTGGAGGCGCTCAGGGCCAGGGTCTGCAGTCCGGCTTTGGTCAGCAATCTGGCTCTAGCCAGCAGTCGAGCCAGGGACTGCAGCCCAGATTGGAACAGCAGTCTAATCCCGGACAGAGCGCTGGACAGAGCGCTCTATCTGGCTCTCAGAAAGGCGACGATTCTGAGGCCACTGAGAAGCTTCAAGGCAAAGTCCTGATGGTGGTGTGCCCAGAGGACTTCCAGATGACAGAGCTCGATGTTCCGAAGAGCTACTTCGAGGAGAGGGGCCTTGAGGTGGAAGTGGCCTCAAGCAAGCCTGAGGCTGTATCCATGGACGGCGATGTAATCGAGACCGACCTGACACTGGACCAGGTGAAGCTCTCGCATTACTCTGCAGCAGTCTTCGTGGGAGGAGACGGAATTGAGCTGCAGAAGGTCTATGACGATCCTGAGTTCATCTCTGTGGCAAAGAAGGCTGGATCAAGCGAGATGATCATAGGAGCAATATGTCTTGGCCCAAACATAATTGCAAATGCAGGGCTGCTTGAGGGAAAGAGGGCCACGGGAAGCGATGCCGATTACCTGGCATCCAAAGGAGCAGATGTGGTCTGCGACTCTGTTGCCAGAGACGGCAAAATAATCACAGGAAGCGGGCCAGATGCATCAGAGGAGTTCGCAAAAGAGGTGGCGCTAGCAATATCAGAGTCCAGACAGCCATCTGACAAATCGAGTCAAGAACCAGGCGCATCTCAGCCGACATCAGATACGGCCTTTGAGCCAACTGATGGTCAGTTGAACGATATCTCTGCTAGCGCATCGAGCCTGACCCACTCAGAGAGCATGCAGCCTTCAGGGACAAATGGCCCAGAATCAGGCACCGGTCTCTCAAGCACAGGCATGACAGGCTCTGAGCAGTCGTCTTCTGAGCAGTCATCCAGCGGCTCTGCTGCCCAGAGCATCGGACCGCAGGAGGCATATAAGTGCTCTGTCTGCGGCTACACCTACGATCCAGATACGGGAAACCCAGCGCAGGGAGTGGAGCCGGGCACGCCCTTTGAGAACCTGCCCTCGATGTGGAGATGCCCCATCTGCGGCGCTGGAAAAGATAAATTTGAAGACGCCTGAACTTCAGGCCTAACTTTTTCCGTCCAGGAGCGCTTTTTTTACTGACCTTCCCAGGGCTGAGGCAATGGCGTCGACCTTGGGACGATCCAGCTCTCCTCTGGAGCTTAAGAAAAGAGCAAACCCCCCGTTGTAGGCCAGGGCCCTCAGGAAGTGGCCTAGGTTCTCCAGGGCCATGCCCTCCGATTCCCTGGCCTTGAAGGAGAAGTCCTGTGTGAATCCCAAAGCGCCGTCTGCACAGAAGCTCACTGCAGCCAGGGCCATTCCATCTGCTGAGGGGACGATCGAGCTTCCCGTCCCCTTTATCTTCTGCCTGGAGATCGCTTGCCCCAGGGTAATCCCTATGTCTTCCACAGTGTGGTGGTCCCCAGTCTCAAGATCTCCACAGGCTTTTACATCCAGGTCAAAAGACCCTGAACAGGCAAACCTTGCCAGGAACTCATCCAGCAGTTTTACCCCGGTGTCGACATTGCAGATGCCCGACCCATCAAGGTCCAGACAGACCTCGATCTTCGTCTCCTTGGTCTCTCTTTTAAGAGATGACTTCATGAGCTTCGATCTCACATGTACGTCCTTAAACTGATCGCCTGCAAAGGAGACTGTCTAACTCGGCTCTTTGGATAATCAATGGACACAAAGTGATTGAGCCTATCGATATATCACAAACTGAACAAAAAAGTATAAAGGCAGCAGACCCTACGGTCCGCCCTTCACAACATCCAGCCCAGCTTTTAAGGCATCATCCAGCTTCGCAGCCTGCGGCCCTCCGCCCTGCGCAAGCTCCGGCTTTCCTCCGCCGCCTCCACCGAGAACCTTGGACGCAGCCTTGATTATGTTTCCAGCCTTTATGCCCTTGTCCAGGCCTGACTTGCCCACGGCCGCCACAAGCTTTCCGCTGCTTCCGCCGAGAATTGCTATGTAGTCGTTCTGAGACAGAAGCGTTGCAGCTTTGATCAGGCTGTCGATGTCCACATCGCCCATCTTCTGAACTACTACCTTCAGACCATCTACAGACAGAGCGTCTCCAGCCAAAGATTTGATCTGAACCTCAGCCAAGCTCTCCTTCAGCTTTTCGATCTCCTTCTGCTGTGCCTTCCACTCCTCGAAGAATCTCATGGCAGTCTTTGGCAGCTGGTCTGAGGGCACCCTCAGGACTCCAGATGTCTGAGCAAGAAGGTCGTCTCTCTCCTGGCTAGCAGAGACTGCGGCCTCGCCTGCTGCGAACTCGATCCTCTCAACGCCGTCCTGGACGCGTTCGGTCCTGAGGATCTTGATGGCTCCAATCATCCCGGTGTTTGTGACGTGGGTGCCTGCACAGGCCTCGATGTCTGTGCCCACCTTGACCACGCGGATCTGCTTGCCAGGAGGCACTCCACCCTGATAAAGCTCGAAGCCGAAGAGCTTCTCAGCCTCGGTCCTTGGGAGGAACTTGGTGTCCACTGGCGCCATCTCCATCACCCTGCGGTTAGCCTCAAGCTCTATCGCCTTTAATTCCACATCAGTGATGCGCTTGTAGTGAGAGATGTCCAGGCGGGCCCTCTCCTCGCTCTTCTGGGCGCCTGCCTGCCAGATGTGCTTGCCCAGAATACGCTTAGCAGAGTCGTGGACCAGGTGAGTTGCTGTGTGGTGGCGGGCGTGCGCCAGACGCCTCCTCATGTCCACCTTGCCTGTAACACGATCGCCCTTCTGCAGGCCTCCGGAGTCCTCGACCCTGTGGCCCACGACGTCGCCGAACTTCTGTACATCCACTACTCTGAACTCGATGCCTCCCTTGATCAGAACCCCGCGGTCCGCTGGCTGGCCGCCGCCCTCAGGGTAAAGAAGGGTCCTGTCCAAGATCACCATGCCGTCTACAACGTCTTTGACCTGGGCCTCGAAGACCTGGTCAAAAGGCTTCTCGTAGAAGAGAAGCTCTGTCTTTTCTCCTGGCAAGACGACCTGCTCTGCCTCCTCCTGCTCTGACTTGAGGTGAGTGGAGGCCACAATTGAGTAGAAGTTGTCAGGAAGCTCAACTGTAGCCCCAAGCTCCTCAGCTGACTCGCGCGCAATCTCAGGGGGAATTCCGTGAGCATCGTAAAGGGAGATCATCTCTCTTAGAGGAACAGGCGTCCCCTGCTTTGCGTAATGTGAGGCAGCCTTCTTAACAAGCTTTCTTCCCTTCTCAAGAGTCTCTGCGTACTTCTGCTCCTCCTGAGCCAGGATCTCTGAGATGGTCTCAAACCTCTCCTGCCAGTCAGGGTAGTCGAGACTGGAGATCTGCATCCTGACAAGCTCCGAGATTGGCATCTCGAGGCCCAGATCCTTCATCTGCCTAAGAGTCCTCCTGATGACGAGCCTTGCAAGGTAGCCTGCCTTGACGTTTGATGGAATTATGCCGTCTCCAAGCATGAACGCGAGACACCTCGTGTGGTCTACGACTGCATAGACGCGCTCCATTGGAGAGATGACCTTCTCAAGCTTCTCAGGGGCAATTCCGATGTTCTTCGCAATCTTCTCCCTGATCTCCTTCATGCTTGAGATGTCCAGGTCGACCATTCCTGCGAGCTTCGCGTTCTCTGCGAAGATCCTGGCATACTCATGGTCGTTCAGGTTGTGCTCTATTCCTGAGAGGTCTGCAACCCTCCTGACCATGTCCGGGAAGATGGCATCGTAGATCGTGGGAGTTCCCTTGGAGGCCCAGACGAACCTCTCCAGGCCGTAGCCTGTGTCCACGATGTAGTTGTTCATCTTGCTGTAGCTCTCGCCCTTGATCCGTACTTTGCCACCAGGAGTTGCCTTCAGGTCCATGAACACGAGAGTGGAGAGCTCAAGGCCTCCGACCATGCACTCGACTGATGGGCCGGCATTGCCTCCGCCCGCCCAGGGGTTCTCCTTATAAGTTATGATATCGGGATCGCACCCAAGGCCCAGAAGAAGCTCATCGCACAACCCCACAGTTGTGTCCTTCCAGTAGATCTCTTTCTCCCTGGTGTTGAAGACGTGGTGGGCCATCATCTCGAAGGTAGTCAGATGCCTTCCGCTCCTGCCAACTGAGTCCAGATCGTCCAGGCGTATGCACGGCTGCGAGATTGTGAGAGGATTCGCAGGCGGCGGCACCTGTCCTGACGTAACGAACGGCTGGAAGTCAGCTATGGAGGCAATGGTGAGGTAGATGTCGTCTCTCCACCTGGCAACCACTGGGTACCTGGATATCCGTGTGTGGCCTCTTTCCTGAAAGAAGCTCAAGTAGTGCTCGCGCATCTCGTCGAGGCTGTGCTCGCGCTTGAACACAGGCGCTCCAATGAAAGTGTAGGGATCGCATGGTGGATCTCCACAGGTCTTCCTGGACAAGTCCCTCGTCCAGAAGTACTTGCCGCACGACTCGCACTTCTTGCGGCTGAACCCTTCCTCTGTGAAGAAGTCCAATCTGTATTCGTCTTCTGAGAACATATCAATCAGCTGAAGGGGTGTGAACGCCCAGCCACTCTAAAAGGCTTTCTGAAGGACGCGCCCCATGCCTGACAGATCAATGCATTTGATGCTAGCGCCAACTTTGGCTCAGGATGGTTCAAGACAGAAAAATAGAGAAAATTCGGGTCAAACTAAGGGAGAAACTCTAGTTGACCCTTATGACCTTCAGAAGCGAGGTGACCGGAACTCCTGCTATCTGATCTGTGCCCTTCTTGTCTATGAGTACAGCAATGGCGCTGATCTTTGCGCCGTGCTCGTCCAGATACTCCACAGTCTCCTCAAGAGTCCGTCCAGTGGTGATTACGTCGTCGACTATGACGCACTCCTTGTCCTTGACACCTGAGAAGTTGGAGCTCAAGTTTCCGCGTGCCTTCTTGCCTGCGCTTTGAGAGAGCATCTGCTTTGAAGGCGTGTACACCGCCAGGTCTGCTGAGAGGTCGCTGGCGATCATGCTTGCCAGTGGAAGGCCGCTTAAGGCTATGCCCACGACCACGTCCACGCCTGCATCAGAGGCCCCCAGGCTCTCGTAGATCGAGTCAGAGAGAGCCTGAGAGATGTGGCTCAGCCTGTAGGCTGACTTGCCGATTGTAGACCAGTCCACTGAGATGTCCTTGGGGCCTTGAGCGGCTCCTGCAGACTCTGCATGGGTCAGAAGCCAGGTGACTGTATCGCTCGAAACGTTCAACTCCTCAGAGATCTGGCCCTCTACCAGACCCTCAGACTTCAGCTCAGTAGCCTTCTTGATCAAAGCATCTATGTTGTTCATCTAAATCTCCTCGCTCTTGCTTTTCTGGGAGTTCCGCAGTCCGGACAGGCATCCCCCTCGAAGACGGCCCCGCATCCTGAGCACTTCTGGACGCGCTTCATCCTCCTCTTGATCACAGGCTGCCCCACGGGCTCGACATCGAGTCCCAGGTGAAATGCGACGTTTTGCACTGCGTAGTCGTCTGTGGCGATCCTGGCACTCAGCTCAAAAGCCTTGGCCAGCACCTCCAGGTCTGTCCCTGAGAGGACAGAGATATCTCCAGTCTCCTTGGCTGCGGCTCTGGCTCTCTTCAAGGCATCAGCTGAAGGGCTCTCTACTCTGACATCGAAGATGTGGAGCAGGGACTTGGAGCGTATGTCTTTTAGCTCTGCCTCGACAGAGGGCACAGTGATTACTTCGCCCTGCAGCCTCTTGCCCAGGATGAAGACTGATGAATCTGCGACGACGTACGCGCACATCCTTTGACCCTATGAACTTTTACTACTTGGACTTTACCTGAGAAAAATTTCAGCCGGCAGGTACCAAAACTCTATATCTTATTATGCTCTGGTGTTGTGCGATGGCCAAGAACAGGACAAAAGGGAAGACGCCGCCCAAATCTGAGACCACCAAAGAGGTCCAATCCAAGGCAGAAGCGCAGCCTCAAGCGCCAAAGTCCCCGCCAAAAAAGAAGACGGCCGCAGAGAAGAAGAAGGACAAGGTTGAGGCCATAGAGAAGACAGTTTATTCCTCCATACTCGGAGTCATTGCTGGCTTTGCCAGCTACTACATCCTCGGCACAGGGACGTTTCATCTGGGAGAAGCGACAGTGCCCTGGCACACCATCCTGGTGCTGGTAATAGGCATAACTGTTCTGATTCAGAAGGTCACTTACCCCTTAATAGGCATAGACTCAAACGAGTTCAAGACCAAAGACTGGCTCTATGTCGAGTTCCTCGTAGTGGACCTCTGGCTGGTCACCTGGACCCTTCTTCTGAACTAGGAGGCTTTCTATGAGGATAGCGGTCATTAACAGAGACAGGTGCCAGCCCAGGAAGTGCTCTAAGGAGTGCGAGTACTTCTGTCCGCCTGTGCGAACTGGCGACGAGACTATAGTCTTCGAAGATGGAAAGCCCCTGATCACAGAGAACCTCTGCGTTGGCTGCGGCATTTGTGTCAGGAAATGTCCATTTGGCGCCATAACCATCACCAACCTGCCAGAGGAGATGGAGAGCCCAGTTCACCGCTATGGACAAAACGGCTTTGCGCTCTATGGGCTTCCGATACCTGTCGAGGGAAAGGTCACTGGAATTTTGGGCCCAAATGGCATAGGCAAGAGCACTGCTGTAGGGATACTGTCTGGAATTCTCAGGCCCAACCTGGGAAAGAACGCCACCTGGGACGATGTGATCCAGAGGTATACAGGATCAGCCCTGGGCGACTACCTGAAGAGAGTCGCAGACAAGAAGATCAGGACTGCCTACAAGCCCCAGTACGTAGACCGCATACCTAAGAGCTACTCTGGCCCCGTAAGAGGGCTTCTTGAAAAGACAGATGAGCGCGGCGAGTTGGATCACCTGACAGACCGCCTTGGCCTCAAGAGGCTCATGGATCGCGAGATCTCAGGGCTCTCAGGCGGAGAGCTCCAGAGGGTGGCAATAGCAGCATCTGCAGCCAGAGACGCAGACTTCTACTTCTTCGACGAGATCAGCCCTTATCTCGACATCTATCAGAGGATCAACGTTGCCAGGACGCTTAGAGAGCTTGCAGAGGGCAAGGCTGTGATGGTGGTCGAGCACGACCTGGCGCTTCTGGATCTTGTGGCCGAAAACGTCAACGTGGTCTTCGGAGTGGCAGGAGCCTACGGAGTGATCACGAGGCCCAAAGGGGTCAGGGTCGGAATCAACCAGTACCTGAGAGGCAATCTGCCTGAGGAGAACATCAGGATCAGGTCTGAGGCCATAGCCTTCGAGGTGCATGCCCCAAGGACAGAGAAGGAGATACCGGCTCTGGCCCAGTATGGAGAGTTCACCAAAGATTTCTCCTCATTTTCTCTCATTGCAGAGCCAGGCGTAATTCGAAGGGGAGAGGTCATAGGCATTCTTGGCCCAAACGGCATTGGAAAGACCACCTACATCAAGATCGTAGGCGGCCTGGAGAAGCCCACCTCAGGAGATATAGACATCAAGCTCAAGATCTCCTACAAGCCCCAGTACCTCAAGGCGGACTCAGACTTATCGGTGCAGGGCCTTCTGCGATCCATAACTCACAGCTTCGACAGCAGCTACTACCAGTCAGAGCTTATGAGGCCGATGGGAATCGAGCCTCTCCTAGACAGAACGCTAACGGAGCTATCAGGTGGAGAGCTTCAGCGCGTTGCGATAATTGCTTGCCTGAGCAGGGATTCAGACCTGTACCTGCTCGATGAGCCCTCTGCACACCTGGATGTGGAGCAGAGGATGATGGCAGCCAAAGTCATGAGGAGGTTTGCAGAGTCCACAGAGAAGTCCGTTCTGGTGGTGGATCACGACATATATCTCATAGACCTCCTGTCAGAAAGGCTGATAGTCTTCGAGGGAGAGCCAGGGATAAAGGGCATAGCCCACCCGCCTCAGGAGATGAGAGAAGGCATGAACGCATTCCTCAAGGGCATAAACATAACCTTCAGGCGCGACGAGGAGACGCACAGGCCCAGGGTGAACAAGCCGGGTTCAAGGCTCGACAGGATGCAAAGAGAGCAGGGCGAGTATTACTACGCCCCAGAAGAAGCCTGAGAGAGGAGCTTTTGTGCGGGCAAGAGAAGGAGACACTGTAAGGGTCCACTACACAGGAAAGCTCGACGACGGAACCGTCTTCGACTCATCTGCAGGTGGAGAGCCTCTCCAGGTCAGGATAGGAGAAGGCACAGTGATTCGCGGCCTGGAGGAGGCTCTGGAGGGCATGAGCCCAGGAGAGGCCAGAGTGGTCACAGTGCCCGCAGAGAAAGCCTATGGCCCGCACAAGGAGTCGATGGTGATAGAGCTGAGCCCAGGTCAGCTCTCGCCTGGCTTGAAGCCGGAGATGGGCGACATACTTGAGATCAAGCTTCACAGCGGCAAGACGGCCCATTTCGTGGTCACTGAGGTGACAAGCTCCAAGGTAACTCTGGACGCCAACCACCCTCTGGCTGGAAGAGACCTCACATTCGAGATTGAGGTCCTGGAAGTGGCTTGACCAACCTCTGCATGACCCTGCAACTGTCCTGATTCAGGGAAAAGAGTTAATCTCAAAGAGATCAGCATCGTCACAAAATGGTTACCCCGGTATCGACCTTCATCAGAGCATCTGGTGACAGAATCCTCAACAGGCCGTTTATCAGAAGCGTCGAGGGAAACAGCCTCCTGGAGATCTTCTTCGTAACTGCAGTGGCAGCAGTCCTTGGAATAAGGTTCTTTCTCGAGGTCACAGGCTACCCTCAGCTGAGCGGCAGGGGCCTTCACATAGCTCACGTGCTCCTCGGAGGGGCGTTCATGCTCCTGGCCATAATGATGCTTCTGGCCTACACAAACAAGTCTGCGAGCTACACTGCCTCGGTCCTAGGAGGATTCGGGTTTGGAGCTTTCGTAGACGAGATAGGCAAGTTCCTGACAGGCGACAACAACTACTTCTTCCAGCCTGCAGTGGCTCTGATCTACGTCACGTTCGTGCTGATATACCTGATAATCGAGGCCCTGTACAGCAGGCCTGTAGCCACAGAGCAGGAGAAGCTGGTAAATGTCCTAGAGATCGCCAAGGAGGCGGTCCTCAAGGACATGGACCCCCATGAGAGGAAGAGGGCACTCGACCTGGTGGAGGAATGCGATCCCTCTGACCCTGTGGCCAGGGCCTTGAGAGAGGTCCTTCTGGCCATAGAGTCGTCGCCCCTTCCTGAGCCAAACTTATATCTCAGGGCCAAGTCCTATGCCCAGTGCTTCTATTCCAGGATGGTCGCAAAAAAGTGGTTCGCAGATGCTCTGATAACCATGCTCGTTGTGCAGTCTTTGGGATCGATCCTCCTGAACTCTGCTGCCTTTGCAGTTGAGGTTCTCGTAAGCTCGCCCCAGCCAGCGCTCTCGTTTACAGAGATCGGAGGCATGGCATCAGACGCCATCGCAGCTGCCTTCGTCGCTTCTGGAGTAATCAAGATTCGAAGCTCAAGGCTCGATGCCTATAACGCCTTCAAAAGGGCAGTCCTGGTTCAGATCTTCCTCTCGCAGGTCTTCGTATTCTACAAAGAGCAGTTCTGGGCCTTAGTTGGACTCTCGCTGAATATCCTGATGCTCCTGGCACTGAAATACATGATCAGCCAGGAGATCACGCCTGCAGAGTGCGTACAAGGACTACAGGGCGAGAAAGTAAATAAAATCTCAACAGGGTGATGCCCTGTTGATGCATCTATACTGCAGAACTAGCCTTTAACTTATAGACGAAGATCAGATTGAGGATATCGACCTAGCTAAAAGCTTCTTCTGGGTGGCCTGTGCTTCTGGTAGCAATCGCTGCAGTAGACGGGCCTGCTTCCGTCGGGCTTGAATGGAACCTGGGTCTGCTTGCCACAGTCAGAGCAAACTGCATCGTGCATCTCTCTTGGGCCTCTATTGAAGCCGCCGCTTCTTCTTTCTCTATCCATATATGCTCACGTACCTTTTAGGCATGAGAGGTTAAGTTTGTAATGGTATATATCAGTTTGGAGCATGCCTTGTTTAAAGCTTATGGCCATAAGCAGATCACCCTCCCCGCTGGCGCTTTCAGGCGTCTTCCTGAGAAAGATCTGGGATATGACCATCGAATGCCACAGTGGCCAAGATGTAAACCGCTGCCAGAAGGCGTAAGAGAGAGAGAGCCCAAATCGCTGATAAAAGGCTGTAATTGGGGACAGGGCCAGAAAAGAAGAAAAGAAGATAAAAAGATATCAGGATCGAGCTAGAAGCTCTTTCTTGGTGGCCTTCTCTTCTGATAGCATTCGCTGCAATACACCGGCCTGTTTCCGTCTGGCTTGAATGGGACCTGGGTCTGCTTGCCGCACTCCGCGCAAACTGCATCGTGCATCTCTCTTGGGCCTCTATTGAAGCCACCACTTCTTCTCTCTCTATCCATATATACTCACTAACCTTTTTGAGATGGTAATGATGGATCTCTGAAAGTATATATCATTTTTCATGGGCCCAAGAGAGCACCCAGGAGAGCCACAGCATTACAAGCAGACTTATCCCATATAACTAGGACATGATATCTCTGTTCAAAGTCCGCGCAGGTTGCGCGAGGCCCCATCTCAGGAGAGGAGCACAGGCAGACCGCACAGAGGCAGAAGAGAGGCACGAGGCCGAGCTGTCATCAGCCTGAGGGGAATATTCATATAGAAGTTCAAACACCAGAAAGCTTGACTGATAACTACTGTGTATTGGAGGAAAATGAATGGCAGGACAGTTTGGTGGAACACCTGTACTTATACTTAAGGAAGGCAGCCAGAGGACTGCTGGTCGCGAGGCACAGAGATCGAACATCATGGCTGCAAAGGCCGTAGCAGGGGCCGTCAGGACCACGCTTGGCCCAAAGGGCATGGACAAGATGCTCGTGGACACTCTGGGCGATGTGGTCATAACAAACGATGGCGTCACAATTCTCAAGGAGATGGACATAGAGCACCCCGCAGCCAAGATGATGGTGGAGATTGCCAAGACCCAGGATGCAGAGGTCGGAGACGGCACAACCACTGCAGTCGTCCTCGCTGGAGAGCTTCTCAAGCAGGCTGAGGGCCTGCTGGATCAGGAGATCCACCCGACAGTCATAGCCTCAGGCTTCAGAGCTGCAGCTGACAAGTCCATGGACCTTCTCAAGTCCATAGCGGTCAAGGTCTCTCCAAAGGACCAGGACCTGCTCATGAAGATAGCAGTCACTGCCATGACCGGCAAGGGAACTGGCTCATCCAGAGACCAGCTCGCAAGCCTCGGCGTAGAGGCAGTCAGGTCTGTAGTCGATGAGGATGGGAGCGTCGACATAGACAACATCACAGTGGAGAAGAAGGTCGGAGGCGGCATCACAGACTCACAGCTTGTTAGAGGCGTGGTCATAGACAAAGAGAGGCTCCACCCCAACATGCCAAAGAAGGTTACAGGGGCCAAGATCGCACTCCTCAACGCTCCAATCGAGATAGAGAAGACCGAGGTCGACGCCAAGATAGAGATCACATCTCCAGACCAGCTCCAGGCATTCCTCGACCAGGAAGAGACAATGCTGCGAGACATGGTCAAGCACATCGTCAATTCAGGGGCAAACGTCGTCTTCGTACAGAAGGGAATAGATGACCTGGCACAGCACTTCCTCGCAAAGGCAGGGATCTACGCCATACGCCGCGTCAAGAAGAGCGACATGGAGAAGCTGGCAAGGGCTACCGGCGCCAGAATCGTCACCAGCATAAGCGAGCTCTCTTCAGATGACCTTGGAAAGGCCGGCCTCGTAGAGGAGAGGAAGATCTCAGGCGACGACATGACCTTTGTTGAGCAGTGCGAGAACCCGAAGTCGGTGTCCATCATACTTCGCGGCGGCACTGAGCACGTTGTAGACGAGCTGGACCGCGCAATGGAAGATGCGCTTCGCGTGGTCGGAGTCGTAGTCGAGGATGGGATGCTGGTTGCTGGAGGAGGCGCTCCAGAAGTAGAGCTGGCTCTTCGCCTTCGCGAGTATGCCGCAACCGTCGGCGGCCGCGAGCAGCTCGCAATTGAGGCCTTTGCAGATGCAATGGAGGTCATTCCAAAGACCCTGGCAGAGAACGCCGGCCTCGACCAGATAGACACTCTTGTGGCTCTGCGCTCGAAGCACGAGAAGGGCGTAAAGACAGCAGGCCTCGACATGGACACAGGCGAGCCTGTAGACATGCTGAACCTCGGAGTAGTCGAGCCCCTGAGGGTCAAGACCCAGGCCATCAACTCAGCAGCTGAGGCTGCAGTCATGATCCTGAGGATCGACGACGTCATCGCCTCCAAGTCAGGACCCGGCGGAATGGGCGAGGGCGGAATGCCAGGCGGCATGGGCGGAATGGGCGGAGAGGATTTCGACTAAACCTGCTCCTCCAACCCACCTTTATCTTTTTATTTCTTCGAATACATTACAAGTTCGCTTTTTAAACGCTGTTGCTTGAAATTAAGTGACAGAATCTTGTAGATCCACATGAGGCGTTCTCTGCTTGAGAGGCCAAAGTGCTATCCTTTCAAGCCGCAGTAGGCGAAACCCAAGTGTTGTATGACATAGCTGTATCAGCTGTATCTTTGAAAATTGGCTTGAAGACAGAGCGAAAAATTCAAAAAATAGCCAACGATCCGAGGACGAACTGCCAGCACTACCTGGGCTCCGCGCGTCTCTGGATCTCGCGCGCTCCAGCTTGGTGCGCTCAATCGCCGCGCGGGCTGCCCCTAACCCCTCTCCGGGGGAAAATGCCCAGGACTTGCGCAGCCATGCCAATTACGCTAATATTTATACCCATCTCGGCTCTCGCCGCTCGATAACATAAAAGCAAAAGGTTATCATCTTCGCCAAACCTTAGTCTCGATCGATGGATCGCAAGCTTCTGATGAAGGGCAAGGTCAAGGCGGCCTACGATCTAGGCGATAGGCTTGAGTTTCGTTTTACAGACAACATCTCTGTCTTTGACAAGGTGATACCGAGCCTTATACCCTACAAGGGAGAGACCCTCTGCAGGGAAGGCGCTCACTGGTTTGCAAAGGCCGAGAAGATGGGGATTAAGACCCACTTCCAGGAGTACGTCTCGCCAAACGGGATGATAGTGAAGAAGGTGGAGATAATCCAGCCTGAGAAGATCTCCCGTGAATCTAGACGCTTCCTCATACCTCTGGAGTTCATATGCCGCTGGTATGCTGCAGGCTCGCTTTACGACAGGATAAAATCAGGAGAGGTCAGCCCGAAGTCTCTTGGATTTCCCCAGGGGCATAAAGTCGCCTTTGGAGAAGAGCTTCCAGAGCCGTTTATCGAGGTCTCTACAAAGCTTGAGAAGACAGATCGCCTCCTGGACAGAGATGAGGCCCTGAAGCTTTCAGGCCTTTCCGCCAGTGAATATGAGGACGCAAGAGACGCCATTCTGAGGATCGACGAGGACATCAACCGCTCTGTCAAGAGTCGCGGCCTCATACACGTGGACGGCAAGAAGGAGCTGGCCTTCGACGACGACAGACAGATCATGATAGTGGACGTCTACGGCACAGCTGATGAGGACAGGTTCTGGGACAAGGCGAGCTACGAGAACGGCGAGTTCGTGGACCTGAGCAAAGAGTATGTCCGCCAGTACTACAGAAAGACGGGATACAAGGACCAGCTTTACGGGGCCAGAGCTTCTGGAACCCCAGAGCCAGATATTCCAGGACTTCCAGAAGACGTAATCCAGAAGACGAGCGAGATCTACATCAAGCTCTACGAGATGATAACAGGAGAGAAGTTCGTGCCTTCAGGCGAAAATCATTCCTGAAGTGAGGCCAGTCACTCCATAACTTAAATACTGCTCAACAAATAACCAGATAGAAGAAAAGCTCATCAGCATGAGACGAGCTGAAAGCCGTATGAGAGATGATTAAATGAAGAAATTGCTATTATTGGCGCTGGCACTGATGGTGGTAGCCCTATCGGGGTGCATGGAGAACGGGCCAAGCGCTGCAGAGATCAAGAAGTCGATGGCGGACTCTGTCGCCAATGTGAACCAGTACACTTTTGAGATGAACTCATCTCAGAACATAGAGGTCCTGAACAGGTCTGCAAACGTCACCAACACATCTGTAGTGAAGATACTGTCGTCTTCTCAGGGCGCAATCGACCTCGCAGGAAGAGAGATGATGGTCACATCCCTGATGGAGATTCAGTCCGATGCCCAAAGCGCAGTTCCTCCTGTGAGCACTGAGACGTACTTCTTGAACGACACAGTCTACATGCGCCTGGACAACAACTGGACCATGCTCAAGGTGCCGGACCCTGAGTCAATCTGGGCATCGCAGAACATGGCGGCCCAACAGGTGGCGCTCCTGAACATATCACAGCTTGAGGTCACTGGGTCTGAGAGCGTGGATGGCCAGGACTGCTACAAGGTCAAGGTCACACCAGACATAAACGCATATGCGGCAGTTCTCTCTGAGCAGATGGGCTCATCGATGCCTCTGGCATACATGAACCTGACAGAGCTCTATGAGAGGGGCACGGTGGATTGGACCTCCTGGATCTCCAAGGACGGAAGCCTGCTCAAGAAGAACGACATCAGGATGTCGCTTGCCATAACTCCTGAGACGCTTGGGCTCACAAACGAGTCAGGAGACTTCCAGATGAACGTCGACTTGCAGACGCAAACGCTCTTCAGGAACTACAACCAGCCGGTCTCGATAGTCCTGCCAGAGGATGCCAGAGGGGCCACAGCGCTGCCGGTAATCTCGCCAGCTGTAACAGCAGAAACCAACGCCGCATAGGACAGATGAGCGGGGACCTAGAACGCCTCTTTCTGAGGGAGAAGCCAGCGAGGGCATTGCTGGCAGTAGGTGAGCTTGACCCGGCTTATGCGGCCCTGGTCGCAAAGCGGATCGACTCCACCTTTCCCCACACATCTGCCATACTGGGAGAGCTGGAAGATCAGGGGCTGATAAGCTCCAGGTTAGAGGGCCGGGTGAGGTACCTGGCCCTGACTCCCAGAGGTGAGAGGGTGGCCCAGGCGATATCCCGGCTCAGAGACGCCCTCAAGCCATCGGGAAGAGATTGGAATGTGCTTGAGATGATAGCATCTCTGGTGGAGGAGGCATCCAGACTCTCAGGAGATGGCTTTGCTTTTAGAGCGGGACCGCTCAGAAGAGACCTCCTGAGGCTCAAGTCCTCAGAAGACAGGGACCTCAGGAGGGCTGCAGAGGATCTGGACTCGAACATTGTCAGGTATCTGGCAAAAATTTCTTAAAGTTTTGGGACAGAGATCTCTTGGGAAGGCCAAGAGATGACAATACACCTTCAGCCAGTGGGCCCTGTGGATCAAGATGCCCTGAACTTTTTAAAGCTCAGGCTATCAGAGATGTGGGCAGTTGAAGTGATGGCCCCAATAGAGGTTCCTTCTGATGCCTATAACGACTTCAGGAACCAGTACGAGGGCATGAAGATGCTGGCAAAAATTCCAGACATTGGAGAGCCAGTTCTTGGAATCGTGGACAGGGATATATTTGCCAGAGACCTGAACTTCATCTTCGGCCTGGCATCAGGAGAGAGGGCTCTCATCTCCCTCACAAGGCTCAGGCCTGAGTTTTACGGGCTTCCAGAAGACAGGGACCTCTTAAACCTCAGGGCATTAAAGGAGGCGATGCACGAGCTGGGCCACGTGTTCGGGCTCAGACACTGCCCTGACCCAGGATGTGTCATGCACTTCTCAAACTCGATTGAGGACACAGATCGCAAGGACTGGAGGTACTGCAGGTGGTGCAGCGGCTCGCCCCCAGGAGTCTGACCCAAATGGCCCAAACGGCCATCGACCTCTGAGATTTGGCAGGAGACTGCATCAGAGAGAAACACCACAGATGGCATCAGAGACAGGCATCAGAGACAGGCATCAGAGATAGGCATCAGTCACGTACCTCCTCATCATCCTGTGGGTGTTGAAGTAGTATGCGACCATGCCAATAGAGCGGTTCATCATAGAGATCCACTCGTCCCTGCGGTCGTAGAAGGTGGGCAGTATGATGTACTCAAGCTTTGCATAGAGGTCGTCTTTCTCCCTCTTTCTGGCATCTTCAGGGCTCAAGCTCTCACCGGGCTCAGGACCAATGGACCACCCTGTCACTCCTTCCACCCAGCCCTCTATCCACCAGCCGTCAAGGACGCTGAAGTTGATAACGCCGTTATGCACAGCCTTCATGCCGCTGGTGCCCGATGCCTCATAGGGCGGAAGGGGGGTGTTGAGCCACACGTCTACTCCAGAGACCATCTTCGATGCGAGCTCCAGGTCGTAGTTCTTGAGGTAGACCACATCGATCTCTCCATCGAGCTCTTTTGCGTGCCTGAAGATCTCTTCTATGACCTTCTTTCCAGCTGAGTCCCTTGGATGGGCTTTTCCAGCGAAGATCAGCTGGACTTTTCCCCTGGAGCTTGCGGCCCTTAGGCGGTCCAAGTCTGAGAAGATCAGGTTTGTTCTCTTGTACTCAGTTGCCCTCCTTGCCACGCCTATGGTCAAGACGTCGCGGTCCAGGCTAAACCCGTCGTTGGACTCTGCAAAGTCCAGGAGGGCTCTCTTGGCGGACTGGTGTGCCTCCCAGATATCCTCATCAGGTATTCTGCCGACTCTCACCAGCATCTCAGGCTCGTTTGCCCAGCCTGGAATGTATCTGTCGTAAAGCGCTCTGAAGTTGGGGCAGGTCCAGGTATATGAGTGGACGCCGTTGGTGACTGAGCTGATCTCATAGCCTGGGAACATGGCCATAGAGACATCCCTGTGCCTCTTGGCAACTCCATTTATGTAGTTGGAGAGGTTCAGCGCCAGAAGGGTCATGTTCAGCTTGCCCTGTCCGCCGAACCTCCTCAAGGCCTCCATGCCGGAAGAATCTCTGATCAGGTCCTCTGCCAACTCGTAAGAGAACTTGTCGTGCCCAGCCTCAACAGGCGTGTGTGTTGTGAAGACGCACAGCTCCTTCACCTCCTCAACGCTGTGGCTCCTCAAAAGCTCCAGAGTCAGGAGGCTGGAGTGGCCCTCGTTCATGTGGTACTTCTTGACCTCCAGGCCCAGAGCCTGCAGGATTCGAGCGCCGCCCATGCCCAAAACGATCTCCTGCTTGAGCCTGTAGGCATCGTCTCCACCATACAGGTAGTGAGTAATCGTCCTGTCATCTGCAGAGTTCTCGTAAAAGTCGGTGTCGAGGAAGAGCACTGGGACCGCGCCTCCTGTAAGGCTCCCCAGCCTGAAGAGCCACGCCCTGACTAGGACATCTCTTCCCTGGATCTTCACCCCGGCCGAGACGTCCAGGAGGTCCATGAACCTCGATGGGTCCCAGGCCTGCGAGCGCTCAGACTGCTCTCCTCCTGGTCCCAAGACCTGGCGAAAGTACCCCATTCTGCTGATCAAAGTCACGCCCACCATTGGCAGGCCCAGATCTGCGCCAGACCTGAGAGTATCGCCGGCCAGAACCCCGAGGCCGCCAGCATATGTGGGAATATCGCTCTTCAGTCCTATCTCCATTGAGAAGTAGGCGATCTTGTACCCAGAGAGGAGGCCGGATAGGTCGTCCATCCATTGAAGTTTACATTTCAAATTATTAAAAGCATCTGGCAAGTCACCTGAATACCTTGACGATCCACCACTCGCTGAACCTTATGTCCCTGTCGTTCGTGAGGATGTGGCCCAGGACCTCCAGCTTGATCCTCAACTCCCAGGACAGAAAGCTGCAAGCCCAGTATGGTTTAGTTGCAAAGTACTCTTCTGGCCTTGTCTTATGCTTCCTCAGCTCGATGACAACCGCTGAGGTCGCCCAGCCCAGGTCCTTCTTGGCCTGGCCCCAATCGGCATCAGAAAAGTGGACGACCACATCCAGGGGGCCCTCGACTCTCTCAACTGTGCTGTGCATCTCGCTCCAACATCTCTTCAGGCTTCAAGCATGATCGCTCGAACTCAAGCGTCAGAGCTCAACAGATCAAGCAGTATATCAAAAGATCGCAAATCAAGATGATCGCATGCTAAAATATCGCATGCTAAAATATC
>CAZXDN010000017.1:0-6634 GCA_964639235.1 uncultured Methanotrichaceae archaeon | reverse complement strand
ATCGCATGCTAAAATATCGCATGCTAAAATATCAGAGATGGCCTGCAGGCGCAAAAAATTTTTCTGGCATTGCAGGCTTATGCCTTCTCGTCATGTGCCCTGGCCGCTGGAATTGGCAGAAGATCAGGCTATGTAGCTGACGCTCGACCTGTCGAAGTCCCTGACGAGCTCTATTCCCTCATCGTCGGGCTGCCAGGTTGAGCCTGGATAGACCAGGTGGTTGAAGAAGCACTTGGTATCTGCAGCTATCTGGGTTGCCAGGTGATCATCTCCCAGAGATGCTCTTGAGATCTCTTGGACCTTGGACCTGACCAGGTTCTCGTCAAGGAGGCCAAATGCGTGGAGGTACTCGTGCATCAGCACGTGGAAAGCATAGGGCTTGTAAAGCTCAGGCCTGGTCTCTTTGATCCTCTGGAGCGGTATCTTGTTCATCACTATTACGTTTGAGCCAACAGGGTAGAATCCTCCGAGAAAGGCCTTGGGAGAGTTGCCGAGGTCGGCCATGCCCAGCATCAGGCCTCCACGGCTCTTGCCCATGTGTTTGAGCACAGCTGCCTTAACGACCTCGAAAACGTCAGCCAGAGTTTGTGCCTCATCCAGTTGTACGCATATATCCCTTCTCATCAGAAGAGGGTCAGAACAGACCAGGTATATAACCTTTCACTGAGAACATCCCAAATTAACTTTAGATCAGGGTTTAAATCCGGAAATTCGCCCCAAAAGAGGATAAGATTGAGAAATAACTCCTGAAAAATCGTATCCACAGGACTGTCTGTCAAGTTCCATCCATTCCAATCGTCAAATGCCGTCAAATTAAAGCCAGAAGCAGCCCATATTGCTGAGCTGAGGCCAGAATAAGCATGAAGGGCAGCGCGCCTTGCTGGACTCAACTCCAGATGTGCGCGACAAACCCTGCAAACGTCGATATATCAGCGCTAAATCTATCTGTGCTGATCTGGAAATCAGTAGTCTACCTATCTGGAAATCAGTAGTCTACCTATATTGAAATCGGTAGTCTACCTATATTGAGGTGTTGAGTCCAGAAACCATAACTGGACAAAACAACTCACCACAGAGGCACAGAGACGCAGAGAATATACAAAAAGGCTCAGAACAATAATATTAAAATATCTCTGTGTCTCAGTGGTGAATTTTTATAGGCTCATTGACTCAACTCAATTGCGGCAGACTATCCAGAAATCAATCGAGACATAATCAGCATATCGTTCGAATGGATTGCGTGAGTTCTGATCTGAGCAGGCTTTCCTGTCACCTAGACCTTCGCCCTGTCCCTGTATCTGCGCTCCCAAAACACGATCTTGAAGACTGCTCCTGGGCAGTCTACAACCTCTACAGTCCCGTGGATCTGCTCTGCCAGAACGTTTACCAGCTGCATCCCCAGTGTCTCTGCAGATCTGAAGTCCAGATCCTCTGGAAGGCCTATGCCGTCATCTCCCACTGTGAGCGCCAGGCTGCCGTCCTCGTTAGATCGCATCTCGATTAGTATCTCGCCCTTTCTTCCATCCGGAAATGCATATTTGAGAGAGTTCGAGACAAGCTCGTTTACTATGAGGCCGCAGGGTATTGCAGTGTCTATGCCCAGAAATATGTCGTCAACACTTGTCCTTAGCTCGATTTGGCCTGGCGCTACCTCATATGAGAGAAGGAGATATGATGTTAAGTTACAGATATAGTCTGCGAAGTTGATCCTGGCCAGGCTGCCTGAGCGGTAGAGCTTCTCGTGTATCAGTGCCATAGTCCTGATCCTGTCCTGGCTGTCTTTGAACATGGCCCTGGCCTTGGGATCTGAGATGCAGTTGGACTGGAGGCTGATGAGGCTTGAGATGACCTGGAGGTTGTTCTTGACCCTGTGATGGATCTCCTTTAAGAGAACCTCTTTTTCTCGAAGAGACGCTGCAATCTTCTCTTCAGCCGCCATCCTCTCAGATATCTGGCACTTGAGGTCCTGGTTCGCCACAGCCAGCTCTAAAGTGCGCTCCTGGACACTTTGCTCAAGCCTGTCATGGGCCTGCTTAAGCACTGCCTCTGCCATCTTGTGCTCAGTTATGTCTCTGGAGATTCCCAGAACTAAATCCACATCACCAGACTCGTTTGCCATTGGCACGAGAGATGTGTAAATCCACGATCTTGCACCCAGGAACTGGGCCTCGCCATCGAAATGCACCGGCTGGCACGTGGTGAATGCCTGCTCGACATTCTGCTCAAACAGGCACGATACATCAGGCAAAAGCAGATCCACCATACGTTTTCCGATAGCATCCTCAGGCCTGCAGCCCAGCTGCTTTGCAGCCCAGCTGTTCAGGTACTGCAAACGCCCGGACCGGTCGATCATGAAGATCATATCCAAAGCCGCCTCTGCCAGCATCCTGTACCTCTTCTCGCTCTCGTTGAGCCTGCTTTGAGACTTCTCCAGAGCTGCTAGCATGGCATTTATGGACCCTGCCAGGCTCGCCAGCTCGTCGTCCTTTCCACTCGACTGGACCCTGGCTGAAAGATCGTTGACCTTTCCTATGTTGTAGACTCTGGAGCTGAACTCAGCAAGAGATGACAGCACCGACTTGTCCAGGTAAACGAGAACGATGAGAACGATCATAATGCAGGCTGCCACAAAGAGAAGAATGAAGTACTGCATGCTGGTCTGGCCGTGCATGTATATATCTCTGTGACTGTCAACCCTGAGAAGGAGAGCAGGGTTTCCGTAGATGTCTCTGAGCAGGGCGTAGCCCGCAATTGTGCTTGAGTTCAGTGCCGTTACAAAGACAGGAGAGACTTCGGATAAGGAAAGCTTGGCAGACTCGAAGTCATCAGAAATATCTGCATCTTCAAGATCTTCCAAGGTGAGGTTGAGGTGAGTCACATCTGCCAGCACATCTACCTCAGGAGGGTTGAGGTATCTGCCCATGATCAAGCGTCCCCTGGATGGTCCCTGCCTCTTTCCAGTCATTATGGGGTGAGAGACGATCATCATTGGACCGTCAGACAAAAGGATCAGTCCAGAGTAGCGTTTCTGCTTATCCAGGCACCCAGGACAGAATCCATAGAGCGAGAGCTGCTCTTGGAGGTCTCCCGGAACCGGAACCTCGCAGCCATTCTGAAGGTCAAACGCCTTTGCAAAAGTTATCCTTCCATAAGAGTTTGTGAGAAGGAGAAGATTGATCCTCATCTCAGCAAAGGTCTCATCGGCCATGTTGGACTCTATGAACCTGGGGTCGAGATCTTTGGCAAAGGCGTAAGTGTCGTTTCTGATTGCCCAATAAGCAGCGGCGTCGCCCAGCTGCAGCTGCGTCGCGTTCATGGCATCCAGCGCCCTTCCCACGTTCTGGACCATATCCCTGCACTCAAGATCGCTAAAGCTGCTCATGATCACGATCTGTGATGAGGCATAGAGCCCCAGGATCAGACAGACCAGAGTAACGCCAATGACCAGCAAAGTCTTCTCACGCAGCTTCACAGCTCAGATCTCCTAGAGCAGGCAGAGAACCACAGAGATTTCAGCTCAATTTTGGAGTTGATCCTTAAACGAAGTTCTGAACTGTATCATCTATGCGACTTTTAAGTTTTGCCCTCTGCAGAGCGTTTTGGACATAGCTGTGTGCAATAAAATGATAATGTTACGGCAAAAAAACTTGCATTTTTCACAGAACTGACAGGTAGAGAAGGCCAATTGTCCAGACGGATATGAAAACAAGTGCTTAAGCGGGAAGATCTTTCAACGCGGAGTCAATGGCCTTGATCAGAGAGCTCTCGCTAAAAGGCTTGAAAACATATCCTGAAGGGCCTGAGCAATCTGCGCGCATTAGAGTATTCTCGTCTGTGTATGCAGTCAGGTAGATTACAGGTATCCCCAGGTCAGACCGGATCTTTGCTGCGGCCTCAATGCCATCCACGTCGCCTTCCAGGACGATATCCATCAGAACCAGATCTGGCCTCAGATTCTCGGCGTCGCTGATCGCCTCTTCTCCAGTAGATGCAGTCGCTACCACCATATATCCTAACCGCTCAAGGCTGACCTTGAGGTCAATTGCTATTATCCCCTCATCTTCAACTACCAGTATCTTGCCCCTAGCCATTCTTCACCCGCCGCAACTATGAAAGGCCAGAGGTAAAAACTAATCGATCAAAGCAGTTCACGGAAAGTTCCATCGGAAAAAGCTTATAGCGAGGTTGTCCAGCACCAAACTGGCATTAAATTGCAAACAAGGGCGGAATTTTCAATCTCAAAGGGTTTTCTGAGTCTAATTTCTGTATGAGATGAGGAAAACGAGTGCGTCATAGGCATAGAACTTTCGAACCACGATGGCTTGCTGCAAACGCGGATAAGTCTAACGCCTGAACCACGATGAAATCCCTGCTCAATCATAATGAGATCGATCATCTCCACTCAGACGGAGATTGCAACTTTCGCCTCATCAGAGAATTATACACGTTCACATCTGCTGGCGGCCGTATCTGCAGTAAGCATATGATTTACAAGTTTTAATTAAATTTTTGATTTGTTTGTGCATCTAGCCGATAGCGCAATATACAAAAAGGGATCTTTAAGCATCTAGTTGGCGCTGGTCTGGTGAAGGACAAAATGTCGAGCGATGGCATTTCAGAGGAAACTTCAGAGGACAGTCATATGGTCGAAGTCCTGGAGATTGAATACATCGAGAGTCCAAACACAAAGGCGGACATAGGCCTGCAAAGCGACCGCGAGAAGGGCCAGGAGAAACAACTGACAGGAGAGATCTCTCAGGCAGAGAGCCGCCAGAGCCTGATGGCATTAGCAGACCGTGTGGCCATGGTGTTCTTCGAGGCTGATGCCTCTGGCATGCTGACTTACCTGAGCCCTGCCTGGGAAAGGCTTACTGGCAGGCACTCCTCAGAGGCACTGGGATGCGGCTGGATGTCATTCCTCCACCCCGATGACTGCAAACGGCTTGAAGGCCAGGGAGACGATGCATTCTCCAAATGGACTGCCTCAAGCCTCTCTCGACTGCGTGCCGCCGATGGCACATACAGATGGATACACGCCAGAACGTCTCTCATTCCAGGCAGAACAGGCCTAAACTGGCACTGGATTGGGACATTGACCGATGTAGAAGAGATGATAGCGGCTCAAGAGGCCTCCAGAAGAGACCACGCCGAGTGGGAGAAGATATTTCAATCCATGTCAGACTGGGTCTCCCTCATCTCTCCAGAGGGCGAGGTCCTGCGCACCAATGGGGCTGAGAAGTTTCTGGGCATAGATTCAGACCAGATAGTGGGGGTGCATTGCTTCAAGCTCGTCCACGGGACTGATCATATCATAGAGGGCTGCCCACTCCAGAAGATGCTCCACAGTCGCAGAAGGGAGACAGCAGAGGTTCAGACCCCAGATGGAAAGCGCTGGCTTCTGGTGACGGTAGATCCACTGCAGGATTGCAATGGCGAGATCGTCTCCGCAGTCCACCTTGTAAGAGACATAACAGAGCACAAAAGAGGTGAGGAGGCCATCCTAAAGGCCGAGGAGAAGTATCGAAACATCTTCGAGGCCTCCCAGGAGGGCATCTTTCAGACCACACCAGGCGGACGGTGCCTGACCGCGAACCCAGCTCTGGCTCAGATGCTTGGATACTCCTCGCCAGATGAGCTGATCTCAAGAGGAACCGACCTGGCACGTCAGGCCTATGTCGATCCAGGGGAGTGGGACCAGATAAAAGCGCTTCTGGAAGCTCATGGATCGGTCAGGAACTTGGAGGTGAGATTGAGAAGGTCAGATGAAACTGAGATCTGGGCATCTATAAGTGCAAAGGCAGTTCGAGGCAGAGATGGCGAGATTCTCTACTACGAGGGAACTGCCTGCGACATAACAGACAAAAAGCGCTCTGAGGAGATGGTGACTGCATCGCTTCGAGAGAAAGAGACGATGCTAAAGGAGATCCATCACAGGGTCAAGAACAACCTCCAGGTCATCTCAAGCCTCCTCTCTCTCCAGTCCAGGAGCATAAAAGACAAGGCAGCAATTGAGGCGTTCTCAGAGAGCCACGACAGGATAAGGTCTATGGCCCTCATCCACGAGAAGCTCTACAGGTCTGAGAACCTCTCCAGAGTGGACATTCAGGATTACATAAGAAGCCTGGCCAACGACGTGATCAGATCTTACGGCATAGAAGAGAGAACAAGGCTGAAATTTGAGATGGACGAGGTGTTTCTGGGGATAGACAAGGCCATACCCTGCGGCCTGATAGCAAGAGAGCTCATCACAAACTGCGCAAAGCACGCTTTCCCCGATGGGAGAGAAGGAGAGATAAAGATCGATCTGATCCAAGGAGAAGGCGAGGTCGAGTTCGTCGTATCAGACGATGGAGTTGGCCTTCCAAATGGGTTTGACATTAAAAGCGGCAGCTCGCTTGGTTTGATGCTCGTCCGAAGCCTGGTGGATCAGCTAAGGGGAACGATCGATCTCTGCAGCTTCAAGGGAACAGTGTGCCGCGTGAGGTTCGCAGCAAGCTGAAAGTTAGAGCAGGCATTTATTTTCTATCTGGCAATTGATGCAGAGCTTAAGCCAGTTAAAATTTAACGTTTGAAGGCAGATATCAAAGTCGGGCCCAGATTGAAGCCGTAAATGAGTTCAGTGCTCCGGTTGGGA
>CAZXDN010000016.1:36541-44285 GCA_964639235.1 uncultured Methanotrichaceae archaeon | reverse complement strand
TTGCCCATGACCTCGTCATGGGTATATAAAGTCAAAGATTTAGGGACTATACATTCTTTGGCATGGTGATACCTCATAAAAGCGATATTGAAAGGCTCAGCCTGCGCTTTCTGTTATGCCTTTCAATATGCTCTCACGCGGTCTGGACCTCATTTAAAGAAGTACGAGTCCAGGCTGCTGACGTCTATGTAGCCTCGGGAATTTGGAGTCAGGTTTAATTTGACTGCCGAGTTTGACGTAGCGGAAGGTGAAGCACTGCCATCTGTGTTCTTTGTGGAAATCGGATTCGCTTCCAGTGCAGCTGCGCTTGGAGCCTTCTGGACTTCCAGAGCACTGCTGTTCTGATTGAGCATTATCGTAGTGCTCCTGACCTTCGTTATCATTCTCGTCCAAGTCTCACTGCTCCTGTTCTGGTTGAACTCATCTGTCCACTCCCTATTGCATACAGCTGCTCCTATCAGCTCTTCAGCTGGGTCGTTTATATATATTCTCAGGTTGCAAGGGGTGTTTACGTTGGTGTATGTGGCTACAGCGCCCCAGATGGGCAGATAAATGTTTTCTGCTGTTACATTTCCTATTATGGCGCTGAGGGCGATGTCGTCGTTGATGTAGAAGCAACTGGTTTCCAGGAGGTCGATATAAGGCGTGATGTTATTCAGTTCCTGGGCATAGAGCTGTGCGATCTCGTAGTTAGTGGGGCTGTATATCCTCGTTGTACTCCTGACCCTCTCCATCTCTTTTGTCCAGGCCTCACTGCTCCTGTTCTGGTTGAACTCATCTGCCCATTCTCTGTAATAGGTTGCAGATCCAATAGTTCTGTTGGATGGATCTGCAATGTGGACTCTCAGCTTTTTCGATGTGTTCACGCTGTCGTATGTGACTACTGCTCCCAACACTGCCTGAAAGATGTTGTTATAGGATACGTTTCCTATTGTGGCAGATAGGGCGAGGTCGCCGTCAGTTATCTGGCAGTTAGTTTGTAAGACGCCGATAAATGGCACGTTTCCATCCAGGTTATCTGCATAGAGTTGTGCTGTAGGGTCAGTTGTCGCACTGCATGCCGGGATCATTAGAAGTGCTAAAAGTAGAAACGCTCTCATGACCGGAGGGGCGTGCTTCTAGGCTAAAACATTTTGGGCTTTCGTATTCTCATATAGCTATTTGCTGCCATCTATGACGACTGTTTCATATGGTTGGGCGCTCTTGCCTCAGACTAAAACTGTTTACTTATTTCTGACCAAAATATGCTGCCATGTTCGTTCCCTCCGCATATCTCCGGCATCATAAGTTGAAATGAGTCTAACGATACATTGTCCAAAAATTATAGTCCATGTATGAGGTTGCTCCTTGTCTGGTAACTTCAGGTCTATGCTCATACGCGATAGGGGATCTTTTGTGTTTCTAAAATGCATCCAATTGCTCTTGATGCTCATGCGGATATGAGCCGGGAGAGAATATTACTTATTAAGGCATGGCGCTTTTTTATGTTAACTACGAGATATTTGATCTCAGTTAACATGAGTTATCTCAGATCTAGCAGCTATACTGAGTTCCCATCTGCGGCACGAGCAACGCCTTGGGTTTTCGTGATTTTTGCGAGAATCTCCTCTGTTTCGACAACTGCTGTTGTTATTCTATTTTCTTTAATTTTAACTGATTATTGTTTAATTGTAAAATTCTTAATAGGTTTTGAGGAATATTTAATTTCACCTATGCCATTAACCTCTAAATTCGCGAAGGCAGTCTTTAGACAACTGTTGCTAAGACACAAATGTTTAAAGTTAATCAATAATATTGGGAGATATTTTGTAATAAACACTGGAAAGATTTTGGATATATTCAAATTAAGTGACAAGAAATTGTGCTAAATGGAACATAATAAAAGCAAAATTTTAGTTTATCTATGATTGCTCTGATCGAGCAAAATTGTATGTTTAACCTATTATTTATTTAATTATAGCTGACTGAGGTTTGATCTAACAATGGTTATATACTCGGTCCTTTAACGGTAAATTTACTAGCGCTGTTCCCAGTGGGGGGGGATAAATTTCCTGCTGGTGTATGGTGCTAAGGGAGGGAATGTATGAAAGCATGGTACATATTGCTGTTCTTAGCGGCAGCTATAGTAATGGGCACGGCGAGTGCTGAAATAGCTATTTCTTCTGGGATCGATGAAAATAATAACATCAATTATGCAGCGGCGGTAGCTGCGAACGAAGTTTTGCCCGACGATGCTGTGGAAGTCACAGAGACGCCAACCGAAGGTAGCGCCACAGCAACCTTGGTGGGTACTTCTTCGGACACCGTAGTTGCTGCTACAGCTGGAGTAATGGGCGATAGATCCGCCGATACCGTTGCAGTGGCAGTGGACGGAACTGTGACCGGTACTCTCACCGCTGCTTCTACTGAGGCAGGCGTTTCTGCAGGGCAGGCATCTGTTGTTTCAGGTGACCTCGCCTTAACAGAGAGCACGGCTACGGACCATCTGCTTGGAACTTCAGCCGGAACAATGGGTCTGGCAGTGAATGGAGAGATCGATACTGATTCTGAGGTCGCAGAAGCTGGCTCGAATGCTGGCGTCACTGTTAATAATGTACAGGTCACAGATGGTGGCGCAGGTGCCTACCAGGATTCATATCTCACCGGCGACAAGGTCATAGCGTCCTCCTGGTCTACGGGTCCAGATGGAGACAGCTCCTCCACATCTGTAGGTGCACAGGGAACGCCCGCTACCTTCATTGATCAGGCAGATCCCGCCCACTTGGACACAGTCCAGGTATCTGGAGCAGACCAATTCGTGACAGTCGCAACCCAGGTCTCCCAGACAACCGGAGATAGCGCATGGGCATACACCGCTGCATCCGACAACGATCACATCATGTGGTGGAATATCGATAGGCAGTCCGCAGTGGATACCTGGACATCAGGCGACAATGGCAACATGCATACAGTGCAGACGGCGATGACTGATGTTCCTGGTCCATTTGGCACCACCCATACTCTGGCTACTGCTACCGTCACAGCTGGCGGTTTCACTGATGTCAATGTGGTGGCATCGTACGAGGATCCTGCCAACTGGTTCTACCCAGTTGGGTATGCAGGCATGGGAGCTGGCGCTGGTGACGGCGTAGATGCTGGAGCCACGACCGGTACTGGTTTCATGTGGTTGCCAAATGACCATGTCTGGGCAATGCATCATTTCTGATGCAGTATCGTGGATGAGATGAGCGCCCAAGGTGGCGCTTATCCAGTCCTCTTTTTTTGAGATCTTCTTTCTCTGACGTTCCTGGACTTTTATCTGAAGCGCCAGTGCTATGACAGGCTACAGCTTTGAGTTCCTCTGAGCAGTCGATGCTCAGGTTATCACAGCTCTCTTGAAGACCCACCATTCCAGCGTGAACATGAGGGCTGCAAAGGCCGCCAGAGCGTCCAGTGACAGGAGTATGTCGCCCCTGGAATAGGCGTAGTGAATGCCTATGGAGTAGAAGTCGTCTCCTATGGCGGAGTAACGCACGCCGTTTACCAGGTGAGTGAGTGGGTTGAATCCTGAGACGGTCCTCACAATCGGGGAAATGCGTCTGCCGGGTAGAGCGCGTTGCTTGCGAAGAAGAGCGGCAGAGTAAGAAGGGTGATGACTGCCTGGAGGCCTTCGGGAGTCTCCATTGACATGGATATGGCTCCCTTCTGCATGGGAAGAAGGGTTGTGAGGATGTTGATGACTGTGCTCTTGCCGGCTCCATTTGGTCCCAGAAACGAGAAGATCTCTCCTTTGAATATCTCGAAGCTGACGTCGTCTACTGCCTTGAAGTTGCCATACATGTGCTCCAGGCCCTTCACTTCTATTATGTGCTCAGCCATTCTTGAATTGCCGCTCTCCGATATCTGTTGTGTTCACGAGCTGTGTCCTATATTATCTCCTTCATCCTATTTATCCTGGCGTGGACCTCTGTGCAGGCATCTCTCCAAAGGCTTTATCGTCAAGGGAGTGCATTCTAAAGTTCACGAATCTGCTACAGCTCGATTCGAGGAGATGAACCATGACCAAGACCGAGGATTTCTTAAAGGCGGCATTTGCTGGAGAGTCTCAGGCCAACAGGAAGTACACCTCCTTTGCTGAGAAAGCTGATAAGGAGGGATATCCCCAGGCTGCAAAGCTGTTCAGGGCGGCCTCTGCAGCAGAGGCGGTCCATGCCGCAAACCACCTGCGTGCCCTCAAGGCCATCAAGGACACCAAGGAGAACCTGAGGGAGGCGATAGCAGGCGAGACCCAGGAGTTCAAGGAGATGTACCCTGAGATGATAGAGGAGGCCAAAGCTTCAGGCGATAAAGCTGCAGAGAGGACCTTCAGATATGCAAACGAGGTGGAGAAGGTCCACGCCAAGCTCTATCACGAGATGCTCGACGGCCTGGACGCCTCAAAGGAGACCTATCCCTACTACGTATGTCCTGTATGCGGCCTGACTGCGGAGAGGGAGCCTCCTGAAACCTGTCCTGTCTGCGGGGCAAAGGGAAGCGTCTTCAAGAGGATCGACTAGAGAAAGCCAATTTGGCAGATATGGTCTATCAGGGCTCAGGCGAGGAAGAGATCGCCTGGCCTTGGGCCTTTTCTGGCGATGGACTTCTTAAACGCTAGATAAGGGGGGCGGCCCTGGGGGCTGAAGGGCGCTCGTGCCAGGGCCAAAAACAGCAATGGTGCTATTCTCTCATGATATTTATAACATTATGGGCGGCTCTGATGCCAATCGATGCCCTGATTTGGGAGGGAGCCAAAGATATTGGGCCTCTTGACCTTGGCTTGGGTCTCAGAAGAGACCTCTCATCTAATTTGCGGCTCTAAAAGGGTCCAGATCTCCTCTGGACCTGTCTCAACCCTTGTAGAAGTGGCCAGCAGGCTATTTGGACCTTGGCCAGGCCAGAGTTCGTGTCAAGCGCACAGGCTGGTATGTCTCTGCTAAAAGCTCTCTTCCAATGCGCTTCACAGGGCTTCTGTCCGGACCTTTCTCAGGGCGATAAGCGAGATGATTCCAGCCAGAAAGCCGAAGCCAGATGCCTCTTCTGCTTCATTCGTCTCGTTCTCAACCAGGTCGTCAAGGTCCATCTTATCCGCCTTCTTGGCCAGCGATGTCACCTTGGGTCCCAGGTCGCCTGATGTCGATGCGCCTGAGCCGCTTGAGAAAAAGCTTTTGCTGGCGCCTCCTGATTTGCCGCTTTTGCTCTTCGCATCTGCTGCGAGTGCTCCTATAAGGAAGAGCACCAGGACGATTGTTATGATTGCTCTAGGCCTCATGCCCTTTTTCTTGATTGGGGAAACCCTTTGAACCTGTCGGCATCAGTGCCCTGGGTATCCGCTGATCGAGACATCTATTGGCCCTGCGTCTTCATAGCCCTGCCTCTGTCCAGTTCCAGCAAGTCTCGTCAGCTTCTCAGGATAGAACAGCAGCCGGATGGCGTTTTGGGCGTGTTCAACGGCTCTTCTCTCAGCAAGCCATGCCAGGGTTTTTGCATCTTCTGCCTCGTCCTCATGCACGAAGACCTCTATGATGTGGGTGTTGGTCATGAGCTGGGCCATTATCAGGCCTGACGAGGCCTCGTGAGCGCACATCTTGTCCTTTTCTGCTCCACCAGGCATTCCAAGGGCCATGACGATCTGGCAGCCCTCTTCCTCTATCAGCTTCTTGGCTGCGACCGGCAGGTCCTTGATCCCAGGAACTGTATATCTGACAATCTCCACAGAGGCTTCGCGCCTGAGTTCGCGAATGGCGGACCTCCCCATGTCGTATCTGGCAAATGTGGTGTCGGCTATGCCCACTTTCATGGTCTCATCCTGGGCATGAAAGGTGTTAAGGTTTATTGCCAGAGCTCTCATTGATTTTAGACCGGATCCGGATTTGAAGCTGCTCGCCTCTGTCTCTTGAGCAGAGCTTTTAGCTGAGCCTAAAACTCGCCCTGGATCTGGTACTCCAGAAGCGCATCCCTCTTCTCGCTCCACAAGAGCTCAATTGAGCAGTGCAGGTCTGCAGACTCTCCCTTTGGAAGGCATATCTCGAACTCACAGGCATATCCCTGATTGATCTCAGACCTATCAAAAATAGTCTTGCCGCTGTTCGATATGACCGCTCTCCATCTGCCGCTGCTGGGTGCTGTGATCTTGAAGCTGAACCTGAACCTCCAGTCCCAGGGAAAGAGGTTGGTGTAAGGGCCAAAGCAAATCAGGTCTGCAAATCCGTGCCCTGATGATATGAGCACGACTCCCTCTGAAGGCCCATTTGCTGCTATGAGCTTCTCTCTCACAGAGGCTATCTTCTTCTGGGCCTCCTCTCCAATGCCCAGCTTCTCCTTAATCTCTGTGTAAACCTCGTCCCAAGGCCTGCCCAGTTGCAGCTCAGCTCTGTCAACTGACATCTCTCATCTGCTCCACCATCTCTTGTTATTATTATGCTGGATGAATGATCTATAAACTCTTCGTGATAAGAAATAAGGATTATACATCTCTATCTCTGCTACTTGCTGGAAGTCCTGGCGAGGATGTGGGCGCTCAACTGCATTTCTGGCCTGAAAACTTTCAAACTCTCCAACCTGACGATGTTTCAGCAGAGCCTTCTGAGATTTGGCAGCAGCGTCGGCTTAAATGTACGTGAACCATAGAGCAGCAGGTTCATGCATGGATAATGATCATCGAGGCATATCAATAGCATGAGCCTCAATCTTAATGGGAAAAATCAGCTTGCAGATCGAGCTGCTCTCGACCTGCACTCGGTCATGTAAAAATCTCACAACTGATTTTTATCTGCCTGGGGATTGATCTACGACCGATGGCTTCAGACGCCAGCTTCTACATGCACTTTTAATGTTGTATCCTGGGAGATGCTCCACCAGACTTCCACATGTGCAGATGATTTCTTCCAGCCAGGCAGCGCAACTGAGAGGGGAACCTTCACATCTTTGCCGATGCCGCTCTTGTCGAGTACTACGTCGCCGTTGAGCGTTATCCTCACCCTCCAGGTGCCCTCTGATGGGGATGTAATCCAGAATTCTCCTTTTACCTTCAGCGGCCAGGGGAAGGGGTTTGTCCCTGAGTAGTCGTATGTGCCATATCCTCTGTTGACTGGTATGGATATGTCCATAGACTGGTTGACTCCAAGCTCCTGGTGCGGCATCTGGAGGAGCCTGCTCTCAGTCTCCTCGCTCATGCCCAGATTCGACCTTATCTCTGCCCTGACGCTCTCCCACGACTTTGCCATTTTGCTGTCTGTCATGCTTTCTGACACCTTTTAACCTCCTAAATTTGTTATTTAAGACTTGTTACAAATGTTAATAAACTTTCCGGATGTGCTCTAAAAAATTAAAATACCTATTGAATTATTTCTCGCTTTGATGCAGGATTCTCTAGGCGCCTATTCCCAACTACATGCAAAGTTGTCGTTATAAATTTTACATTTATTGAACCTGGGAGAAAATCCAAATTATGTGAAAAACTAATTCACCAAAAATATATTATTAATGTCAGTAATGGGCAATCGGGCTGTAATCAAGCAATATTATGTAAAGTTGTGCTTCTATTGTGCGCATCTTTACGCGATGTGATGAAATCTCTCTTCAATTCATGCTTTTATCAGGTTAGTGATGCCTCAAGTTTGGCAGGTTAGCGATGCCTCAAGTCGAGATCCGGGCATCGGTCATCTGCTTTCAGGCATCGGTCATCTGCTTTCAGGCATCGGTCATCTGCTTTCAGCACTCTGTGCAG
>CAZXDN010000016.1:24141-36441 GCA_964639235.1 uncultured Methanotrichaceae archaeon | reverse complement strand
GGCATCGGTCATCTGCTTTCAGGCATCGGTCATCTGCTTTCAGCACTCTGTGCAGCTTTGACATCCCTGAGCTTCTCCGATGTTGAGAACCTGGTCTCTGCTGCCGTACCTGTATGCGGTGACGCCCTTACATCCCATCTCGTATGCCATGAGGAAAACGTTTTGGACATCTTCTATAGATGCGCTTCCAGGCAGGTTGACTGTTTTAGAGACTGCGCCGTCTGTGTGCCTCTGGAACGCTGCCTGGACCGCAAGGTGCTGCTCTGCAGGGATCTCAAGCGCAGTGACGAATATCTCCTTCAGGTCTTCTGGCACCAAGGCCATATCCTGGATGGACCCTCGCCTCGCTATCTCCCCAATCAGATCCTGGCTGCAGATTCCCTCATCTTTTGCCATCCTCTTGAAGAGGGGCGAGACCTCCAGGATCTCTCTTCCCATGACCTGGCGAGAGAAGGCGACTGCGAACAGGGGCTCAATTCCGCTTGAAGTGCCTGCGATCATGCTAATCGTCCCTGTGGGCGCAATCGTGGTCGTGTTCGCATTGCGCGCCATGCCCCATGCTTTAAGAGAGCTCTTCTCGAAGAGTGGAAAAGGCCCGCGCTCTTCTCCCAGCTGCGCAGAGGCCTCTTTGGCCCTGGCAGAGATGTAGCTCATAATCTCTTCTGCAGCCTTTACTGCATCCCTGGAGCCGTAGGAGATGTTCATCTGGATCAGCATCTCTGCAAAGCCCATTACTCCCAGCCCAATCTTCCTGGTCCTGAGTGTCGCCTCTTCAATCGTCTTTAGCGGGAATTTGTTGATATCTATGCAGTCGTCGAGAAACCTTACTCCCAGGGATACGAGCTCTCCGAGCGTGTCCCATGCGATCTCTCCGCGTTCTACGATCCTGGACAGGTTGACAGAACCCAGGTTGCAGGACTCGTAAGGCAGGAGGGGCTGCTCTCCGCACGGGTTCGTGGCCTCGATAATCCCAGGAACTGTGCTGAGTTTGTTGATTCTGTCTATGAAGAGCACTCCTGGGTCTCCGCCCCTCCAGGCAGACTTGGCAACGGCGTAAAGTAATCGCTTGGCATCGATGCTGCCTGTGGGCTCACCAGTTCTCGGATTTATGAGCTTAAGGTCGCCGCCAGATCTGGCCAGGCTCATGAATCTGTCTGTGGCTGAAACTGAGAGGTTGAAGTTCTCGAGGCAGCCGGGCTTCTCCTTGGCGCGAATGAACTCCAGGATGTCAGGATGGTCAGCGCGCAGCACCCCCATGTTCGCGCCCCTGCGGCGGCCGCCCTGCTTGACCACGCTCGTAGCTGCATCGAAGATCTTCATGAACGAGACTGGACCGCTTGCAACTCCTCCTGTTGCTGCGACAACGTCGTTTCTGGGGCGCAGCCTAGAGAACGAAAATCCAGTTCCTCCTCCGCTCTGGTGTATCAGTGCCATGTACTTCAGGGCGTCAAAGATGCCCTCCAGTGAGTCCTCGATAGGCAGCACGAAGCAGGCTGAGAGCTGGCCAAGAGGAAGGCCTGCGTTCATCAATGTAGGGGAGTTGGGAAGAAATCTCAGGTCCCTCATTGCGCTGCAGAACTTCCTGCAGCACGCCTCTGGATCGCCGCCGTATCTCTTTTCTGATTCTGAGACGTGGCATGCTACCCTGGCGAACATCTCCTCTGGAGTTTCGGCTACACTCCCCTGCAGGTCTCTTTTGAGGTAGCGCTTCTCAAGCACCTCTAATGCAATTGGGCTCATGTTTATGGCCATAAATTAAGTCCTGGCGCCATCTTTGGTCTGCTTAAGTCCTGGCGGCGTGATCTTTTCTCGTCGTCAGCTCGGGCTGCATCGATACGTCATCTCCACAAGGGACTCAAAGCTCTCGTCTTTTCGCGATCTGGTGTGGCAGAAGCGATATAAACGTACATGCCAAAGTATAGAATGTTTGCTTTCACGGGGTTTACAGATGAAGATTGCAATATCAGGAAAAGGCGGAGTTGGCAAGACCACGCTTGCAGGCACACTGGCCAGATTATTTGCACGCGATGGGTACAACGTCCTGGCCATTGACGCGGACCCCAGCATGAACCTGGGTTCAGCTCTTGGGATAAAGCAGCTTCCAAGGCCGGTTACAGAGCACAAGGACCTGATACAGGAGCGTGCAGGCATGCCTGGGGGCATGTACAAGATGAACCCCAAGGTAGACGACATAGTCCAGATGTGCGGATGCACTGGGCCTGATAACGTCAAGCTTGTGGTCATGGGCACGATCGACACAGGCGGGTCTGGGTGCATGTGTCCTGCAAACTCCTTTGTAAAGGCATTAATACGCCACGCCATAGTCCGCGAGAAGGACCTGGTCATACTGGACATGGAGGCAGGAATAGAGCACCTCGGCAGGGCTACGGCCCGTGGGGTCGATGCCATGATAGCAGTGGTCGAGCCTGGGATGAGGTCCATAGAGACCGTTGAGAGGATAAAGCAGCTGGGGCAAGAGATTGGGATTACCAGGTACTATGCAGTCATAAACAAGACCGATAACCCTGGCGTTGTAGAGGAGAAGATGAAGGGGATGGGCATAGAGGTCCTCGGCACAATACCTTATGACAGGAACCTGATTGAGGCTGACCTTGCAGGAAAGGCGCCCATAGACGTGGGCGGCCCTGCAGTTGAGGCGATCAAGGCGATAAAAGAGAGGCTGGAAGAGACCTTCGAGGGGGATCAGACCAAGCCCGTGCAGACGCCCTAGGGCCAATTGAGCTTAAGGCCTGAAGCCAGGGACCAGGCTTCAGGACCTGCAATTTCCGTATTTTGCTGGATTCGGAGATTTCAGTCGAGCTTCAGGCTGCCTCTCTTAAGTCCGCTTTTCACTATCGACCCTATGACCTTGGACCCAGGGCCCATTATTCTGCAGGCCTCTTTGGCTTCGCCCTCAGGAAGGACCACTACAAAGCCCATGCCCATGTTGAATGTCCTGTACATCTCCTCGTCCTCGACTTCTCCAAGCTCCTGGAGTAGCCTGAAGATGGGCTGAGGCTCAATTGGGTCTGTGATCTCGAATCCCAGAGGTGTGATCCTGTGAAGCTTCAGAAGCCCGCTTCCTGTTATGTGGGCCAGGCCGTGAACACCGCACTTTTTGACAAGGTCCACTATCTCGTGATAAATCCTGGTGGGAGTCAGAAGCTCTTCTCCTATTGTCTTGTTCGAGCCTGGCATCTCATCGAAGTAAGACCTGCCTGAGCTCTCAACTATCTTTCTTGCCAGGGTGTAGCCGTTGCTGTGAAGCCCATCGCTTGGAACTCCCACAAGCGCGTCTCCGACTTGCACCCTCTCGCCTGTGATGACCTTGTCCTTGTCCACTATGCCAATCGCAGTCCCTGCCAGGTCGAAGCCCTTGATGATGTCAGGAAGAGATGCAGTCTCGCCTCCAACTATTGTCATGTTAGATAGCTCTGCACCCCTTTGCAGGCCGATGGCTATCTGAGAAGCCCTGTCAGGGTCGATCTTTTCCACGGCCAGGTAGTCCACGAAGGCTATGGGCTCTGCGCCTATGGCGTAGAGGTCGTTGACGTTCATCGCGATGCAGTCTATTCCCACAGTGTCCCACTTCTTTATGGCGTTGGCAATCAGCACCTTGGACCCGACGCCGTCAGTGGTCATGGCCAGCGCAAAGCTTCCCATGTCGAGCAAGCCTGCGTAGTGGCCAATCTCCGTCATCGGGGCTCCAAAGCCCCTTCTCCTGGTGGTTAGAACCTTCCTCATTGCGTCTATCGACCGGTTCTCTGCGTGGATGTCCACGCCTGAGTCTGCATATGTCATCTTCTTCATGCCAGCTCTCCGCCCAGGCCAAACTCCCTGTGAAGCTCCTGTACTGCACGCTCTGCGTCGCGCTCTGATACCACAAAGGAGATGTTGTGCTCAGAAGCGCCCTGGCTTATCATCATGACGTTGATGTTTGCCTCGCCCATTGCCTTGAAGACCCTGGCTGCCACTCCCGGAGTTCCCGCCATGCCTGCGCCCACAACTGCTAAAACGCAGATGTTGTGGTTGTGTGAGATCTCCTTGACCAGGTCTCTTGGAAACTCTGCCCTCAGGGCATCCTCAGCCCTCTCTATGTGCCTTTCTTCCACCACCAGGGAGATGTTGGCCTCGGACGAGCCCTGGCTGATCATGACTATGTTCACGCCTGCTTTGGCAAGAGCGGTGAAGACCCGCGCTGCAACTCCTGGAGTTCCAACCATTCCTGCTCCTGATACGTTTATGAGCGCGACCTTCTTTGAGACTGTGACTGCCTTTATCACGTCCTTCTTCTGGATGTCCTCCTGCACTATCTGGGTCCCAGGGCTGTCCGGATCGAATGTGCACTTCACCCTAACAGGCACTCCCTTCTTGATCGCAGGTTCCATTGCCCTTGGGTGGAGGACTTTGGCGCCGAAGTTGGAGAGCTCCATAGCCTCTGTGTACGAGATCCTGGGTATGGTCTTGGCAGAGGGAACTATCTTGGGATCAGTTGTGAGGACTCCAGAGGTCTCTTTCCAGAACCAGATCTCGTCTGCGTCTATTGCGGCTCCAATGAGCGAGGCCGAGAAGTCAGACCCCCCACGGCCAAGTGTCGTGGTCGTGCCCTTCTCATCCTGGGCGATGAATCCAGTGACCACGGGCACCCCTTTTAGTGGCATGAGCCTGTCGGGTATCAGCTTGTAGGTCTTCTCCAGTGGCCTGGAGTCGCCGTACTGGCTGTCGGTTATGATGCCTGCGTCTCCTCCTGTGTAGTGCCTGGACTCTATCCCAATGTCTCTTAGAGCCCCAGACAGTATCGGAGCCGCCAGCTGCTCGCCGTAGCTTGAGATATAATCTATGGACCGCAGAGTCAGCTCGCCGAGGTAGCATATTCCAATGTATGCCTTCTCAAGCTCGCTCAGCTTCTTGTCAGTGACCTCGATTACCTCTTTTACGATATCGGGGTCCCTGATGGCATCCATAGCAGCCTTGTGGTGCCTCTTGGACAGCCGCTCTATGAAGGCAGTGACGTATTCGACATCTCCTTCGTTTGCAGCCTTGTTTGCGCACTCCAGCAGCTCATCAGTCACTCCCTGGAGGGCTGATGTCACTAGAACTATCTCATTCTCTTTATGGAAATGCTCTATCAGCTCTCCTACGTGCCTGATCCTCTCTCCATCCGCAACCGAGACTCCACCGAACTTCATTACCAAGCGTGCCATGGTGAAAACCCTGATGAGCTATTGTCTCATCGATTTAAGCTTTATCCACTATAATATAATTTATTTTTATCAAGTTTCTGCAGGGGTGTCTCTCAGATGCCATAGAGAAAACCGATTAATTTTTACTGTTGTCGTGCAGTGAACGACGTCTCGCCTTTGGCGTCCCAGATCTCCCAAAAATTATTGCATCAATGCTCTTGGGCAGACAGATCTTTTGGGGAGCGTTTGCAGACGATCTTCCGCGGCCGAAGCCTTATATAGGTGTAATCAAAAGAATCCGAGTCCTAATTTGGATTTATACCTTCATCTCAAACTTCGCGAGGCGTATTATGGGCAAGAGGAAGAAGATAGTTGAGCGAGTAACGACTCTGATGGACAAGCCCGAGATGATTAGAAATATCGGGATTGTAGCACATATCGATCACGGAAAGACCACGCTGTCTGATAACCTGCTTGGCGGTGCTGGAATGATCTCCATGGACCTGGCAGGAAAGCAGCTCTTCATGGATTTTGATCCCTTAGAGCAGGCCAGGGGCATCACCATTGACGCAGCCAACGTCTCAATGGTACACGAGGTGGACGGCCAGGAGTACCTCATCAACATGATAGACACTCCAGGCCACGTTGACTTCGGAGGAGACGTCACAAGGGCCATGCGCGCTGTGGACGGAGCAGTAGTGGTTGTAGACGCAGTCGAGGGCGCCATGCCCCAGACTGAGACTGTTCTCAGGCAAGCCATAAGGGAGGGCGTGCGCCCAGTCCTGTTCGTGAACAAAGTCGACAGGATGATCAATGAGCTTAAAGTCGAGAAGAAGGACATGGCCGTTCGCCTGGGCAAAGTCATAGACAATATCAACAAGCTCATCCGCGGAATGGACGAGGAGAAGTACAAGGCAGGCTGGAAGGTAGACGCAGCAAACGGAAGCGTGGCCTTTGGCTCTGCGCTTTACAACTGGGCCATAAGCGTGCCTCAGATGAAGAAGACAGGAATTGGCTTCGAGCAGGTCTTCGATTACTGCAGAGCTAACGACATGAAGACTCTGGCTGAGAAGGTGCCTCTCTACAGGGCAGTAAACGACATGGTCGTAAAGTACCTTCCAAGCCCACTTGAAGCCCAGAAGGATCGCGTCAAGGTCATCTGGCACGGCGACTGGTCAAGCCCTGTGGGAAAGGCAATGGCAGCCTGCGACCCCAACGGTCCAGTAGCCTTCATGATCACCAAGGTCAAGATAGATCCACACGCGGGCGAGGTGGCCACAGGCAGGCTCTTCTCAGGAACTCTGACCCGCGGCATGGAGCTTTACATCTCTGGCGCTGCCAACACCAACCGCATCCAGCAGACTGGAATTGTGATGGGCGCAGAGCGCGTCGAGGTGGAGAACGTTCCAGCAGGAAACATAGCAGCAGTCACAGGACTTCGCGATGCAATAGTTGGATCCACAGTCTCAACTGAGCCGGACATGGTTCCCTTTGAGGTCATAAAGCACGTCTCAGAGCCTGTGATGACAGTTGCAGTCGAGGCCAAGAACATGCGCGACCTGCCAAAGCTAGTCGAGGTCTTGAGGCAGGTCGGAAAGGAAGACCCCACGCTCCAGATCAACATCAACGAGGAGACTGGAGAGCACCTGATGGCTGGAATGGGCGAACTCCATCTCGAGATCGTGGCCTTCAGAATCCAGCGCGACAAGGGCGTCGAGATCACAACGTCGCCTCCAATCGTGGTCTACAGAGAGTCAATAGTGGGAACCGCAGGCCCGGTTGAAGGGAAGTCTCCAAACCACCACAACAGGTTCTACATAGAGTTCGAGCCTCTGCCTGTAGCAGTTGTGGACGCTCTGAAGGCTGGCGAGATCAACATGAAGATGGAGGAGATCGAGAGAAGGAAGATCATGATAGAGAAGGGCCTGGACAAGGAAGTTGCCAGGAACATCTCAGGCGTGATTGGCACCAACCTCTTCATCAACATGACCAAGGGAGTCCAGTACCTCAAGGAGACCATGGAGCTCATGCTAGAGGGCTTCGAAGAGGCCACAAAGAACGGCCCCATTGCAAGAGAGCCAGTACAGGGCGTTTTGGCCAAGCTCGTGGATGTCAAGCTTCACGAGGATGCCATCCACAGGGGACCTGCCCAGGTCATACCGGCAGTCAGGCAAGCAGTACAGGCCGGAATTCTGATGTCTGATCCGACTTTGCTCGAACCCTTCCAGAACGTCTATATACAGGTGCCTCAGGATCAGATGGGTGGAGCCATGTCAGAGATCCAGGGACGCAGGGGCATGATCCTCAGCATGGATACTGAGGGCGACATGATCATAATCAAGTCCAAGATGCCTGTATCTGCGATGTTCGGGTTTGCTGGCGCCATCAGGTCGGCAACTGAAGGCAGGGCGCTTTGGTCCACAGAGTTTGTAGGATTCGAGCCTATACCTGCGAACTTGCTGCAGGAGACTGTAAAGCAGATCAGGACCAGGAAGGGCTTAAAGCCTGAGATGCCGAAGCCTAGCGATTACCTGAAGGCGTAAACCGGCTTACGCCTTCAAAAGCTTTAAACGCGAAAGCGCAAAATAGAAAAATAAGAAAAAGTTAGCGGGAGGAGATAGATTATGGCAGATACCAAGCCACATCTCAACTTAGCAGTCATCGGACACGTCGACCACGGAAAGTCGACGCTCGTCGGAAGGCTGATGTATGAGACCGGTGCTGTCGACCAGCACACCATAGATGAGTACAGAAAGGAAGCAGCGACCAAGGGAAAGGCCACATTCGAGTTCGCCTGGGTCATGGACAGCCTCAAGGAAGAGCGTGAAAGAGGCGTCACAATCGACATCGCCCACCAGCGCTTCAACACAGACAAGTACTACTTCACAGTCGTGGACTGCCCCGGACACAGGGACTTCGTCAAGAACATGATCACTGGCGCCAGCCAGGCAGATGCAGCCATTTTAGTTGTGGCCGCCCCAGATGGCGTCATGGCCCAGACAAGGGAGCACGTCTTCTTGTCAAGGACTCTTGGAGTAAACCAGCTGATCATCGCAGTCAACAAGATGGATGCGACAACCCCGCCATACGATGAGAAGAGGTATAACGAGGTCAAGGAAGAGGTAGGAAAGCTGCTCAAGATGGTGGGATACAAGGTAGACGAGATCCCGTTCATACCTGTCTCCGCATTCGAGGGCGCGAACTTGATCAAGCTCTCAGACAGCACCAAGTGGTACAAGGGCGCAACTCTTCTTGAGGCCTTGAACAACCTCAAGGTTCCAACCAAGCCCACAACTCTGCCACTGCGCGTTCCAGTGCAGGATGTCTACACTATTGCAGGCGTAGGCACTGTGCCTGTAGGCCGCGTGGAGACTGGCGTCATGAAGAAGAACGACAAGATAATCTTCGAGCCAGCAGGGGTTACCGGCGAGGTAAAATCCATTGAGATGCACCATGAGGAGGTTCCTGAGGCTCTTCCAGGAGACAACATCGGCTGGAACGTTCGCGGCGTTGGCAAGAAGGACATCAGGAGAGGCGACGTCTGCGGACACCCTGAGAAGCCCCCATCGGTGGCCAAGGAGTTCAAGGCCCAGATAGTCGTGCTCCAGCACCCAAGCGCGATATCTGTGGGTTACACGCCTGTGTTCCACTGCCATACAGCTCAGATAGCATGCACCATAACCCAGATCCTGGCAAAGCTCGATCCAAGGACCGGGTCAGTCAAGGAGCAGAACCCTGCGTTCATCAAAGCAGGCGATGCAGCAATAGTCATGGTCACGCCATCTAAGCCCATGGTCATAGAGAAGGTAAAGGAGATCCCCCAGCTCGGAAGGTTCGCCATAAGAGATATGGGGCAGACAATTGCCGCAGGTATGTGCATGGACGTAGTCCTGCGCTAAACCTTTTTTGGTGTAAATCATGCAGAAGGCAAGGATAAGGCTCTCTGGCACGAACCCCTCGATGCTGGACGATATATGCAACCAGGTCAAGGGGATCGCCCAGAGGACGGGCGTGCACATGGCAGGCCCGATACCTCTCCCTACAAAGAAGATGATCGTTCCCTGCAGGAAGAGCCCTGACGGCGAGGGATCAGCTACCTGGGATCACTGGGAGATGAGGGTTCACAAGCGTCTCATCGACCTCGACGCAGACGAGCGTGCTCTTCGGCAGCTCATGAGGATCCAGGTCCCAAAGAACGTCAACATCGAGATAGTGCTCGAGAGCTAAAGCTAGGTATTTAGGGCTGACAGCAGATCAGCCCGTTGCCTATATATTCGATAATTTACCTTGATTCTAACATGCCAATAGATGCTTCTGTGCATCTGGCAGAGGTTCAATTGGACTCGTAGTATAGTCTGGATAGAATAGAGGCCTCCGGAGCCTCGGACCCGGGTTCGAATCCCGGCGGGTCCGTCAGCCATATTCTCATTTATCAAATTGTCCTGTAAGTGCCAGCGGGCATCTTGGGGCAGTTTGGCGGAGGATGATGTATTTTTCCGTAGGCAAAGAGCGCATCTCTGAAGCAGTGCCCTGTATCGTGGACGCAGGAGTTGAAGTCCGAACAGACGTGGCAGGCAGTGCCCTCGAATTTCTCCCTTGATGGGCAGATGAAGCTGAGGAGTTCAGGCGAGTTCCAGACCTCCATGATTGACTGTCTTTTGAGGTCTCCAAAGAAGTACTTTTCATCCAAAGGCATCTGCTCGCACAGGACTGCGCTTCCATCTGGCGCAATGCCAAGTGTTGTCCTGCCTGCAGAGCACCCCGCCCTGGAGTCCCATCTGTCTGCCCTATCGTCTCTGCGCCCGGATTTGGGGGTATACTTCACTGCATCTCCCTCTATTGAGAGGTCGGACCAGCTCTTCCTTGCAGCCAGCAGAAGCTCTGAGGCCTTCCGCTTCATCTCTTCAGTGAGGAACAGCTCGTCGTCATGGCGGTAGTGACTTCTGCTGTAGCATGTGAAATGAAACGTCTTGATGCCGATCTCAGAGAAGGCCTCGACGTGATCAAAGGCCTGGTGGTAGTTGATGGGCGTCAAAACTGCCTTGACCTTGGTCTCAATACCTGCGTCCATGAGGTTTTGGAGCGACTCTGTGGCCCTCTCAAGGTAGCCTTTACACCTCATCATGCGATCGCAAACGCTTGGGTCCGGGCTGTCGATGCTGACCTGAAATACCCTGTTTACGCCGTTTACTGTGCGGTTCCATCCAGCCTCAGACAGGCGCTTTGCATCTTTAAGGCTGACATAGCACTTTGTAGACGCCAGGAAGACGAATCCAAGCTCCACAAGCCTTGCCAGGAACTCGGCTGAGTCTGGCCTTGACATGGTGTCTCCTCCTGTCAGCTGGACCATGCGTATGCCTAGATCGCGGGCCTGCTCCATTATCTCTGTCCACTGCTCAAGAGACATATGTTTGAGCCTGCGCATGTTCGCAAGGTCTGCATAGCAGTAGATGCAGCTCGTCTGACACCAGCCGCTGAAGTATATCAGGAGAGTCAGGGGCCTGGCCAGCCTGTGCTGGCATACGAACTCTGCTGGAGAGACGAGGAAATCCACGGGATTGTATTCCCTGGCTGTGGCATCTGCAGCGTCAAGCACATCGACTTTCTCTGACTTATCGTTGAGAATGCCAACTATGCCTTCTAACAGTGATCTGGACGATTCATGAGATATATCGAACAGGAAGCTTATGGTCTTCGTCAGGTCCGCCACTCTGCGCCTGCCGTTTATCAGGCTCATAACAGCAGCTGTTGGCGGATCGAGTATCTGATATTCTATGCTCTTGGCTGAGGTGAGATAGAGTATGACTTTGTCTTTATCGTTTCTCAAAACCCACTCAGGCCTGAGAGAGAGATAGTCATCGTCCTTCAACATGTCAAATCTCCGATCGTTCTGCTGGGCATAAAATCAAAAAAAGCTAAATGAAGCAGTTTCACAAGCGTTTGCTATGAAGTTCTCTTTAGGAATAAGCGACGCAGTCGGTGCAGGCGGTAATGCAGACTTCGCAGAAGCCGCAGCTTGCTTTCAAGCCCCCAGTCTCATGAGTGGGCAGTCTGCCATCTAACTTGATGCCCTTGGAGACCATTGCCTCTTTTACCAGGGACATTGTGCTCCTGTCGAACTCGGACTTCAATTCTTGGAACTCTTTCATTCCCTTCAGCTTGCTTTCATACTCCATCTTCAGCTCTAATAGCCCTGGTATTTCGCGTTCTTTCAATCTAACACCTCTCAAACTAAGTTGTTATGTGTAATTTGTATCCTTGATATAAATATATGTCGTGATTATCAGATACGGGCAGACCTGTTAACGATATGCAAGCGCATGGTTTGGTATGATCAAAGACAAATCTTCTCCAAGCGCACTGCAGTGCCCGGCACAAGCAGCTGTCACCTCAATCCAAGAGTATAGAGACCTGAAGGGGCAATCATGAAGTTCAAACAGATAGGCAAGCGGCTGCCTACTCATTCCAGAATTACAGTGACAGGATGTTCTTCACAGGTCCGGTTATCATTCCATGAGCAGGGCGCGTCACTGGCCCTGTTTGCTCTGAAGCGATAAATAAAGGAAAATTTTTCCCAGGGCTGACTGACGCCGCTGCATAAGTTTCATGGTATGCCTGGTGAGGACGTAAAGAAGATGATGGTATGAAGTTCGTCTACTTCCCTTGCCTCATCTCCTCCTCTTTTGCGCTCACCACAGCCTCCCAGACTGGAAGAGGATCAAAGCCGTAGGTCTTCTCATAGTCCTCTCTCTTGTACTCGATCATCTTTCCATCAGTGAAGACCAGGCTTGCCTGGTCTGGCATCAGTCGAACGCCTGTGGGCATTGCATCTGGCTTATCGCATATGGAGCATAAGTTCACTACATCTTCTCTGGACCCTTTCTCTCCTTTCAAGAGGGCTCCGCAGCTGGGGCAAACACCAATCAAGTCTCATCACCTCTAATTCGGCTGCCAATCTATTGTACTGCTTATTATTTATTGGTTATGTCAGACAAAATTTCTTCATATTCTCTCCAAACATGGGAAGTCCCAGGATCTCGTTTTCCTCGATGGCTGGCGACGATGATTTGAAATATTTATCTGCAGGGGTGCGATCCAAATGGCAATATGCGATCCA
>CAZXDN010000016.1:22726-24041 GCA_964639235.1 uncultured Methanotrichaceae archaeon | reverse complement strand
TGCGATCCAAATGGCAATATGCGATCCAGACTGCAGCGATCTGCATAGGGGCATCCATATCTCATGAAAGCCATCATGGTCTGATTGTCAAATGCAGGCCGCGCTCCAGTTTTTGCGGCTTGACTAGCCCTCTTGCAAACGGCCCTATCTCAGGTGACTATCTCGCAAAAAACGCACGCGCAAATTCCTGTGCTCTCATGCGCTTTGTATCCAGATACGTCTAATGACGATATTGCTTGGCAGCCATGTGGCAACAACCTCCCTGTCTCTCCCCAGATCGCTGGCCAAAATTTGAAAATCCCCCAGTTTGGGCCGCAGGCCTTATTATCCTGAACCGCTTTCCTGAATGGGATCTTCAGGTTTAGAAGGTGATATATGACGATCCTCAGAAGGATGTGCTCGGCTCTGATGCTCGATGGTGCGATAGATAGATGTGCTGAGAAGCCTGACAGCGTTATAACTGTAGCCACGTCTTTTGGGATAATATTCCTCTTCACATGGGTGATATTGAATCCTTGAAATAACTAAAAGGTCTTCTGGGTTCTAGCAAGTCATGGGCAAATCTCATGCCCGATTTCCATTTTTACGCCGCAACTTGATCCCCAATCCTGCAACTGCAGGCCAGATCCCATATGCGTTACTTCAGAAGAATTTAAATAGATCTTCCTCAAATTAGTTCCAGGGGGTTGTTCTGCGAGTCGTTCATTTTGAGATCAACGCCGATCACCCAGAGCGTGCGGCGAAGTTCTACGGAAATGTGTTTGGCTGGAAGGTTCAGAAGTGGAACGGGCCTGTGGACTACTGGCTGGTCATCACTGGGCCTGAAGATCAGCCTGGCATCAACGGGGCGATAAAGCACAGGTCAGATCACGGCACAACATACAACACCATAGAGGTTCCGTCTGTAGATCAATTCCTTTTGAAGATCGAGGAAGAAGGCGGATCTATGGCTATGCCCAAGACCGCAATCCCAGGAGTTGGATATCACGCCTACTGCAGGGATACCGAGGGCAATCTCTTCGGGATCATGGAATCCAACACCTCTGCCAGATAATCTTAGATGCCCAAATGGCAGATATGGTCTGCGGCCTTGGGGTCGGGGCCATCTTTTTGAGACTTGTCCAATCCACTGTGTCGCTGTACATCTACGACAGCATGGGAAAGAGGGCTTTATCCCGGATCTTTGATCTCACATCTGCCGCGGCCTTCATACTGGTATACGTGGCCATCAACGTCGATGTGCCGCTATGCGCCTATGCTTGAAGTGGAGATTTCGTTCTGAGGCCATAGTTTCGTTGCGCTTTGGCTGTGCTTG
>CAZXDN010000016.1:17164-22626 GCA_964639235.1 uncultured Methanotrichaceae archaeon | reverse complement strand
TTTGGCTGTGCTTGTGCTTTTGGCTGTGCTTGCGCTTTAACTGAGCGTATGTTATCTCAGGGATTTACGTCTCAGCTCTGCCATCAGTCATAACTTTTCTTAACAACTTTTATCGTCTCGATGGGGTCAGATCGAGCCAGGCTGTGCATGCGGCCAAAAGAGGATTTATATCGGATAAAGTGGTCTAATCCGAAGTTGTCTTGCGAGGGCCGATGGTTGGGCTTCCTTGCGCCAGATCACATTTATCGAAATTCGCGTGGGATTCAATGATCACAAGGGAAGATGTGGAGCATATCAGCTGGCTTGCCAGCCTCAAGATCTCAGATGAGGAGAAAGACGAGTTCGTGGACCAGTTCAACTCCATCCTGGACTACTTCCACCAGCTCGACGAGGTGGACACTGAGGGCGTGGAGCCTACCTACAGGGTTGTGGACCTCTCCAACGTCTTTAGGGAAGACTTGGCCATGAAATCTCTGACCCAGGACGAGGCTCTGAAGAACGCCCCAAGAAGAGAAAACGGCTACTTCAAGAGCCCGAGGATAGTGTGATCATGTTATCTCAGCTAAAAGAGCAGCTTCTAGCAGAGTCTGCTGAGGAGTACCTCTCATCGCTTTACGAAAAGATCGAGAAGAGCCGGCTTAACGCCTTCACAGCTCTCTCGAAGGAGTCGGCCCTTGAGACTGCAAGGGAGTTCGACCGCAGCCCCTCGAAAGGGGTTCTGGCTGGAATACCCATTGCCATCAAGGAGTGCATCTCGACCAGGGGCATACAGACCACCTGCAGCTCAAGGATATTGCAGGGCTACATTCCTCCGTATGACGCCCATGTGATAGAGCGCCTGAAGGCCAATGGTGCAATCATCATGGGCAAGACCAACATGGACGAGTTCGCAATGGGGACATCGACTGAGACCAGCTGCTTTGGACCCACAAGAAACCCCTGGGATCTGGACCGTGTGCCTGGGGGATCCAGTGGCGGAAGCGCTGCGGTGGTGGCAGGCGGTGAGGCTCCCTGCTCTCTTGGCTCTGATACAGGCGGCTCTGTCAGGTGCCCTGCCTCGTTTTGCGGCGTGGTTGGTCTCAAGCCCACATATGGCCTGGTTTCGAGGTTTGGCCTTGTGGCCTATGCCAACTCCCTTGAGCAGATAGGGCCGCTGACTCACACTGTGGAGGACACAGCCCTCCTGATGGAGGTAATAGCTGGACACGACTGGAGGGACTCGACTTCAGCAGATCTTCCAACCAGTTACCTCTCAGGCCTGGATGAAGGTGTGAAGGGCCTCAAGATCGGAATTCCAAAGGAGTATTTTGGAGAAGGCGTGGACCCGCGGGTTGAGAAGGCTGTCTGGGATGCAGTCTCAGTGCTGGAGGGCCTGGGCGCCTCCTGGCAGGAGGTCTCGCTGCCTCACACCAGATATGCGCTTTCAGCATACTACGTCATAGCCATGAGCGAGGCGTCTTCAAACCTGGCGAGGTTCGACGGCCTGCGGTACGGGCTTCGCATGGGAGAAGACAAGGACTGGCACACCACGTTCTCTGACATCAGGGCTGCAGGATTCGGGCCTGAGGTCAAGAGGAGAATCCTGCTTGGGACCTATGCCCTGTCAGCAGGCTACTACGGCAGGTACTACCTCAAGGCCCTGAAAGTCAGGACCCTCATCAAGAACGACTTCCAGAGTGCGCTGAAAGACGTGGACGTCCTGGCATCGCCCACAATGCCAATGCCAGCTTTCAAGATAGGCGAGCGCATAAATGATCCTCTCTCGCTTTACATGGCAGACGTCTTCACAGTGCCCATAAATCTGGCAGGGGTTCCCGCAGTCTCAGTGCCCTGCGGGTTTGCGGATGGTCTCCCCATAGGGCTGCAGCTCATGGGAAGGCATTTCGATGAGGCGACAGTCCTCAGGGCCGCAAACGCATTCGAGAAGGCGACTCCTTTCCACCTCAAGGCTCCGGAGGTGGCTTAAATGGAAGGCAATGTCATAATCGGCCTGGAAATTCACGTACAGCTCAACAATCTCCAGTCCAAGATGTTCTGCGCGTGCTCGACTGGATATCACAACGACCCACCGAACACACACACCTGCCCTGTGTGCCTGGGACTTCCAGGATCGCTCCCTGTGCTGAACAAGAAGGCTGTGGAGTATGCAATTAAGGTGGGCCTTGCCCTGAACTGCAAGATAGAGCCGGAGACCCTGTTTTACAGGAAGAACTATTACTATCCAGACCTGCCCAAGGGGTTCCAGATAAGCCAGTACGACTATCCTCTGGCCACAGGCGGCTACCTGATGATCAAGGGCGAAGACGGTGTCGAGAGAGACATCAGGATCACCAGGGCCCACATGGAGGAGGACCCTGGAAGGCTGGTGCACGCGGGCACTATTGACAAGGCCAAGTACACAATGGTCGACTACAACCGCTGCGGGATGCCGCTTCTCGAGGTCGTCACAGAGCCGGATCTCAGGTCCCCAAAGGAGGCTCGCCTCTTCCTGGACAAGCTCAGGTCGATACTGGAATATTTGGACGTATTCAACGGTGACCTCGAAGGCTCAATGCGCGTGGACGCAAACATCTCGCTTGCAGGCGGCGACCGCGCCGAGGTCAAGAACATCTCAAGCCACAAAGGTGTGGAGAAAGCCCTCCAGTACGAGGTGACCCGTCAGAAGAACCTGAAGAGGAGAAACATACAGGTGGTTCAGGAGACTAGGCACTACGATGAGATCAGGGGAATTACTGTCTCCATCAGGTCTAAAGTGGGCGCCCACGATTACAGGTACTATCCAGAGGCAGACCTGGTCCCAATAAGGGTCGCTGACTGGGTTCCGGCCATCAAGGCAGAGCTTCCAGAGCTTCCGGACAAGAAGAGGGAGCGGTTTGTCGCCCAGTACGGCGTGACAGACGACCATGCCAAGGCCATGACCTCTGAGATCAAGGTCGCCAACTTCTACGAGGCTGTGGTCTCCAAGGCCCCCCCGAAGCTCTCGGCTGTGTGGGTAGCAGACGTCCTCAAAGGAGAGCTCAACTATCGCGACCTGGGGATAGACAGGTTCTCGCCAGGAGACATGGCAGAGATAATCAACCTCCTGTCCGAGAACAAGATCACGGAAGACGGAGCCGTAGAGATCATAAGGACCATCCTCGACAGCGGCGGGTCTCCTTCTGATGTCATCAAGGCCAAGGGCTTAGGGAAGGCCGAGGACGATGTGGTCCAAAAGGCAGTCTCAGAGGCCATAGCAGAGTGCGGGGCTGCAGTTGAGGACTACAAGAAGGGAAACGAAAGGGCCATGAACTTCATAGTCGGCAAGGTGATGAAGAAGACCCGTGGCAGGGCCAGCCCTGCTGAGGCCCACAGGCTTGTGGCTGAGGCGCTCAAAAAAGTCGCCTGACGCTCCCGATATCTGACTTGTACGGCGAGATGGCGCGGCATCAGGCCTGTGCCCTCTTTGCCTCTTCTTCTTTGCCGAGAGCAGGCCAGATCTGCAATTGCCTAAAATAGCATCTGCTGGCGCGGATTTTTCTCCCAAGGGCAGGTGCTTAGAGGCTTGAAGCGATCGATTGTTTTTTATCCGCCTTGTATCATCACTGTGCAGAGGTTGGTTATAATGTCCGGTTATTGGGATCCGCACATGGAGCGCATGCCCCTCAAGGACCTCCATGCTCTCCAGGAAGATCGGCTCAAGTCGATAACCCGCTATGTTTACGATCATTCAGCGTTCTACAGGCAGAGGTTCAAGGAGGCGGGAGTCACTCCCGACGACATAAAGCAGTTAAGTGATCTAGCCAAGCTGCCCTTTACCAGGAAGGTTGACCTGAGGAACACCTACCCAACCGGCATGTTCAGCCTCCCGATGAGCCGGGTGGTCAGGTACCACGTCTCCTCAGGCACAACTGGAAAGCCAACAGTTGTCGGCTACACCAGAGACGACATAGAGATGTGGTCTGAGTCGTTGGCCAGAGCCTTCACCTCGATTGGACTTGGAAGAGACGACGTCATACAGATCGGGTATGGCTACGGGCTCTTCACAGGGGGCCTTGGCGCCCACTACGGGGCTGAGAGAATTGGAGCCACAGTCCTTCCCACGGGAACAGGCAACACTGAGCGCCAGATAGAGCTCATGCAGGATTTAGGAACTACAGCTATCGCCTGCACTCCTTCTTACTTCCTGCACATGATTGAGGTTGCAGAGAAGATGGGAGTCTCCATAAGAGACGACACCAAGCTCAAGACAGGCATCTTCGGGGCCGAGCCCTGGTCTCTGGAGACGAGAAAGAGGATAGAGACGGCTACCGGCATCAACGCCTACGACATCTACGGCACAAGCGAGATCTCTGGACCCTTATTCACAGAGTGCCAGGACAAGAACGGAATCCACGTCTGGGCTGACATGTTCTTGACTGAGGTCATAGACCCCAAGACAGGAGAGCAGCTCGAAGACGGCGAGCGTGGAGAGCTCGTCTTCACAACGCTCAACAAGTGGGCTCTGCCCCTTATCAGGTACAGGATAGGGGATCTCTCAGTTCTGGATTCAGAGCCCTGCTCCTGCGGAAGGACTCATCCCAGGATCCTGAGGATACTTGGAAGGACCGACGACATGCTCATCATTAGAGGCATCAACGTCTTCCCAAGCCAGGTGGAGTCAGTGCTCATGAGGATACCTGAGGTTGGAGACCACTACATGATCGAGGTCGACAGGAAAGGGCCTCTGGACATCATGACCGTCAGGGTCGAGGTGACTGAGTCGGGCTTTAGCGACAAGATAGGCGACCTGATGGTCCTGAAGAAGAGAGTGGCAAAAGAATTAAAGGGCGTGCTCAACATTGCTGCAGATGTAGACCTTGTGGAGCCGGGGACTCTGCCCCGCTCAATGGGCAAGGCCCAGAGGGTAATAGACAAGAGGAAGGTGTAATCACATGGCCGAGATAAAGCAGATCTCCCTATTTGTGGAGAACAAGCCCGGAAGGACTGCTAAAGTGGCAAAGACGCTCTCTGACGCCGGGGTGAACATCAGGGCTATGACAATCGCCGAGGCTGGAGACTTCGGGGTCATAAGGATGGTTGTGAACGATCCTGAGAAGGGATATGAAGTCCTTAGGAAGAACGGCTTCACAGTCTCCATGACCGATGTCCTGGCAGTGGAGATGAAGGACTCTCCTGGAGGCCTCTACGAGATCGTGGACACCCTGGGCCAGAACAACATCAACGTGGACTATGCCTACGCATTCGTCACATCCAAGGCTAAGAGCGCGATGCTGATCCTGAGGGTGGATGACATAGGCATGGCACGAAAGGTGCTCACAGAGAAGGGGCTCAAGCTCGCCACGAAAGAGGAAGTGCAGGAGATCTGAGTTCCAGATCAGAGTCCTTCTGCTTCTTTTTTCCCTAAGTCTCTTCTTTTTTCGTTAAAAATAGTCTTTGCCTTTGAGCCCCATCACTTTGGCCTCAGCTCTTCATCCTCATCACTT
>CAZXDN010000016.1:0-17064 GCA_964639235.1 uncultured Methanotrichaceae archaeon | reverse complement strand
CATCACTTTGGCCTCAGCTCTTCATCCTCATCACTTCGGCTCCAGCTCTTCATCCTCATCACTTTGGCCTCAGCTCTTCATCCTCAGCTTTCCCTGCTCCAGCACTCCCACTTGGTGAGACATGAACCTCACCACATCTTCCTGATGGGAGATCAGGAGATATGCCAGCCCCCTCTCTCTCTGCAGCTTTTTAAGCAAGTTCAGGATCTGGGCCTGGACTGAGATGTCCAGCGCAGAGGTGGGCTCGTCCAGGATTATGACCTTTGGCTCCAGGAGGAGCACCCTTCCCAGGGCCACCCTCTGGTTCTGGCCACCTGAGAGCTCTGCAGGATGTCTGCAGAGGAGCTCATCTGAGAGGCCTACCGCCTCAAGCATCTCTGATGTTTTTTTGGTCCAACCCTTTTTCGGGACGCCAATAAGGGACAGCACATCATTAATCGACCTCTCGATGCTCTTTCTTGGGTTGAGCGACCCTTCAGGGTCCTGGAAGATCATCTGCACCTCACGTCTGAACTTATTGAACTCTGACCTATCGAGCGTCCAGATATCCTGGCCTTTGAAGAGCACCTGGCCAGAAGAGGGCCTTGTAAGCCCTGCCATGATCTTTCCAAGCGTTGTCTTTCCAGACCCTGATGATCCCATCAGGCCAAATGTGGTCCCCTCTTCCAGGTCAAGTGATATATCATCCAGCACAGTGCGGTGTCTCTTGAATATCGTGCCAGAGGATCTGTCCTTGCAAATCCTGCTAGATTTCAGAAGAGCCTGCATCTGACCTGCCTTCCTGAGCCTTCTGATCTGCTGGATCTCGCATCAAGAATTTTCATGTTCTGTTCGTTCTGGCACATCTCTTCTCTGAAGGGACAGCGCGGGCCAAACCTGCAGCCCTCAGGTGGAGAGATCATTGATGGGGAAATTCCTGGTATGGGGTTGAAGCCCCTCTCAGGCATGCAGTCGAGCAGGGCCCTGGTATATGGGTGCAGTGGCTCTCTGAATATTTCTTGAGCTGAGCCCATCTCCATTATCTGGCCGCAGTACATTATTGCGACCCTGTCGGAGATCTCCCTTGCCAGGGCCAGGTCGTGGGTTATTAGAATGAGCGACGAGCCGCTTAGCTCCTTGGCCCTGGAGATCTCAACCATGACTGAGCTTGCAAGAGACGAGTCCAGGCCTTTTGTGGGCTCGTCTGCTATCAGCACCTTTGGAGACAGCGCTAAAGATGCTGCGATCACCGCCCTCTGGTTCATGCCTCCTGAGAACTGGAATGGGTACATCCCCATGAGCCTCTCGTCTCCCAGGCCCATCTTCCTCAGTAAGCCCTCTGCAAGGCATCTCGCCTTCTTTCCTGAGATGCCTCTGTGCACCTGGTAGGGCTCTGAGATCTGGGAGCCGATGCTGATAACAGGGTTCAATGCCAGTGAAGGGTTCTGGAAGATCACAGCAATCTCGCTTCCCCTGATCCTGGCAATCTCTCTCTCCTCCATCTTCAGGAGATCTCTTCCCTGGAAGAGTATCTCGCCGGCAACATCTGCGTTTCCTGGGAGCAGCTTGAGAATCGAGCTTGCCACCACGGATTTGCCGCATCCCGTCTCCCCAACCAGAGCCAGGGTCTCTCCCTTCAAAAGCTCCAGGCTCACGCGGTCGGCTGCAAGCACTCTTCCAAGGGGAGTCTCGAAGCTCACTGACAGGTCCCTGACCTGTATCAGGGGCGAAGTCACTCGATCCTCACCGCCGACCTCTGATCTTCCAGTGCTGAGCCCATCAGGACAACTGATAGCACGAATAGAGTGATGCACAGTCCTGGAGGCATGTACCACCACCAGCAGCCGTTGATGAAGCCGCCCCTGGAGAATGCGAAGTTGATCATCATACCCCAGCTCTTCATGGTAGGGTCTCCCAGCCCAAGGAATGAGATCGATGCCTCCGCGATCATGGCAGAGGCAATGGCCAGGAGGAACTTGGGAAGTATCACCTGGAATATGTTTGGAAGAATCTCTGAGAATATTATGTGCCCATTCGAGAAGCCAAGCGACCTGGCGCTCTCTACAAAGCTCATCTCCCTCACCTGCAGGGCCTTTGACCTGACCACTCTTGCTGTGGATGTCCACCAGAGGAGGCCCAGGATGAGGGCAATTATCCAGAAGCTAGGCCTCAGGAACGCTGCCAGGATGATTATCAGTGGAATTTGGGGGATCATCAGGAAGACATCTGTCAACCCCATGATGACCTCATCTGCAATCCCTCTGAAATAACCTGCATAAAGCCCAGCGCAGGTGCCAATCAGAGTCGAGATCAGGGCTGCTCCAAAGCCCACAAGTAGAGAAGTCCTTGAGCTGTAGATCAGCTCTGAGAGTATGTCGTTTCCCATGTCGTTTGTGCCCAGGAGGTGCTCTTTACCTGGGACCTCAAAGGGCTCGAACCTCTCCCAGGGGTCATATGGAGAAATCGTGCTTGAAAATATTGCCATTGTTAAAAATGCGATGAACAGGGCCAATCCCAGGGCATTTGCCTTCGGCAACTTTGCTGTCATTCTCATTGCCACCTCACCCTTGGGTCGAGCCTGCTGTAGAGGAGGTCTGCCAGGAGGTTTGCCAGCACTACCATGAGGGTGATCACCAGAAAAGAGCCCTGGAGCACAGGATAGTCCCTAGACATGAGAGCCTCGTAAATCAGGGTGCCCATGCCGTTCATTGAGAAGACGATCTCCACGAACAGAGCTCCGCTGAAGATGAACCCGAAGTCGAGGGCAATGAGCGTCACTATTGGAAGAAGAGCGTTCTTGAAGACGTGCCTGAAGAGTATCTCCTCAGATAGGAGTCCCTTGGCCCTGGCATAGGCCACGTACAGGTTCTCCCTCTCCTGCATGACGCTTCCCCTCATTATCATGTAGTTCCTTGAGGCTGAGAAGAGCGTCATGGAGACGACTGGAAGGAACAGGTGGCGGGCCACGTCTTCTGCTGACCCTGTGGAGCACACGCCCTTCATGGGAAAGAGTCCCAGGTGAAACGCCAGAGCGTAGAGCAGGAGAATGCAGAAGAAGTAAGGGGGCGAGCAGTAGACCAGCAGTGCCACAGCGGTCCAAGCGTCCTGCGCCCTGCCCCGCTTCCAGCCAGCCAGGGCTCCCAGGAGCGTCCCTGCGACTGCTCCCAGGATGAGAGAGGGAATCGCCAGCAGGAGCGTCCACCTGGTTCTGGAAAGTATAAGATCTGAGACATCTGAATGGAAGTGGTACGAGTATCCCAAGTCGAGCCGCAGAATCCCCTTCCAGTATTCGAGGTACTGGACGTGAAGGGGCATGTCAAGCCCCATCTTGCTCCTCAGCTCCAGGACTGAGCTCTTGGTTAAGATGACGTCTTCTCCTAATAGGTTGGTGATCGGGTCTCCTGGCATGGCCCTTGGAATGGCGAAGTTCAGCGAGAAGATCAGGAAGATGGCCAGGATGTACCTGGCAGCCTTCTTGGCAGAAGATGGCATCTCTAACCTCTCATGCCAGTCCAGATCTCATGGGCGCGGCTGCTCTCGACATGTGCATTCTATCTTTGGGCGCGATTTTTGCAAATGCTATCTTTTTAGGTGCTGTGGCCATATCGATCATATGACCAATGAGAGCAGTGCGTCCTCTTCTGAGAACCTGGCCCAGGCGGCGCCGTCCAGGTACACGATCCTTCCTTCTGAACGCAGGTATTCCACTATCTCCTCTGGCGTTTTTTTGGCGAACCTGTATGGCTTCAGAGCCAGGTCAGTCGGGATCAGGTAGTCTCTTCTGAAGAGATCTGATTTGAAGCTGTATCCCATCTCTTCCAGTATCTTCAGAAGGCAGACGTAGTCTGCTGAGGCCCTCTCTCCGTAGACGAACTCTCTTAAGGGGTCTGTGATCTTTCCTCTGAAGACTATGAAGACGCCTCTACTTGAGAAGTCGATCATCTTCTGGAAGAAGCCCTCTATCTCCTCGCCAAAGAAGCTGTATGCTGCAAGCGAAAAGTCCACAGTCCCAATCTCTGAAGGGCTCGTCTCCTCCCATCTCTTCTCAATTGTATCGATGTTCTTTATGCCCTGAGATGCGGCTTTCTTCCTGATCACATCCAGATGGTACTGAGAAGGGTCCAGGGCTATGACCTTTTTTGCTCTCCTGGATAAGGGAATTGTAAATGCCCCAGTTCCAGCTCCAACGTCCAGGAAGGAATCCCCCTTCTGGATATGAGAGGAGATCCTGGTTAGAATCTCCCCTGGGTATCCTGAGTATCTGAGGATCTGGTCGTATACCCCAAAGTCCCTCCAGAACTGGTCGTTGGAGATCCTCTTCTCCTTGAGGACGTGCTGGTAGCTCGTCTCCAGGATGAATCTTCTCCATTGATCAGTCCACTGGCTCATTTAAGCGGTCCTCTGGACGTTCTCGAAGGTTTCCAGGTTGAACATTCCATAGAGGGGATCGTAGCTCCAGCCTGTGTAGGACCTGCTGCAGGGGGTCATCACCTTGTTCCAGTAGAGCGGAATTCCAGGCAGGTTCTCTGCATAGTAGTCCTGGACCTGGAAGGCGTATTCCTCAAGCTGGTCGTCGCTAGTGGCTGCCAGTATCTCATCGCAGAGGTCCTGGAACTCTGTATCGTTAACCGTGTGCAGCACACCTTCGCCGGTCCTTCGAGAGTCGAAGTACCCGGTTCCCCAGCTGGCGTGCATGAGCATTCCCCATGGAGTGCTTCTGGTCACAGTCAAATCGTAGTCGTACTCGTCCTTCTGCTTGATCCAGGTGCTTGAATCTACGCTCTTTAGCTCGACATCCACTCCTATCTCGCCCAGGTACTCCTTGAGAAGCTCTGAGACCCTCTGGTAGTCTGTTCTCGTTAAGAGGGTGAGCTTGATCTCCTGGCCGTCCTTGCCCTCGATGATGCCGTTTTTGTTGGTGTCGTTGTATCCTGCTTTTGCCAGGATCTCCTTGGCCTCTTCTATGTTCTGCTCAAGGGGAGCTGTCTCCTTGAAGTTGTCCATGCTTGGGGGCACAAATCCCCTGTTTGGCACAGAGCCGTATCCAAGGGCGTCGAGCTTGAGAAGCTCCTCGTAGTTTATGGCATGAGAGATGGCGTCTCTGAAGCTGATGTCAGACATGGGCTCTTTGTTCAGGTTCATTGCTAGGAATATGAGGCCGATGTTGTCCTTCTCAAGGAAGTCGAACTTGCCTGTCTCTTCCAGCTTCTGGATGCTTGCATAGGGGTAGGTGCCTGCGTACTTGTAGTAGGCGTCCACATCTCCCTTCTCCAGCGCCAGGGAAAGGACGTCCATGTTGCTGTACATGTGCATCTCGACCTCGTCTACCTTGGGTGCTGTGCCCTTCCAGTAGGGGTTCTTCTTGAAGTAGACCACGCCTGCATCCAGATCGGTCTTGGAGATGTAGAACGGCCCAAAGCCCACGATCTCTCCCTCATCTGTGTGCTCCACTGGATCGTCTATCTTCTCCCAGATGTGCTCTGGCAAGATACAGTATGTGGCAAACTCTAGGTTCAGCCTGGAGTAGGATTTGTTAAGCTCGAAGACCACAGCGTCGTTGTCCACCGATATCTTGTTGACTGTGCTTTCGATCCAGCCCGCGGGCGGATACTTCTCTGCCAAGTACTCGAATGTGAATTTCACGTCTTCAGGTGTGAGCTTCTCTCCATCGCTCCAGTACAGGTTGTCGTTTATGTGGAATGTCCAGGTCTTGCCGTCTGAAGAGACCTCGCTGCTGTTTGCAGTTTGTCCCACAACGCTTCCATCTGAGGCCATCTTCATGAGCGGTGGATTGGATAGGTGGGCGAAGACCCCCATGTTGGTGTCGCCTATGATGCTCGCAGACTTGATGACGTTTGGAGTGCCTATCTTAAGTACGGTCCCTGATTGATCATCCGCCTGGGCTGAAACCCCAAGCATAAGTGCCAGGAGCAGGGCTCCTGTCAGCATGAATAATCCCTCTCTCAAATTGATCCTACCTCCTTTTTGCTACGTCCTTTTCATTTGCGTATAAAAAGATTGCGTAAAATTGAATGATATTAGTAAAAAGTAAATTTTTTGATATTCTGTGGCCAAAGAATGGGAGAAATATGGGACTTAAGCTCCTTATTGGCTCCCGTTCTAAAGGCGAATAGCAAAATCTCTCATTTATGTGCTGTATTTTAAAAGAGGTTCAAAATAGCGTCATCTGAATGATCATGTGCTGGCTACGCTGGTGTAGCCAGCGGTCACATTAGATCTCTTCATGTCACACTAATTTGCGTTTGCCTCAGACGGTTGACCTGGGGCCAGGCTAACTTATGCTCAGCTGCATCAGATCACTCGATGTTCACCTCTTTTCCCACCCTCTTCTCCTTCTTGTCTATGTCTATTGTGAGCACTCCATTGTTGTAGTTGGCCTTGGCAGAGTCAGGATTCACCTCTGAATCGAGGTCTATCATCCTGTAGAACTTCTTCTGATCCTCAGTCCTGACCTGGACGCTCTTGTCTGCGACGTCGAGCTTGATGTTCTCCTTATCGACTCCGGGAAGCTCCACGAAGATCCTGTACCTCTCAGGCTCGTCCATCACGTCTACCAGCGGCTCTCTTCCCTCTCTTGGCTCCAGGCCCCTGGCAGAGGGCTGAATGTTTCCGAACTCTCGAAATACCGGCTCGCGCCCAGGCTCTGCGCTGTAGCTGAACCCGTAGACGAAGGGCCCGTATCTCCTGACAGTGCCCTCAGGCGTGTCCTCTTCCTGGACCAGGTTCTCGAAGCCCTCAGGGGTCTCCTCCTCGAACCTCCTTATCAGGTCTTCGAAAGGTTCCCTGAACCAGTCGTCCTCAAAGCCCGTTCCCCTTCCGAAGAAGGGCGACCTTCTTGTGAAGTCCTCGAATATGTCGAATATTGACGGTCTTCTCCTTCCAGCCAAAGTCTCCACTCCTTTTTAGTTTAACAGCATCTATCTGATGGAATATGTTTTTTATGTCTTCTGCACGCGCGCTGCACAGCCGATTGAAGCGCAGATCCTGGGATAATGGTCACTCTATATTGACCTCGGTCCCCTTCCTGGGGATCGCCTTTTGCTTTCCCAGCTCTATCTTCAGTACGCCGTTATTGCACGACGCCCTCGCAGTTGCTGGGTCCACAGGGTCAGAGAGGACGTTTTTTGTGAAGAAAGTTCTGTCTCCAGCAGTGCTGACCTCTATGTCGTCTTCTGAGACGCTCAGCCTGACGTCTTCTTTTCTCACTCCTGGAAGCTCAACTTCGATGTTGTAGGCGTCGCCCTTGTCCACAATGTCCACAAGGGGCGTTCGAGAGTTGCTCCTGGTCAGCTCTCTGTCAGAGGCCCTGATATTTCCAAACTCTCTGAAGATGGGCTCCGACTCTGCCGGGTTGAAGCTGTAGCTGAATCCGTATACGAATGGGTCTCCGCTCTGCCTGACATCTCCTTTTGGGCCCATAGTGTCTTTGACCAGCTTCTGGAACTCCCTTGGAAGGTCGTCTCCGAACATCCTGACCATGTTGCCAAGGCCGCTTCTGAACCACTCCTGGTCGCTTCTGTCCTCCCTGGAGGTTGGGTAATACCTTCCAATTCTGCTTCTGGATGTGTCTGGGTCTCTTCTGCCGAAATCGAACAAGAAATATCTCTCCTCTGGCCTTCTGGCCATCATTTTATATTTGCAGCAGATGAGATATACTTTTTTTGGTAAGTTCAGGCCCCGATAAAGTCAGATAGGCTGGACTGCCTTGGAGAAGAGATCGTCCTGGAATGGGGCTTCCAGTCCTGGGATGGTGTTTTAATCCTCAATTCCATCTCCTTTATAGCATCGCCCAAGGCTCCAAAGCTTTTTGGGCCTGACCGCATGGCATTTCTGGCGGCTTCGCGCACCACCCAGACGCCTAAGGGCGCAAAATAGCTCTCAGAGATCTCCCTCACCGCGAGGGCTCTGGCCTGCCTTCCTATAGAGATGAGCTTCTCCAGGACCGCGAGCCTTGCTGCGTAGTAGCCTCCAGCAAGCGGGCTGTATCCAGCTTTTTTCAGGCCCTGCTCGAAGTCAGATCCAATCCAGCCCTCAGGCGCCCAGGCTGACCTGGGCCTCCAGATCTCTACGAGCTCGAAGCCGTAGGATTCAGGCATGAGGAGGACCTCGAAGTGGTTTCCCAGGACTTCTCCAGAATACAGCTGATAATTTCTCACAAGGGGATAATCCTGCAGCCTTTTGGCCAGGAGCACTCCTGCCATGTCGTCGGATGCTGTGATAGACCACCTGGTGGGCACCAGCTTCCTCTTCCTTCCCAGGAGGCCCAGAGACAGGAGCCTGGAGATGTGGTCGATGTCTATCCTGGCAGAGTAAAGCTCTCCTACGGCTTCCACTGCGCTTGTCCTTTTGTCTTCTACTATGCTGTCCACCTTTCTTGGGACCGCTGGGTTGGTGGTTATGCTCATCTCCCTGATGGAGCCAACAGGGCCTGTTGGCATCAGCATGCCGTCGAACTTCATCTTTCCAGAAGGCGCTCTCGTGAACTGGACCTCTGTGCCCACAGGCATAGAGGACATGGCAATTGCCTGCGATGCCTCCAGGAGCTTGTCTGGATGCTCGGCCTCAAGCACTTTTGCCCTCGACTCGGACCTGACAGTGGAGGCCCTGAGGGCGATTATCTCGCCTATGTCCATGGAGAGCAGGTCTGGCGCCTTCTGCTCAATGCTCAGGGGAATGAGCGGCCCTGCGCGCACAAATGGGTATCCCTGTCTTCCCACGAAGACCTCAGGTGGGGTATACCCCTCGATCCTCTCCCCTATGCGCTGCAGAGAGGCCATCTCCTCCAGCCTCCTGATTATGGGGCAAACGGGCCTTCCGCACAGTCCTCTGCCTTTGCAGGAGATGCACTGGCTCACCTTTCACACTAAGGCTTTATAGGATATATTTGTACCAGGGGACATGGACAAGCTTATCCCTGCAATCGTCCAGGACTTCCATACCAAGGAAGTCCTGATGCTGGCCTATATGAACGACGAGGCTTTGGCCAAGACCAGGGAGACTGGAAAGGCCCACTACTGGTCCAGGTCCAGGAAGAAGCTATGGCTTAAAGGCGAGTCTTCTGGCCACTTTCAGATCGTAAAAGAGATTCGGGTGGACTGCGACGAGGACGCCCTCTTGCTGATAGTCGAGCAGATCGGAGGTGCGTGCCATACAGGGTACAGATCCTGCTTCTACCGTGACCTCGATGGCAATATTGTGGGAAATAGAGTATTTGATCCAAGAGAAGTATACTGACCATGGCCAGCTACACCATAGTCAAAAATCCGCTCCTTGAAGTAAAGGCCTTAGTCGATCCTGAGGCAGGAGGCCGTATGAAAGCTGAGGCTAGAGGGCTGATCTCCGGGCTTCCAGTGATCAGATCCTCTCTGGAGATGATCGACGGCCAGCTGCCTGTTGAGGCTGAAGAGAAGCTCTGCCTCTCAACCTGGATTCCGCCCGTGCCAAGCCGTGCATTTGATCGCTTTATGGTGAGCAGGATGAAGTCGCTTCTCGGAGTCCGCACTCCTGACCAGGTCACGATCTCCATAACAGAGGAGTGTCCCAACAGGTGCATGCACTGCGCGCTTCCCGACAGCGGAAAAGGGATGAAGCTGGATCCGGTAGAAGTCAAAAAGATCGTCGGCCAGGTGCTGGACCTGGGCACCACCCTTGTCATATTCGATGGGGGCGAGCCCACGACCTACAGGAGGCTTCCTGAGCTGGTCTCTTGCGTTGACGATCGTGCCATCTCAACCCTGTTCACCTCAGGCGCTGGATTCACTGAAGCCTTGGCCCAGGATCTGAAAGAGTCAGGCCTTTACGCGGTCAACATCAGCCTAGACAGTCCTGTTGCAGAGGAGCACGACTTCATGCGCGGAAGAGATGGAGTCTTCCGCGACGCGATGAACGCTGCCGAAAATGCCATTAAAGCCGGCATAATGGTAGATCTGTACGTCGTGATCAGGCACGACAACGTGCGCCACATCCAGGCGTTCCACGACCTGGCGAGGAAGATTGGCGCGCACGAGCTGACGTTCTTCGAGGTTGTGCCCACAGGGCGCTGGACAGGCAGGACCGGAGAAATACTGTCTGCAGAGGATCGCCAGGCCCTGGGCAGCTTCGTCTCCAGATCAGGGTCCCCCAGGATATTCTCAGTTCCCGCGGCCCTGGAGAGGTTCGGGTGCTTCGCAGGCAGGACCTGGATGCACATAACTCCTGGCGGCGAAGCATACCCCTGTGCATGCCTCCCCAAGCAGTTCGGAAATGTTTTGGAAGAGCCTGTGGCAAAGATCTGGCAACGCATGGGGCATCAGCCCTATCAGAGTCGTAAAATTTGTCCAATGAGGAAAGGGTAATTGATTTCCGATATTTAGCAAAATTGCCAATTTTATAAGGTCCTAAAAGGCAATTGGAATCATAACTAATTTTTGTTCGGTCGTCCAACCATCAATAAATCTATATATGGCATTGGTAATGAATAATGTCGATCGAAATATGGACTTGACACCAGTACAGAGAGACATTCTGACGGCACTGATAAACATCCACCGCAAAGAAGGGCGAGCGGTCAAAGGAGAAGAGATAGCAGAGCTAATTGACCGCAACCCTGGGACCATCAGGAACCAGATGCAATCGCTTAAAGCCTTAAACCTGGTTGAGGGTGTTCCTGGACCAAAGGGTGGTTATAAGGCGACTGGCGCGGCTTACGAGGCTCTGAACATAGACTCCACTGGAGACGTGGTTGTGGTGCCGGTGATAAGAAACGGCGTAATGGTCGAGGGCGCCACAGCCAGCGAGATATACTTCACCAAGGTCATGAGGTCGCAGCAGTGCGACGGAGTTGCGCGAATCATTGGAGACGTCAGGGACTTCGATATAGGAGACGAGATCGAGATTGGCCCCACGCCTGTACACAAGCTCTACATCCGGGGAAAGGTCGCAGGCAGAGACGACACAATGTCCAGGCTCATCTTCAATATAAGCGAGATGATCTCAGTTCCCACAGTTCCCATAAAGACAGTTGCAAGGCGAGCTGTTAGAGTCAACCCCAACGCTTCCATACAGGAGACTGCAAGGGTGCTCATTCATAACGGGGTTCAGGAAGCTCTCGTCGACGACAGCTCTCCTGGCCTGGTGAACTTGACTGACATAGCCAGGGCAATTGCAGACGGCAGGACCGGGCTTGAGGTAAGAGAGATAATGAACCGGGGATTCCTGACAATCGACTCTGAGGAGACTGTAAACGAGGCTATAAAGATGCTCGGAAAAACTGGGGCGAGCCAGCTTGTGGTCTCTGAGTCAGGAGTGCTCTGGGGCATAATCACCCCAGAGGATGTGATTAAGGCCCTCACTCCGGTCTGATCTCGGTGCCTGTGTGGTGGCCCAAAGCACCTTTTTTCAGGTTTGAGATCTCTTTGCCTAAAACGACCGCAGTCGGTATCTGGCTCCTCTCTATGATCTTTGCGGCCACTGGGTCTATGGGCGACCTGGAGCCAGCTACCATCTCGGTTCCCATGGCCATCTGAACCAGCTCTCTTGGTGTCATGCTGGAGAGCTTTCTGGCTGAAGGATCTGTCTCAGGGTCTGCGGTGTAGACTCCATCAACTGATGTGGCGATGATCAGCTTGTCGGCTCTGACCTGCTCGGCTAAGAGAGCAGAGACTGCGTCTGTGGTCTGACCGGGATAGAGCCCGCCCATCACCACAATTCTTGCGGCGCTTGAAGCCGCCTCTGAGTAGCTGGCAGGGATCTCCTGGTTGGCTTCGCCACCCAATGCCGCGATTAAGAGAGCAGCGTTGAGCTTCGTTGCTCCTATTCCTATCTGGTCGCAGAAGATCTCGCTGGCTCCCAAAGCTCTTGCTTTTCCTATATACTCGCGGGCGATCTTTCCGCCGCCGACTACAACGTAGATCTTGTGCTCTTTTGAGAGGTCGATGAGTTCTGAGGCATAGCTTTTCAGTCCTTGGGCATCCTGGCCTGCCAGGATGGAACCGCCTAGGGAATATACGAGCATCATTGGCTGCTAAAACCCTATGGCTGGATAAATAGGTTCCTTGAGGGGCGAGAAATTTTTGGCAATAAAAAGGTTTGAGGCTCAGACTTTGTCCAGAGCCTTGGATACGTTGTTGAAGATCTCCTTGATGTCGCCAGCTCCATTGATTGTGGCGACGATGCCCTTCTTGTTGTAGTAATCGATGAGGGGCTGGGTCTGGGTGTGGTATGCCTGGAGCCTCTGCTTGACTGTCTCTTCTGTATCGTCCTTCCTCTGGTAGAGGTCTGCTCCGCATGCATCGCACTTGCCTGCGACCTTTGGCGGGTTGAACTGGACGTGGTATGTGGTTCCGCACTTGCACATCCTCCTTCCAGTCACGCGCTTGACGAGCTCAGCATCTGGGACGTCAATGTTCAGAACTATGTCGATCTTCTGGCTGAGGCTTGGGAGGATTGCATCGAGTGCCTCTGCCTGTGGGATGGTCCTGGGGTAGCCATCGAGCATCCAGCCTGCCTTCATGTCGGGCTTGGAGAACCTGTCCTTGATGATCTCGACGAGGAGCGAGTCCGGGACGAGCTGGCCTGCATCCATGTACTTCTTGGCTTCCTGTCCCAGGGGGGTGTTGTTCCTGACGTTCTCCCTGAGAATGTCGCCTGTTGATACGTGCTTGACGTTGTACTTGTCTGCGATCATCTTGGCCTGAGTGCCCTTACCGGACCCTGGTGGACCGAGCAAAATAATATTCATCACATACCTCCTTTTGCTCTGAGGATCAAGCGTTTCCCTGGCAGCTGCCAGGCGCTTGTGCCCAGCAGGGTCGAGCTTTGTAGTCCATGCGTTAAATAACTTTTCAGGCTAATATGGCTAAACTCATCATCGCGCCGGAAAATAGCGGTATGGTTAAGTTGTCGTCCAGGCACCTCTTGCCTATGAATATGGGAACTGCATCTGCGACTGTAGCTCCAACAGCTCCTGCCAGGTATACCATTGGCGAAAGATGGGTTATGCCTGCGGAAAGATAGCCCACTAGGAGGCAGACTGCGAACATCCCTGCGGACACGATCCAGGGCTTGGCGCGCTTCTCTCCTCTCTCATTTCTGACGTTTGAGCCTCTTAGCACAGAGCCTATTATTCCGCTTGCAGCGTCTCCAATTGAGAGCATCAGCATGGCGACTACAGCCACCATGGGCTTGAAGACTACAACTGTGATCAGGCTTCCGAGTATGTAGTAGATGTATCCCGCGGTCTTATCTTGCTCGTGCTCTCTGACTTCTGGAAGGCGTATCTTGCCTTTTAGCCTTCCATTCTCCAGCACCAGTGCGACGGCCAGAGCAAGGGCTATCAGCCCTGCAGTGGTCGATTTACCAAATAAGATGATTCCCAGTGGCACTGACAGGCCTGTCAGGTGGATCATCTTTCGCCTGATCTCTCTTACCAGGGTCTTTTGCCACTGGTCAGCTACCTTTCGGTTTTCCATATCTCCCTTGATTTAAGCGATGCTTGACTGCTCTTTGGGCGAGATGAGCTCTCCTGCATCCTCGAAATTGAGGCACCCACAGAGGAGCTTTTCCAGCGAGGCTGCCACATCTTCTAGCCTGACTCTTACCTGGCGCATGGAGTCCCTATCCCTGATGGTTACAGTTCCGTTCTCCACAGCTCCGTAGTCCACTGTGACGCTGTAGGGAGTGCCCACCTCGTCATTTCTCCTGTATCTCCTGCCTATCGACCCTGAGGTGTCGTAGTCCACCCTGAGGCCGCTATGCCGCAGATCATCCAGGATCTTCTTTGCAGGGACGACTAGCTCTTCTCTGTCCATCAGTGGCAAAACCGCGACCTCTATAGGGGCGACGCCAGGAAGGAGCCTCAGAACTGATCTTGGCTCTCCGTCCACCAGATCCTCGTGGTATGAGTGGTCGAGCACAGTGTAGATTATCCTGTCTATCCCGAAGGACGGCTCTATCACATGAGGTATGACCTCTTCTCCCCTGACCTCTTCCTCAACTGTCTCGTATGAGACCAGGCTCTTATCTATCTCCACTACCTCGCCATCTAGTTGGACTTTGATCTTCTCTTCCCTGAGGTCTTCCGGGCTCATGGCCTTCAGGGCGTCGGCCACGGCTTTGGCCTTTCCCTTGAACATGGGGCCCAGGGCTTTCATGTCTGGCTTGATCACGAGCTTCTCTTTCTTTACAGGCTGATCGAATGGCACGAAGACCTTGAGGCTGACCTTGCTCTGGGCCATGTGGGCTTTGAGGTCGTAGTCTGTTCTGTCAGCTATGCCTACGATCTCTATCCATCCCAGGCGGTCCAGGAGGACCTCTGCGTCCCAGCAGTCTGCTGCGTAGTGGGCCATCTCATCTGACTTGTGCTGCCTGAATCTAAGCTTCTCAGGTGAGACCCCCACAGCCAGCAGGAACTGGTATGTCCTGGCCACGTAATATGCCAATGTCTGGTGGGCGACAACAGCGCGCTCAACTGCTTCTCCAAAGGTCATCTCCTCAGGCTCGCCCCTCTCTTGAGCTGCCTGGGAGTAGAATTTCATGCTGATGTCCTTGACCTCGCCAAACCTGGGATGGGTCTTGTCGATGGGGTTTATGAAGATCTCTGCCTCTGCCTGGGTGAACTCCCTGAGCCTTATCACGCCTTGCCTTGGTGAGATCTCGTTTCTATAAGACTTCCCTATCTGGACTGCGGCAAACGGAAGAGAATCGCGGAAGTATCGCAGGAGCCTTGGGAAGTTGATGAACATCCCCTGTGCGGTCTCAGGCCTGAGGTAGCCCTGCATCTTGTTCCCAGGGCCTATGGCGGTTTTGAACATCAGGTTGAACTCATATACCTCTGACAAATCGCCGCCGCACTCAGGGCAAAAGACGTCGTTCTCTTTTATGACCCTGTATATCTCTTCGTTTGATAATGCGTCGGGCACCTCGATTATGTGCTTTATCAGGTGGTCTGCACGGAAGATCTCCTTGCACTCCTTGCAGCTGGTCAGGGGGTCTGAGAATCCTGACAGGTGGCCTGATGCCTGGAAGATTCCCTCGACGCCAATTGTGGGCGCCTCGATCTCTGCAAAGCCCTCCTGTATGACGAAGAACTGCCTCCAGGTATCCTCTACCCGGCGCTTGAGAGTTGCCCCAAGTGGGCCGTAATCGTAAAATCCCGCAGCTCCGCCGTATATCTCGAAGGCTGGCCACATGAATCCCCTTCGACGGGCAAGCTCGGTTACCTTCTCATAAGTGTCCATGCTGATCCTCGCCAGGTTTAAGCTATCAGGGTAATTTAATCTTTGTCTTTTCTGAATCTGGCGGACGCCTTTAGAAGCGGCTGCTCTTCTGTTACATCGGTTCTGGATAGCTTATGTTCCAGGTTCTGGGATTTGTGAATAACTCGATCTCAAGTTCTTTTGCCCTCTTCTCAGCTCGTATCTGAATGGCGTCTCTCCTTGAGTCAGCCATGCTCTGTGCATATCTGTAGGTTATCGAAAATTCTTCTGATATTAAAAGATCTCAGATACGTAGCGAGCAATCCGTAGATGATATCTGAAGAACCGAACAGGAGTAACTCTCCAGAGGTTTATTTCATCTAGGTATATAATTGTCTGTATCGCATGCCCTGGTGATGAGGCAAAGCGTCCTGTATCTGACTGCAGCTCTGATCTGCATAGCCTTCGCATCGATTGTGCCAGCTCTGGCTGCTCCTGTGGACGATCCCGCTCTGGTCAACCTCATATACCAGTACGAGGACGTCCGGATGGATGTAAAAGACCTGGCCTTCTTCCTGGCCACCCACGGATATGATGTCACTCCAGAGGATGGGTATGTCAAGCTCGACCTCGACGGCACAGCCTATGATCTCGTGCCAAATGGGGAGTACCCAGGGCTTGCGAACGCTACGATATCGGATCTGATCTGAAGGCAGGCCTCTTGTCTCATCGGCTGGAACAGATCTTCCGCACCTCCACAGTTCCCAAATGGGATATTTTTTTGGCGTCTCCTTGTGAGAACATTTTTAAATAAAAAGATCAGATATTGTTCTGTGATCTGTCAATGGAAAAGAAGCTCAAGGCGTTTTGTCCTCACTGCAACAGGCCCATACTGATCGACCTCAGCGACGCTAATCTGGAATCATCGTCTGATGGCTGGCTCGTCTGCACTCCCCTGCAGCTGGACGATTCTGACTTGAAATCTGAACCGACCAGCAGAGATAGTGTATGATTCGATAATGTATTATGCGATTCTTCATCCATCCAGCCTGGCTTTGAATGGAAGCTTCTCGCAGCTGAAGCCCGCAGCTCCTGGGTGGCCAGCTCCTCCGTACTTCATGGCGATCTTGGCCACGTCCACCTTCTCGCTGTAGAGAGATACGCCCCAAATCCTTCCTCTGATGCAGCAGTATGCCAGCATCAGGTCGTGCCTTTTGGGGTCGTAGACCGACTCGAAGAAGAGTGAGCTGGTCCCTCCAGCATTGACTGCCAGAGCCCTGTGGCCTTCGAAGACAGTCTCATAGGCATACCCCCTCATGTACCTGCGGTCGCTCTGCTTCAGGTAGCCAAGTATTGCTCTCCCGCTGTTTATGATCTCTTCTGTCTCCAGGATGTCGGGCCTGGAGAGCGCCTCTTCCCACCATCTGGGGTTCTCTATTGGGTCGGTGTTGAGGCTTCTCACTCCGTATTGAAATGGCAGTATCTCCTTCTCCCACTTCTCAGGGTTTGCGTGGTCCCAGACGTCGTACCTGCCAAGCAGCCTCACAAATGGGGGAATTGGCTTCTCAGGAAAGATATACTCCCAGGCAAGCTCGCAACCGGCCTTTCCAGTCTCTCTTGTTCCAGCTATCTTCTCTCCTGACTCTTCTACTGCCTCTATCATTATCCTGTGGTGGTCTATCCAGACCAGGTCGCATGCCCTGTTCAGCCTGATCATCTCCTCAGGCGGCAGGCTGAAGTCTATCATGAATACTTTGTCTTCGCCCTCTATCAGCGACCAGGGGAATGGGCTTCCATAGCTTGCAGGGTATAGGATCGCCTCAGGGTAGCGGTGCTTGACTATGGCACCGCTGCAGTGGCCATCCAGGTCAGATCCGTGATAGAAGCATTT
>CAZXDN010000015.1:40263-49069 GCA_964639235.1 uncultured Methanotrichaceae archaeon | reverse complement strand
TCACTTGATCTTCTTCTGCAGCTTCTTGAGCTTCTTCTTAGCCGATGCATCGCCTGAGGCTGCCTGTTTCGTTAGCTCTTCCGCCTTGGCTTTCTTGACTTTGTTCAGCTTCTCCAACTGTTTCTTGCTTACTGGCATATGATCATCTCTCTACGCCTTTGGCTGATCCTTTTTAGCTTTTTCCGTCATGATAGCTTCTCTGGATTTCTGTGCCAGGCCTTGGAACCTGTTGATGCCTGGCCTCAGACAAAAATGGCCAGGAGGTCAGATGCTGTCGTAGACCTTCTTTATCGCCCCGGTGTTGGAGTCCCAGTACTTGTAATCGCTCTGGAGCATCTTCTGGGGCTTTGCGTCGAGCCTCTTCTTTATGGCCTTCTCCAGGTTCTCGCTTTCCACGATCACCAGGTTCTTCCTGGGCTCCTCCTTCACCACTCCTGAGGCCACCACTATCTTTCCCATGTTCAGGTACTCGTTGAGCTTCCAGACGCTCTTGTCTGTCGAGTAGGGAGTAATCACGCTCTCCTCTCTTGGGATCAGGCAGAGCTTCGCCTTCTCGACTAAGCCTGCCACTTTGGAGTGAGGCTGCCAGCCCAGGTTCTTGACGTTCTCAGGCTTTCTCATGAGGTACCACCATGCAAACGGGCCGCCCCCAACAATCCAGAATTCCTGGTCTGGTATTGCCCTGGCGATCTTGAGGAGCGTCAGAATTCCCTCCTGGGTGCAGACCCTTCCTATGAAGATTATGGGGGCGTCTTTTCCTGCGTTTTTGGCTTCAAAGGCTTCGCCTGCATAGTCGGATTCGTCACTGGGCTTGATCTCTGAGAACGACCTGGCTGGGTAGTTGGGGATGACGTGCACCTCTTTTTCAGGGGCATAGGACTTCGCCTTCTTTCCAAGAGGCGCGTTCACCGTTGTGATCAGGTCAGCGCTTCTCGCCAGCTCCTTCTCGTACCTCTCCCCAAAGATCCTTCCTGGCGCCCTGAAGGTCTGCTCAAGCTCAAGGCCCCAGGGAGACCTGTAGTCGTAGATCATCTTCTGGAAGCCCTCGCCCCTGAGCTTTGAGAAGTTGTGATAAATTATGTCCGGGACGTTGAAGATGTGGACCACGTCTGGCTTTTCATCCTTTGCAACCTTCTGGGCCTGGCCTGCTATGCTTATCCAGTTCATGGTGTTGAACTTGGGGATGACCACCTCGTGGCCCAGCTCTTTAAGCGTGCCTCCGAACATCTGGAGCCTGGTCGTCCTCTCAGGCTGGTTTGCCAGGAGAAGAACTTTCATCTGTCATCACCCTTTGCCAGATCCAGCACCTTCTCTGCAACCTTTCTGCTGGCATCAGACCCAAAGACGTCTCTCTGGCTGCTCGCAGGCCGAAACTCCCTGGCCTGTGAGATTATGTAGTCTCTGTCAGATCCAGCAAGGACGTTCCAGCCGTCCTCAACAGTTTCCACCCACTCAGTCTCGTCTCGAAGAGTGATGCAGGGAACCTTCAGGAGGTAGGCCTCCTTCTGAACGCCGCCTGAATCTGTCAGTATCTTCTTCGAGTACTTCTCAAGCACCAGCATGTCGAGGTAGCCCACAGGCTTTATCACCTTGACCTTTTTTACCAGGCCTTCCCAGAGGCCTGACTGCCTGAGGTACTTCTCAGCCCTGGGGTGGCAGGGGAAGACCACGTCTCCAATCTCCACCAGCGCCTGGATTATGGCCTCCAGCTTCCTTGGATCATCTGTGTTCGAAGCCCTGTGAACCGTGGCCAGATAGTATCCTCCTGGGTCCAGGTCTAGGTCTTCGAGCACATGAGAGTTCCTCTCAGCTATGACCTCGCACTCCATCTGGGCATCGACCATGACGTCTCCTGTCAGAAAGACGTTCTTATCTATTCCTTCTCTTGCGAGGTTTTCTACTGAGGTTTTGGTCGGGCAAAGGAGGCTGTCAGAGCAGTGATCGACCAGAACCCTGTTCACCTCTTCTGGCATCGACTTGTCAAAAGACCGGAGCCCAGCCTCGATGTGGGCGGTCTTGATGTGCATCTTGACTGCTGCGAGCGCTCCTGCAAGCGTGGTGTTGGTGTCTCCGAAGACTATCACCACATCCGGCTTCTCCTTGGCCAGGACTTCCTCTATCTTTTTAAGCATCTCTCCTGTCTGAGAGCCGTGGCTTCCTGAGCCTATGCCTAAATGGTAATCGGGGGCTGGAATTCCCATCTCGTCGAAGAAGACCTTGTCCATCTCGTAGTTGTAGTGCTGACCGGTGTGGATTATCACCTCGTCCATGTCTTTTCTCAGCTCTTTTGATACGGGCGAGAGCTTGACGAAGTTGGGCCTGGCGCCTACGATCGATGCGGCTTTCAATTTTTCCTTCTGGCTCATCTGTCGCTCCCTTTATGTGGCACAATCTCGCACCTGAGCTCGAAGCAGTCGAAGACGATATCGGCCTCTTCAGGCTTGAGATACCTCAGCCCCTTCTTCTCCACCTCTTCCTGGCTTAAAAGCTCGTCAAAAGCATATGCATTCAAGCCTTTTTTGGCCAGAAGCTTTGCAAGCGCCAGGTTCCTGCTGTGGTAGAACTCCTTGACACAGCTCCTGAAGGTGATTCCCTTCACGCAGATCTTCACCTCTGCCAGGGGCTTGTCTACCGTCATGCACTGCAGGAGAATCTTCTCTGCCCAGTACTGAATCATCTCGTCGTTGATCTCTCTTGAGGCCCGAAGGAGCTTGGCGGAGCTGAACTCTTCCCTCTTCTCCATCTCCTTTATCAGGAACCAGGGATAGACCGGTATGCAGTGGCCGCCAACTCCCGTAGATGGCAGGTGGATGTGGCAGTACTGGTGGTTTGCGTACTCTCTGGCCTCGATGAAGTTTATTCCAAGGACGTCTGCGATCTTGAGAAGCTCGTTTGAAAGACAGATGTTGACATCCCTGTAGCAGCCCTCTATCACCTTTATGAACTCTGCAACTCTGGCTGAGGAGACCATGTGCAGGTTCGGTATGAATTTCCTGTAGACATCATAGGCCTCAAGGCCGCTCTTCTCGTCAGTCCCGCCTATGACCTTGGGAAATTCTTTAAGCCTGGAGATGCTGTATCCAGTCATTATCCTCTCTGGAGAGTACGCCAGGCTGAAGTCCTTGGGCCCAAGGCCGCTGGCCTCCTGTAGCCAGGACATGACCTTGATATCAGTTGTGCCCGGAGGAGCAGTGGTCTCCAGGACCACCAGATCTCCTCTCTTCAGGACCTTTCCCACAGATCTTGAAGCGCTCTCCATGATCTTGAAATCAGGATTGAAGTTCTCATCAACGAACAAGGGAACTATGATTATGAAAGTTCTGCAATCTCTTGCGTCCTCGAACCTGGGAGTGGCATAGAGCCCCTTTCCTCCGTGAAGGGCTATGAGTTCCCCAAGGCCTGCCTCTTCGGGAATAGGGTTCTTGCCCTGGTTGATTAGATTGCAGCGGCTCTCGTTCACGTCCACGCCTATGACTTTGAGTCCCCTATCAGCAATAACTGCAGCTAGCGGCAAGCCTGCGTTTCCCAGGCCGATGACCGCGATGGATTCTGTCACCTTTATCACACCTGCTCTCTGTATCCGGCGTCTTTATCTCTTCTTAATCTCGACAGATCTTCCGCAGTTATCGCATACATATAAAATCCTGTCTTCGCTCTGGCCTTTCGGGCTTCCGAGCTTCCTGCCGCAGTGGCATACGTGGCCCTTTACCTCTGCAGGATTCCCGTAGGCCAGAGAGTGTGCCGGCACGTCGGATGTGACAACGCTTCCAGCACCGACTATCGCGTATCTGCCTATCTTGACCCCGCAGACGATTGTGGAGTTCGCACCTATGCTTGCGCCTTTTTCAACCAGAGTGGGAACCACGTGCTCGTCAGACCAGATGAACGCCCTTGGGTAGAGATCGTTTGTGAATGTGACTGAGGGGCCTATGAATACATCGTCTTCCACCTTGACACCCTTATAAACTGACACGAAGTTCTGTATCTTCACGTTGTCCCCGATCTCTGCTCCTGTGTCGACGTACACGCTCTTTCCTATGTTGCAGTTTTTGCCGATCTTGGACTTATCTCTCACGTGGGCGAAGTGCCAGATGTTTGTACCTTCTCCTATCTCCTGGCTCTCGACCACAGCTGTTGGGTGCGCTCTGTAGCTCTTCTGGCTGGAGGCATCCCCCTCTGAGGACATCACCTGATCCCCCGGCTTATCTCCTGGCAGACCTTTAGATTCAAGAGCCCCTGCTCAGGAGTTACTGGAAACTCTTTTCCTTTTGAGACGCAGTCGAGGAAAGTCTTTAGCTCCACCTTCAGGGGCTCGACCTTGTTGACCATGACCTTCTCTATTATGTTCTCCTGAGTGTACCGCTCATCCACCTTCTCATACTTGTCAGGCTTCCTGTAGATGTAGACCTCCTGGGCCATGAAGTCGCCCTCAGTCGTGCGGTCCTCGTCCTCAGTGTATAGAGTCCTGAACTTCTTGGAAGACATGCGACTGGCGGAGAGAGCAACCACAGATCCATCGAAGACTGCCATCGCCTCGCAGATGTTCCTGTTGCCGGCGCTGTATATCTTGTAGTTATCGTCGCCTTTGAACAGCACGTTGAAGACTATGTCTATGTCGTGGATCATCAGGTCTTCCACAACAGAGGCATCTGTTATGCGGTTTGATGTGGGGTTGTGCCTCTTGATCTCCACGTAGTCGGGCCGGTTGGTGATCCTGGCGATCTCGTTTACTATTGGGTTGAACCTCTCTATATGGCCCACGCCTGCTGTGATATTTTTTTTGGAGATGAGGCCAAGAAGCTCCTCTGCGTCTTCCACCTTCAGAGTTATGGGCTTCTCTATCAGGCAGTCGACTTCCTCATTTATGACTTTCTTGGCCACCTCATAGTGGTACTTTGTAGGAACGCATATCGAGACTGCATCTACTTTGCCGATAAGCTCTTCTATGGACCCGCAGGGCGTGGCCAGGTCTTTTGCCCTGTTGGCGTTGTCGGCCACCGGGTCGTACACATATACTGTCCCCACGCCCTTGAGCTCAGAGTAGACCCTGACGTGGTTCCTGCCCATAGCACCTACGCCTACGACTCCTACATCCATGCTTTAGTCTCCGCAGGAGTTGATAGTCTCTGCTATGTACTCCAGGTCATCTTCAGAGAGCGCTGGGTGGACCGGGAGGCTCATGACCCGGCTGCTCACTTCTTCAGCCACAGGGCACTGATCCTGAGCGTATCCCATCTCCTTGTAGATGGGCTGCATGTAAACCGGCTTTGGGTAGTGTACTGCAGATCCTATGCCCTTCTCTTGCAGTTGGACCATCAGCTCCTCCCTGGTTCTTGGGAACTCTTTTTCCACTTTTACCACGTACTGGTTGTAGACGTGGACCACTCCTGGGTCCCTGTAGGGCGTGGTTATGCCCCTGGCCTTGATGTGCGAGTTGAGAAACTCTGCATTTTCTATCCTATCCTCTATGAATTTGTCCAGCTTCTTTATCTGGACGAGGCCGATGGCTCCCTGGATGTTCGTCATCCTGTAGTTGTAGCCGAGCATTATGTGGTTGTACTTGCCTGTGTCACCGTGGTTTCTAAGAAGCCTGAGCTTCTCTGCAAGGGAGTCGTCCTTGGTGGTGATGATCCCGCCTTCTCCTGTGGTCATGTTCTTTGTTGGGTAAAATGAGAAGCACCCCATTCCAAAGGACCCCACCTTCTGGCCGTGGAACTCTGCACCATGAGCCTGGGCGCAGTCCTCTATCAAGGCCAGGTTGTGGTCATCGCAGATCTGCTGCACCTCTTTGAGGTCGAAAGGCTGGCCGTAGAGATGTACTCCTATCACCGCTTTTGTCTTTGAAGTGACCTTTTCAGCCAGGTCGTCTGGATCTATGTTGAACGTCCTTTCATCGACGTCCACGAACTCAGGCCTCAGCCCCTGGTAGAGCACTGAGTTTGCAGTGGCTATGAACGTGAATCCCGGAGAGATCACCTCAGACCCCTGCTCCAAGTCCAGGGCTTTCAGTGCAAGGTCGAGGGCGATTGTGCCGTTTGATACTGCAACTGCGTTCTTAACCCCTATGTATTTGGCAAACGAGTCCTCGAACTTCTTTACCGCTTCTCCCTGGGTGAGCATGCCGGAGTTCAGCACGTCGCCCACCGCTTTTGCCTCTTCCTCGCCTAAAATCGGCCTGGCTATCGGAATGAAATTTCTCACAGAAGTCACCTTGATTTTTTAACCAAGTATCTGACAGGTTGATCGTGAACTCTAAGCGCAATATCGTGGAGATCTTCGCCATTTTAGCCTTTTTGATAGGTATGACCTGGCCAATAACTTAAAGATATCCCTTATCAATGATCCCTATTTTACATTTAAAATTGGGGCATTCAGCCTGGCCTGACAAGTCCCCTGAGAACCTCTGCGGGCCTGCTCCTGAAGCCAGTCTCTATCACAGTTCCAGGATAGATCGATGTGTTGATCCCTGTCTTGACCTCGTCTCCCATTATTGCCCCAAGTTTTCTCCTTTTGCTGTCCACTGGAAGGCCTTTGATGTAGGACTCGATATTGGACTTGTCGTGCCTCAGGTTTGATATTATGGTTCCTGCCCCGAAGTTGCACCTCTGGCCTATGACGCTGTCACCTACGTACGAGAGGTGGCCCACCTTCGTGTCGTCCATGATGGTGCTGTTCTTGACCTCGACTGCGTTTCCTACCCTGACATTGTCTCCTATGCAGGTGCTGGGCCGGATATAGCAGTTGGGCCCGATGTCAGAGTTCTCTCCAATTATGACTGGACCCACGATATACGCTCCTGACCTCACAATCGAGCCCTTGCCTACGGACACCTCGCCTTTGAGCGTGGCTCCAGGCTCGACTTCGCCCAGGATGCAGCCCTTGAGGTCGGCCATCAGCTTCTCGTTGGCAGCCAGTATGTCCCAGGGCCTTCCTATCTCCAGCCAGTCTTCAAGCTCTACCACCTGGATATTCTCCTTTCTGGCCAAAGAGTTCAGGCCGTCTGTCAGCTCGTACTCTCCTCTTTCTGATAGAGGCACATGGCCCAATTCCTCGAAAATTTCTCCTGTAAGAAGATATATCCCCGCGTTTGCCAGATTCGAGGGAGGGTTCTCGCTCTTCTCCACGACTGATATCATGCGGGCGTCGGAGACTGTGAAGACTCCATATCTCTTCGGGTCTTCGACTTTGATTGCGGCAACAGCCGTCTTGAGGTCCGCCATCTTCTTCAGGGACTCGACATCTGGAAGGACGTCTCCATTGAGCACAAAGAACCTCTCTTCAGCTGAGCCTTTTGCTGCCATGAGGGCGTGGCCTGTGCCCAGCTGCTTCTCCTGGAGGGCATAGTCTATCTTCACCCCAAGCTTTGAGCCATCGCCAAAGTGATTTCTGACTGAATCTGCGCCGTAGCCTATCACGAGAGTGAACCTGTCGATTCTTGCCTGGCGGGCCCGGAGGACTATCTGCTCCAGAAGTGGCTTGCCGCAGATGGGGAGCATCACCTTTGGCACGTTCGAGGTAAGCGGCCTCATGCGGCTGCCTTCTCCAGCGGCCAGAACTATAGCCTGCATGTGGGTCTGGTAGAGTGCGGCTCCATAAAAGACTTTTCCAGCAGTTCTGTCCCAAGAGGACGGGCTTCAGGCCAGGTTCAGCGCTTTATCAGATAAATACAAAATCGGCAATCCCGTGTCGATCTAATCGAATAGCGCGCATCGCTGGAGTCCCAGGCATCGTTAGAGTCCCAGGCGCTTGGATGGCGAAAGGGATTTAGGCTTATACGCATCTTCTGCACATGTGTTGGAGGAGTTTAGAAGGTACTGCTCTTTGCAGAGGGACCAGGCGCCTCTGGCGTCTCTGCTGATCTATCTAAAGCGAAGTGGCGGCTGGGTACAGCTCAACCAGATCTGGAGGGATTTGGGACCTGGCGGTGGGGGCCCCTTCTGGAACCAGACCACCCTCATAAACAAGCTAGACAAGCTGGAGCGCCTGGAGATCATAAACCTGGAGAGAAGGGTAATTCCATCAGAGCGCTCAGAATCCAAGAAGAAGGCCAACACATTCTACAGGCTAAATCCAGCAGCGCCCATAGCGCCGCACATATTCTCCATGCTCCTGATACGCCAGGACAAGGAGAAGTTCTCCTCAGAGCTTGTGGAAAAGCCCCTGGACAGGCTAAACGATCTTTCCTCTAAGTCTGACAGAGGCGATCACTCTGCAAAGAGAGAGCTGTCTGTAGCTCTGGAGCTGATCTCAGAGGTGTTTGGAATAGGAAGCTCTGAGGCCAAGGAGATGGTCAGACAGAGGATGGTCATCCGTGGGCTGATAGAAGGTCCCAGAGGCGCTGGCGAGGAAGCAGAGGATGGCCACGAGAAGGAAGCGAAGAAGCCGAGAAAACCCAGGGCAAAAAAAGATGTCAGGGAAGATACTTCTGGCGATGCAGTGGCAAAAGAGGATGTCCTCAAAAAAGATGGCTCCAGGAAAAGACGTGCCAAGAAGATATCTGTTGAAGCTGATGGCTCCTCAGAGGGCTCAAGCGATCTGGATCTGGGATGACCTTGGTGCGGCAGCTCAAGGGCGATTGCTGCTTCAAAAGATAATGCTAAACTTATGAATCCTCTTGCATATGAAAGGGCTTTCCAGACCATTATGTGCTAACCCGGATAGTCCTCGTCTATTTTAAGAAAAGGATTTGAGAATTGGCCCTGGGTTGAGGGCCAAATCTTGCCTCAGCAATCTTGCCTCAGCAATCTTGCCTCAGCAATCTTGCCTCAGCAATCCTGCCTCAGCGGTTCTCCTGATTATGTTACCT
>CAZXDN010000015.1:0-40163 GCA_964639235.1 uncultured Methanotrichaceae archaeon | reverse complement strand
TCAGCAATCTTGCCTCAGCAATCCTGCCTCAGCGGTTCTCCTGATTATGTTACCTACTCAGACTCTGCAAACCTGCTCCCCAGGTGCTTGAGCACATGAGGCAGTGTGGTATACTCCATGTCCTCCATTGGCAGCCTCTGGGGTTCGAAGGGCCCATGTGCCCTCATGTAGTCCACGACCTCAAGCACTCTCTGCCTGGTCCTGTCGAAGGCTGGGTCGTTGAAGAGGTCGACCGGGCCCACGAACTCGCCGTAGGCCATCTGGAAGCCTGCGGCAATGACCCTTGGTGGGCCATCGAACCTGGTTGGGTGGGCGGTGTCAAATGAGCATGGCATGAGTGGGCCATTATGGCTTCCGCGCATCCACCCGGAGACCAGGTGTCCGAGGGCAAAAGGCTCAAGAACTTCGCCTAATGCAGGCAGACCCGACTGCGCTCTGACCAGGGCCACAGGGTCATCCTTGCCTACGTAAGTTCCAGCAGTCTGGTAGAGCTTCTCAGTGCTTATCACTGCTGCGGGCTCGTTATCTGGAAGCTTTCCTCCAGCCTTGGGGAAGACTCTCTTTATGACGTACCTGGACTTCGCCCCTATGAGCGCCAGCATGTCGTACATCTCGCTTGGGCAGTCCATGAACACTCTCTTGTGCTCCAGGATGTCCCAGATCTCAAAAGTGAACCCGTGGTGGCAGGCTGGATCGATGACCAGGCCTGCGGTGTTGAAGGGATCTGCAAACATCTTGAAGATCGGCAGGTTGAAGGCTCCGGGCTCAGTCTTGTCCATCATGAAGGCCACAACGGGCTCTGCAGCGCGCTCTGTGAACTCCATCTCGGCTACACCTGGGCCCATTCCTCTTATGTTTCCTGAAAAGGCATCAGCCAGGAGGTCTTGGCCTGCTCCGTAGAGCTTGAGCTTCTTTGCCACTTCTGTTGCCTCTTCAAACGTCTCCCAGGCCAGGCCGTGTATCTCTCCGTTATCCTCGCCCCTGGTGTGGCTCATGAGGAGCTCCAGGTCGTCGCCACATGCGAGCACCCTAAAGTCGATCAGGGCTCCTGACTTCTTGGCAAGTGCCAGCTTGGAAGTTGCGGTCTCGATCAGTGCGGGGTGGACAGAGCAGTGTCCTGGGTAGCCGCCTACATCGGCTTTGATTAAACTGATTGTGATCTTGGTCATCTAATCCCCCATTGGCCGATCATCGGCTTTCCGGGCAATCGGCGTTAGAGCTTGATTAGCACTTATCCGAATTTCATTAAACTATTTACAAGTTATCATGCCCCCAATCTCTTCTTATCATGCCCCCAATCTCTTCTGGGAAACGGCTTAAGGAAGCCCTTATATCTTCTGCAGGCGCATTCACCAGAGTAGGAGGTGTCAAAAATGGAGCTAATTGCGAAGTATCATGTCGAGACAGACATGCCCATGAAGAAAGCGGCTGAAGCTATAGCCGCAGAGCAGTCTACTGGCACCTGGACCGAGGTGCGCGGCTCAGAGAGCGAGCTTGCCGGCCGGGTTATAGGCATAGAGGGAAACACTGTTGAGATCGGTTTTCCCCAGGAACTTTTCGAGCCTGGGAACATTCCCCAGTATCTCTCAGTTGTTGCAGGCAATCTGTTTGGCCTCGGCGCTTTGAGGAAGGTCAGGCTCATGGACGTGATCTTTCCTGAGTCCCTGGTCAGGGCGCATCTCGGTCCCAGATTCGGGATAGAGGATGCCAGAGAGATATTAGGAGTATTTGACAGGCCGTTTGTGGGCACCATAATCAAGCCCAAGGTGGGGCTGAACCCCAAGGACACAGCTGAGGTTGCAGCAGCTGCAGTTTCTGGCGGCCTCGACCTGGTCAAGGACGACGAGACCTTAACAGATCAGAGTTTCTGTCCAATGATAGATCGCGTCGAAGCTGTCATGTCAGCCTTAGATAAGGTCGAGAAGGAGACCGGCAAGAAGGCCTTCTACGCAGTCAACGTGACCACAGGCGCAGATCAGATTCTTGAGAGAGCTGAAAAGGCAGTAGACCACGGAGCAAACATGGTCATGGTAGACGTGCTCACTGCAGGCTTCTCTGCGCTGGAGAGGCTCTCCAGGAACATTGATGTGCCAATACACGTTCATCGGACGATGCACGGAGCCTTCACCAGGGACAAAGGCCACGGCATATCGATGGTTGTCATATCCAAGCTAGTTCGGCTCGCAGGAGGCACCAACCTGCACACAGGAAGCTACAAGGGCAAGATGGCCCGCGAGACCGAGGAGAACGACCTCTCCAGGGACGCTCTCAGGAACCCCTGGTACGGCTTAAAGAGAGTATTTCCTGTGGCATCAGGCGGAATATCTCCTGCAGCAGTCTTCGCAAACTTAGATGGTTACGGCATAGACTGCATAATCCAGGCAGGCGGTGGGGTCCACGGCCATCCTGGCGGCACAACTGCCGGCGCAAAGGGCATGATACAGGCAGTCGACGCCTGGATGAAGAAGATTCCATTGAAAGAATATGCTAAAGAGCACAAAGAGCTTGAAACAGCATTAAAATTTTGGGGTTTCGACGAATAGCTCATAAAATCGACTCTAGCACCGCGGCAAAACCGAAGAGTTTATATTGGTTAATGCGGATGAGTGAAAGCGTTTATCACGGGCCAAAGTGATGTAGCGCTGTTTGAAAATTGTGTAGAGGTGTAGGAAGGGATCATGTAGAGGGATCAGATGGCTAGAGACGATATCTTATCGAGAATCAAAGCGGCGGAGGCTGATTCCAAGGCCGGCGTCCAGCGGGCCATGGAGGAGAAGGACAAAAAGATCGCCGACGCCACCAGCGAAGCAGCGAACATCGTCAGGAACGCCGAAGCGAGCGCTCAGGAGTATTATGAGAAAAGCATCGCCAAGGCGGACAGCGACGTCAAAGTGAAGAAACAATCGATAGTCCAAAGTGGCACAAAGAACGTCGACTCGCTTAGGAGCAGCGCAAACGCAAAGCTGGACAAAGCAGTTGAATATTTGGTAAAGGAGTTTATGGGGTTGTTGCATGCTTAGACCCGTTGAGATGAGTCGCGTAGTCGTCGCCGGGTCAAAAGACGTGATGGCACCTGTCATCGACAGGTTGCATGAGTTACGCCTGCTGCATCTTGTAAACTATAGTGGCGGAGAAGAGTCCTTTGAGATGGGCAAGCCCATAGGAAAGGCAAAGGAGTACTCCGAGGATCTAATCAAGCTGCGGTCTTTGGCAAGGTATATTGATATCAAGAACAAGATGCCTGACAAGACCTTCAGCGAATCTGAAATTCTGTCTCAGAAAGACGGCCTCCTAAACTCGGTCGGCGCTGAGGCCACCGCAACCTTCGAGCGCATAACTGCAATCGAGGCTGAGGTGAAGACGAAACAGGATCAGGCAAAGGCGCTTACGCCCCTTGCAGCACTGCCTCTTCCATTGGATTCGTACTATGGTTACGAATCCCTGGCAGTCTTCGTGGGCAACGCCGCATCTCCAGTTGATGCCGATGTGGCAAAGGTCTCTCCAACAAGCGAGGTCTTTTCTGCCAGCAGCAAGACTGGAAATGTAGTTGCAGTCTTCGTGCCTGCAAACAAAGCTGGAGACGTTTCTTCTGTGCTTGCGGAGCACGGCTTCTCAGAGATCTCTGTTCCAAAGCTGTCTGGAAGCGTAGACAGCGCAATGGCGACTCTGGATTCTGACATCAAGAGCCTAGAGGGTGAGAAGGCTCCCCTTCAGAAGAAGCTCAAGGACATGAACAAGCAGTACGAGGACCTTGTTCTTGCAACTGACGAGTACCTGTCAATTCAGATTCAAAAGACCGAGGCTCCACTCAAGTTTGCGACTACAGAGAACGCCTTCGTAATAGATGGCTGGCTCCCAAGCGACCAGTTCGGCAAGCTTAAGTCCGACATTGAGTCGGTCGCAGGCGGCAAAGTTCACGTCGAGAAGCTCGATGACAAGGAAGCAGAAGATTTAACAGAGCACGGAGAGGATGTCCCAACAAAGATAAACAATCCGAGCTTAGTTAGGCCTTACGAGCTGATCACCAGGCTTTACGCCATACCTGAGTACAAAGAGTTCGATCCAAGCCTGCTGATATTCATCTTCTTCCCAATCATGTTCGGCATGATCCTGGGCGATATTGGATACGGCATCATGACCATATTCGCAGTTCTGCTTCTCAAGAAGAAGTTCAGAACTCCTGGCTGGCAGTCGTTGATCAACATAGTTCTGATCGCCAGCATCTGGTCGATAATCTTCGGCGTCTTCTTCGGCGAGATTTTTGGCCCCTTAGGTCTGTGGGGCAAGATCATGGGACATTTGCCCGAACACGAGATTGAGGTGCTGAAGACTACAGGAATGTACTTCGGAGAGGGCGTCTACGGTTCCCTTGGAAGGTTGGGGCCTCTTGGCGTGTTCCCGATGGACAGGCTTGCCACAAACGCTGTTCTGATGTTGATCGGCATCAGTATATTCATCGGCGTCCTTCACTGCGGCGTCGGATCAATCCTTGGTATCAAGACTGAGCTTAATTACGGCGAGAAGAAGCACGCCTACTTCGAGAGGCTTCCCGTGCTGCTCTTCCAGGTGTTCTTCGCTGTGCTCCTCCTTGGCCTCGTGATGGGCCAGATGATGATGGTCTACGTTGGAGCCATAGTTCTCGTGATATCTATTGTCATGGCTGTCATGGGACCAGAAGGACCAATGGGTCTCGCACACTTGCCGTCACACATAAGCAACTTGATATCCTACCTGAGGCTTCTGGCCATTGGCCTGGCTTCAGTCGGCCTTGCGTTCGCTGCCAACCAGCTTGGCTTCTATGTCATAATGCCAATGCTCTCCGGCGGCGCTGAGAGCCCAACAATACCTGCAATCATCGCAGGCATATTGGTCTTGTTCGTAGTACACTTCATCAACATGCTCCTTGGCATACTCTCGCCTTTCATGCACCCCTTAAGGTTGCACTACGTCGAGATGTTCACCAAGTTCTACAGTGCGCATGGCGGTGGAGTTGAATACAGCCCCTTCGGACATGTCCGGAGGTTCTTGAAGGTATAAGTGTTATATTAATAAAGGAGGTTTGAGTAAAATGCCAATAGCAGATGCTGGAATAATGTATGGACTGTTAGCTGTAGGCGCTGGACTTGCAACTGGACTTGCGGGTATCGGTGCAGGTGTTGGTGAGCAGGGTATCGGAGCAGCTGTCGTGGGCGTAGTTGCAGAGGAGCCGGGATTCCTCGGCAAGGGTCTGTTCCTCATGCTTCTGCCTGAGACACTCATCATCTTCGGTCTGGCAGTATCCCTGATCCTCATGTTCGCCTGGACACCATTCTCTGCACTGCTGTAAGCCAGACGGCTTAAAAGGGTGAGAGGCAATGGCACTAGATGCAGTGGTTGAGGATATACTCGCAACCAGCAAGAGCAAGGTCGCAGAGATTAACGCTGAGGCCGATGCTGAGGTTGCGAGAATCCTCAGTGAAGCCAGAGATCGTGCCGCAGATATCAAAGCCAGGAAAGAAACTGAGGTTGCACAGGCGATCGAGGCCCTAGAGCGCAGGGAGATATCCAGCGCTCACCTCGATCTGAAGAGGTCAGAGCTAAACGTCCACAAGGACCTTCTGGAAGAGGCTAGAGCAAGGCTCTTCGAGTCAGTCCAGAAGCTCTCCAAGAAGGACAACGAGGCCCTGATCAAGAAGCTCATAGAGCCCTACAACCTCAAGGATATGAAGGCCTTCTCCAACAAGAGGGACGAGGCCTTCGTATCCTCTCTCGCCCCCAATTATGGCGGGAACCTGGATATCATCGGCGGCGTTGTGATCGAGAGCAAAGATGGTGCTCTGCGTTACGATTTGACCTACGAAACTCTCGCGCGTGAGGTATTTAACAACCACATGAAAGAGGTTTCCAGGATTCTGTTCGGGTGAGGACGATGCCGGTACTACGTTTGCCGAAGTTCGGACAACCGGTGAAGTACGCATACATCACGGGTAGAGTTAGGGCCATGAAGACCAAGCTCGTACCCAACGAGATGTATCCGAGAATGCTTGCCATGGACAATTCTGAGATCGCCAGGTATCTGGAGGAGACTCAGTACAAGGACGAGATCGACGCCATGTCCAAGGACTATTCAGGCTCGGAGCTCATAGAGTACGCTACCTTCGCCAACCTGGCAAAGACCTACAGGAAGCTTCTAGAGGTCTCCATTGACGAGCCCCAGTTCCTGATACTTGAGTATCTAAGGCGCTGGGATGTCTGGAACATCAAGACACTCCTCAGAGGAAAGTTCTACGGAGCCGGCGACGAAGAGATAATGAAGTACCTGGTTCCAGCTGGAGAGCTCAGCCCAGAGTTCCTTGCAGAGATCGCTAAGAAGGAGACTGTTCAAGAGGTCATTTCCTCCTTCGATGGCACAGATTACGCACCGGCTCTGGCGAACTACGATGGCAAGAACCTTGCACCAATCGAGAACGCTCTTGATAAGCTCTACTACTTCAGGATGGAGAGAGCTGTAGGCGGCACTCTCTCTGTGGGCGGTGGCCTGCTTCTGAAGTACGTCAGGAGAGAGATAGACATCAGGAACCTGATCACCTTGTTCAGGATGAACAAAGCAGGAATAGATGCTGCAGTGATCCAGGAGAACCTCATACCTGGTGGAAAGCTCTACGATGAGCTCAGCCGCATGGCAGGACAGCCATTTGGCGAGTTCTTGAGAAGCCTGGAAGGCTATCCCTTCTGGTCCTCGATCTCGGATATAGCAACAGCCGATATTGAATCCATAAGCAGGATAGAGGCAAGGCTTAAGGCATATCTCGTGCGGTACGCGTGGGCTCTTTCAAACTATCACCCGCTATCCATTCTGCCAGTGCTTGGATACATGGTGAGCAAGGAGACAGAGGTCTCCAACATCAGGAAGATCGTCCGCGGCAAGGATGCAAAGCTCCCAGCAGAGCTCGTTGAGGAACAAGTGGTGGTGGCCTAAAATGGAGATAGCAGTTGTAGGCAGCAGCAGCTCAATCATAGGATTTAGACTGTCTGGCGTCAAGAAGGCATTAGATGCCAACACCGAAGACGAGCTCGTCACCAAGATCAACGAGGCTCTTGCTGATCCGAACGTTGGAATTCTGGTGTTGCAGCAATCAGACTATAATCGCCTGCCAAAGAGGCTTCAGGAGCAGCTATCTGAGTCGGTCAGGCCAACTGTAATTTCCATCGGAACCGAGCTTAGCACAGAGATGAGAGAGAAAATTAAGAGAGCAATAGGTGTCGATTTATGGAAGTAGGCAAAGTAAAGAGAGTCGCCGGGCCAGTGGTTCAGGCAACAGGCCTGAAGGCCTCAATGTACGACCTGGTCCTGGTCGGCGAGGAAGGGCTGATGAGCGAGGTCATCGGCATTTCCGGAAACAAGCACGTTATTCAGGTATACGAGGATACCTCCGGCGTCAAGCCTGGAGAGCCCGTCAAGGAGACAGGCGCTCCTCTGGTTGCTCAGCTGGGCCCAGGAATCCTTACATCTATCTATGATGGTATCCAGAGGCCTCTGACGGAGCTCGCCAAGGCAACGGGAGACTTCATCAGCCGCGGCCTTTTCGTGGATGGCATTGATCACAAGAAGAAGTGGGAGTTCAACCCCTTAGTCAAGAAGGGCGACGTCGTCAAGCCCGGCCAGGCTATTGGCGAGGTACAAGAGCAGCTCCTGGTCAAGCACAAGATCATGGTCCCACCCAAGATGAAGGGCGGCGCCATCAAGGAGATCTACTCCGGCAACTTCAATGTGGAAGAGACTATTGCAGTCCTGGATGATGGAACAAAGCTCACCATGCTTCAGAAGTGGCCTGTGAGACAGCCAAGGCCAGTGTTCAAGAAGCTTGCACCCACAATTCCACTGAGGACCGGACAGAGGGTCGTAGACGGATTCTTCTCGCTTGCCAAGGGCGGAACGGCAGCCATTCCAGGCGGATTCGGCACTGGAAAGACTGTCATGCAGCAGACCCTCTCCAAGTGGGCAGATGTCGACATAGTGGTCTACGTGGGATGCGGCGAGCGCGGCAACGAGATGGCAGATCTCCTGCACGAGTTCCCAGAGCTGGTTGACCCCAGGACTGGCAGGCCCCTGATGGAGAGGTCTATCGTTTACGCCAACACATCCAACATGCCTGTGGCAGCAAGAGAGGCTTCCATTTACACTGGAATGACCACCTCTGAGTACTACAGAGACATGGGCTACGATGTGATGATGACCGCTGACTCCACCTCAAGGTGGGCAGAGGCCATGAGAGAGCTCGCATCCCGTCTAGAAGAGATGCCTGGTGAAGAGGGCTACCCCGCATACCTCGGAGCAAGGCTCGCAGACTTCTACGAGAGGGCAGGACGCGCAGATGTACTGGCAGGCGGCCAGGGATCAGTTAGCGTCGTCGGAGCAGTCTCTCCAGCCGGCGGAGACTTCACAGAGCCCGTCACTCAGAACACACTGCGTATGGTCAAGGTGTTCTGGGCACTCGACTCCAAGTTAACACAGCGCAGGCACTTCCCATCCATCAACTGGCTGGATTCCTACTCGCTGTACGACAAGGACCTCGAGCCCTGGTTCGTGGAGAACGTCAGCCCAGACTGGAACAAGAACAAGAGGCGCGCAATGGCCATCCTGCAGGAGAACGCCGAGCTTGAAGAAATAGTGATGCTCGTCGGATCCGATGCCCTTCCAGAAGACCAGCAGATCACTCTTGAAGTCGCAAGGATGATCATCAACTTCTGGCTGGCCCAAAGCGCATTCCACCCGGTCGATACGTTCAGCCCATACAAGAAGCAGTTCGACCTGCTCGAGGCCATTCTGAAGTACAGGGATTACGCATTCGATGCCCTCTCCAAGGGAGCATCTGTAAGCCAGATCACATCCCTTCCGTCCAAGGATGCCCTCGCCAAGGTGAGGCTGGAAGAGGACTACGAGCCCGCTTTGCAGAAGGTACTGGCTCAGATGGACTCAGAGTTCAAGGGTCTGAGGTAAAGGAGGATCCACAATGACCAAGGAATACAAGACTATTAATGAGATCAAGGGCCCTCTGATCTTCGTTGAGAAGACCGAGCCTGTGGGCTTCGGCGAGCTCGTCGAGATCAGGACAGCGGCTGGAGAGAATAAGAGAGGACAGGTCTTGGACACCTCAGATGAGATAGTCGTGGTCCAGATATTCGAGGGAACCGGCGGACTGTCCAAGGACAGCGCAGTGAGGTTCACTGGAGACGTCATCAAGATGCCTCTGGCCCCCAGCATCATCGGACGCGTTCTTTCAGGCTCCGGCAGGCCAAGAGATGGCGGACCGGCCATCGTCCCAGATGTGGAGAGAGAGATCTCAGGAGCTGCCATCAACCCAGCATCCAGGGAGAAGCCCCGCGCATTCATCCAGACAGGCATCTCCACAATTGATGGCACAAACACGCTTGTGAGGGGACAGAAGCTGCCCATCTTCTCGGCATCTGGTCTTCCCCACAACGACGTGGCTCTTCAGATCGCCAGGCAGGCAAAGGCCCTGGGCGAAGCCGAGTCATTCGCAGTCATCTTCTGCGCAATGGGAATCACCAACGAAGAGGCCCAGCACTTCCTGGCCGACTTCGAGAGGACTGGAGCCCTTGAGAGGGCAGTCGTGTTCCTCAACCTCGCAGACGACCCCGCTGTGGAGAGGCTTCTCACACCAAAGCTCGGACTCACCTGCGCTGAGTATCTCGCATTCGACCTGGACATGCACGTGCTCATCATCTACACCGACATGACCAACTACTGCGAGTCCTTAAGGCAGATGGGAGCAGCCAGAGAAGAAGTTCCAGGACGCCGCGGCTACCCAGGATACATGTACACTGACCTGGCCACCTGCTATGAGCGCGCTGGAATCATCAACGGCAAGAAGGGCTCTATCACCCAGTTCCCAATCCTGACGATGCCAGGAGACGACATCACCCACCCCATCCCAGATCTGTCTGGGTACATCACTGAGGGTCAGATCATCATCTCCAGAGAGCTTCACAGGAAGGGCATATATCCCCCAATCGATATCAGGCCCTCACTTTCCAGGCTGATGAACTCAGGAATAGGCAAAGGCCACACCCGCGAGGATCACAGGGCAGTATCAGATCAGCTCTACGCATACTATGCAGAGGGCAACGATCTTCGCGGCCTCGCAGCCATCGTGGGCAAAGAGGCTCTCTCTGAGCGCGATAAGCTTGTGCTTGAGTTCGCAGACAAGTTCGAGAAGAGGTTCGTCAACCAGGGCAGGGATGAGGACAGGACCATATTCGACACTCTTTCCATCGGCTGGGATCTGCTGAAGGATCTGCCTGAGGCCATGCTCACCAGGATAGACGATAAGTACATCAAGGCTTACCACCCGAAGTACGCAGGCACAGCCAAGGCTGAAGCACCGAAGAAGTGAGATCATGCCTGTAATCAAAGGAACGAAACCGACTAGGGCAGTGCTCATTGCTCTGAGAAGAAGGATCAAGGTAGCACAAACCGGTCACTCGCTCCTCAAGATGAAGCGTGATGGCCTCATGATCGAGTTCTTCGAGGTGCTGAACCGGGCCAAGACTGTAAGAAAAGAGCTTGTAGAGAACCTGGTCATAGCTGAGCAGAGGCTCAATATGGCCATGGCCATTGAAGGGACTGTCGCCATCAAGTCGGTGGCGTTTGCCCTCCAGAATGAGCCCTCCATCCAGCTCGAATCCAGGAACGTCATGGGAGTAGTTGTGCCCAAGATCGCGTCCGAGTCCGTGCAAAAGAAGATGTACGAGCGCGGCTACGGGATCATAGGCACGAGCGCTGCCGTTGACGAGGCTGCTGAAGCTTATGAGAAGCTGCTCGACAAGATCATCCTCGCGGCCGAGGTCGAGACCGCGGCCATAAGGCTCGTAGAGGATATCGAGTCGACCAAGAGAAGGGTTAATGGCTTAGAATTCAAGGTCATACCCGACCTCAAGGACACCATCAGGTTCATAGGCTTCGCACTGGAAGAGATGGACAGGGACAACGTGGTCAGGCTCAAGAAGCTCAAGGGCAAGGCCCAGGCACGTGTCAAGGAAGAAGAGGCAAAGAAGGCAGCAGCAGCGGCAGCCGCTGCTGCACTCAAGCCCGCTTCCACGACAGAGGCCACAACTGCTACATCCTGAACTTGAGAGATGCCAAACTGGTTTGAGAGAAAAGCCGAGGAGTGGTTCGGAACTCCTGAGAAGAAGATGAAGCTGCTACAGTGGTGCGTGTACATCACCAACCTGTACATCATCTTCGGAATCGGGGTTCTGATCTACATTTTATACGGCGAACATCTCAGAGAGCTCTGGCTCTATCTGACGAGCTAGGCTTTTTCCTCTATTTTTCCAGAAACCTGCAATTCTGTGCGGACAGCTTTAGCTTATGCCATGCTTTACAGATATCCCGGCCGTTGGATTCTCATCAGACTGCATTTCAGGAGCGCTGCTGAGATTTGAGATAACTTAATTTCTGCTCATATTTATGTCCAGATTTGAGATAACTTAATTTCTGCTCCTGTAACCTAATCTCTGCTCATATTTATGTCCAGATTTCTCAACAGAGATGCGAGCATCCCCATGACGCAGAGGGCTCCTGAAGCCATTATCACATTGCTGATGGCAATAGACAGGAGTTCGGGATCTGCCGCGAGGATCGTTCCGTGGTATCCTGCAGCTGCGAGCTGCATGGAGATGAGGACGCTTGAGATCGAGACTCCAAGAGCCATCCCAAGGTTTCTCACCGTTGCTGTGACGCTCGATGCCGTGCTCATCTTGTCCCTGGGAAGAGCAGACATCGCCTCAGCGTTGTTTGGGCTCTGGAAGAGGGCGCATCCTATTCCTATTGGCAAAAATGAGAGAATCATGAGCTTTGGGTCTCCAATTCTTGCTGTGTAGCTCATGAAGAACATTGAGGCTGCAAGGATCATCATGCCGAGAGCCGCAAAGTGCTTCCAGTGATGTCTATCGTAGAGCCAGCCAGATGCTGGAGACCCCACAACCATGATGAAAGGCACGATCATGTAGACCATTCCCACCTGTGAAGGCGTATATCTGAGAACTCTCTCGAAGTAGAAAGGCCCGGCGACGCTGATCATCAGGTTCGAGATGAAGAATATGATCATGCTCAGGTTTGGCAGGGCAAACCCCTTTACCTTGAAGATAGAGAGGTCCAGAAGCGGGCTCTTGCACCTGCGCTCCAGGGCCAGGAAGGCTGCCAGGGACGTGAGGAAGGCTAAGCCAAGGATTATCGACTCTCTGTTTACCGCTGCGCTGTCTGAGATCTGGCCGAGTACGGCCATCAAGAGCACCATTGACGTTACCAGTGACAGCGATCCCGGCCAGTCCATCTTGAGGCTCTTTTTCTCCTCTTGAAGCTTCATGTGCTTTGCAGCCATGACAAGCAAGGCAACGCCTATTGGCACGTTTATGAGGAAGATGTAATCCCAGCCAAGGTTGTCAGTGATCACTCCTCCAAGCGTTGGCCCAATAATGCTTCCAACGGCCACTGTAGCTCCTATGTAGCCCATTGACCTTCCGCGCTCTTCAGGCGGCGAGACCTGAAATATGATGGCAGCGCTTATGGAAAAGACCATTGCAGCGCCTAATGCCTGCACTACTCGAAACAGGATCAGCATCTCAAGGCTGGTTGCAAGGCCGCATGCAAGAGAGCTCAAGGTGAATAGTGAGAAACCCGACAGGAATAGCTTCGACTTTCCTGTGCGCTCTGAGACCTTTCCGAAGATGAGCAGCAGGCTCGTTAATGTTACCAGGTAGCCTGTCATCACCCACTGGGACTGGGCCATGTTGACGTGGAAGTATGCCGTGATTGTGGGAAGGGCGATGCTCACAACTGAGCCGTCCACTACTGCCATCAGCACCCCTATCAGGACCATGAGCATGATGAGGTGTCTGTCTTTCTTCTCCATGACCTCTTTTTTGATTGTGACTTCATGCCTGGAGGACGGCTTGGAGGGTGACACGGATGGTGGGATGCTTTGAAGCTGTGGACCTCTGCCCTGCGAGATAGTGGCAGTCTCTGAAGTCATCGGCTCTTCAGCGCCCTCCTCCAATTCCTTGCTCAGCAGTTGTTACTGGTATTGTTTGGACCATTCTCCTTCAGTCATGTGCCATCGGTTATAACGATGATGCTTTGGAATCTCTTAGAAATCTCAGTTTGACCGGGCTTGCGCGGTCTTAATGCAGCATTGTACAAGTCAAGAGAATCCGTAAGAAGGCTTTCTCTGCCGCTAAAAAGGCATTTCAATCAACGACTTTTATATGTATCTGGCTTCAAAGTAATTAAACCAATATGTCACAGATCGTGAAAGATTAAATCAACTCAATTGCGGTAGACTCGAAATTTGGAGGCACACAAATCTCGGTGCACCATCTGCCCTACTTTTTCAGCATCTTTGTCATCACCACTTTTGAGGCTCCTGCCACTTCGTCCACCTCTTCACGCAGGGGCTCCCAGCCTTTGGCTCTGTAAAACCCAATGGCTTTGTCATTATCGCTGAAACATTCCAGCTTTGCCATATCGTGCCCTGATTCCATCATATCTGTCTCGATGGCATCCAGCAGGGCACTTCCCATGCCCTTTCGCTGGTGTGCTGGATGGACCCAGAGGAGCGCTACCAGGTCATCAATTCTCGCAGCTGCCGCCGTGATATCGCCTGCATTTTCGGCCACGACTATGTCATGCCATAGGATGCCGATATCTTCTCTAAGCCTGTCGCCTTCTGCCCAGGGCTTCAAGACGTCCCTGGAAAGAATCTGGCCGTAGACTTCTAAGATCGTCTCCCTGAACAAGGCGACCAGGCTTGGGATATCCTCCTCGACAGCCTTCCTGAGTTTAAATTGGACCATGTAGCCCCCATCCGATTGCTGCTGGACCACGTGCTCGCCGCTCAGTCTTCGATGAGTCCCTGGCCGCTGAATACCTGCCTGGCCTCGTCGAAGGTGAGGTCTTCTGGCGGGACTACTATGTCGGATTTGACGATCTCGCCTGGGTCCAGCTGCTTTCCGCTCTGCTTTATGGTCGAGACGAGCTTTAACAGGTCCTTCTGGTAGGAATCGCGATCGCCTTTGGAGACGTGATCTACGATCCTGTTGTCTATCTCGTTCAAATCGTCGAGAAGGCAGCTAGAGACCTCATACTGCCCTCCGCTCATTATCCTGATGATCATTTCCCCATCTCCTGCTTCATCTTGGCCAGCTGCTCGTCGACGCTGCTCTTGGCCTTGACCTTGGCCAGCTCCCTGTCTATCTCATCGCCTCCTGAGTAGTCCTCCAGAGTTCCGGACTCAAGGAGCTCATCCAGTGCCGCAGAGCGAGCCTTCATCTGATCGGTCTTGTCCTCAGCCCTCTGGACTGCGAGGCCGACGTCTGCCATCTCCTCACTGATGCCGGTTACGGATTCGGTCACCTTTACCTGGGCCTCTGCTGCAGAGTACTGCGCCTTGATGGTCTCCTTCTTGGCCCTGAACGACTCAATCTTGGTGGAGAGCCTGGACTCAGCCTCCTGGAGCTTCTGCTGCTGGGCCTGCAGGTCTGCTATCTGGCCGTCGAGAGAAGCAGATGTGGCCTGTAGTGCAGCCTTTCTCTCAAGAGCCATTCTGGCCAGGTCCTCGCGGTTGTTCTGGAGAGCATCGCGGGCCTGAGCATCGAACTTATCTATGTTCATCTGGAGCTTTGCCTTTTGCAGCTCCAGCCTCTTCTTGGAGGTGGCGACTTCAGCCACGCTCCTCTTCACGTTCTGGAGCAGCTGAATCTGCTTCTCATACGAGTAGTCCAGTGTCTCCCTGGGGTCCTCGAACTTGTCCATCATCTTGCTCATCTTGGAGTTTACAATCACGCTCATTCGATCTAACAGACCCACGTTCTTACCTCCACTCAGCTATTGCTCGGCTTCGCTTGGGTTATGCCGGTTTTTTTAAATTCCACTCTGACGCCAATCCCAAGCTTATATTGCCTATCCCCATATTCGTTAATTGCGCTCCTTCTAGTAAATCCTTTTGATTTTTCCAATGCAAATTTCCGACTGCGAGATGCAAGTGCTCAGGCAGCTGAACCTGATGACCCAGCGACGTGGGTCGGAATTGGGAAGAGGCGACAAAATAGGAAAATGCTTATACGATAATTGCACTACGACTATTGCCTAAAGCGAAAGATAGTTGGGCATGTGGCGGATTTCCTTGGCGCTGAGCATTCCAGAAGTCGAGCTTGAGGGCGACAAAATTGGGGCCGAGAGCGGCAAAAGCGAGTCTAAGAGAGACAAAAGCGATTTTAGGCAAGACGTTGAGTTCAGATTCGGCAGCCTGGACAGAGGAATATCCCTTGGTCTACTTCTGCTGTCGTTTGCCGTTTATCTTAAGCATCTGGCCCCCTCGGTTCACGCAGGAGACGCTGGCGAGTTCTGCATAGCGTCTTATGTGCTTGGAATACCTCACCCAACTGGTTATCCTGTCTACACCTGGATTGGCCACCTCTTCACTCTTCTGCCTCTTGGCAGCGTCGCTTTCAGAGTCAACCTCATGTCTGCGGTCTTTGGGGCCATTGCAGTGTCACTCATCTATCTCACAGCGTTGAAGCTCTCGAAGATGGCTTTGAAGGATGAGGTCCAGGACAACATCGCTCGCTTAAGCGCTGTCATAGCCGCTCTCTCATTCGCCTTCGCCATAACCTTCTGGGCTCAAGCAGAGATTGCCGAGGTTTACACCCTCAACGCAACGCTCATCTCTGCAATGCTCCTGACGCTGCTTTCCTGGTGGGAGCAAAGGGCGCAGAGGCTCCTGTATCTCCTCTCTCTTCTGCTCGGCATAAGCCTCGGAACTCATGCCTCAAACGTCCTGTTTGCACTGCCGTTCATCGGGTTCGTCTGCCTGACAGACAGAAGAGCACTCATGGACCTCCGAGGTTTGGCCAAGATGGCAGCCCTGTTCGCTCTAGGTGCGCTTCAGTTCGTTTACATCCTTCTGAGGGCCATGCAGCATCCTCCCTATGCGTACGCCGATGCGAGCACAGTGAGCAGCTGGCTGTACTTCATAACTGCCAGGGAATATTCTGCCTTTGCATTTGCATTTCCTGCATACGAGCTTCCTCAGAGAATTTCGATGTATATCGACCTCCTGGCTGCCAACTTCTCTCTTGTGGGTATTGCCATAGGCATAGCTGGCATAGTTCTTCTGGCCAGAAAGAGCAAAGCGGTACTGGCGCTCCTGGCCTCCATGTTTCTTCTGAACGTCTGGTTCTTCTCACAGTTCCTGACAGGCGATGTATCTGCTATGTTCATACCCTCATACCTGATCTTCTCCCTCTTCATGTGTCTGGGCCTGGTAGGCATCCTGAAGCTCATCAGAGGGGCGCCTGACAGAAGCAGATCTGAAATCGGATCTCCTAACTGTGAATTTTCCAAAGGTAAATTTGACGAAATCCAACATGCAGAGGGCCAGACCTCAGACGCCGAAAGGCGCTCTGGAAGGCTGACTGTGGCTCTAAAGACTGCATCAATTGCGCTGGTCATAGCCGCAGCAGCAGCTGTTCCCATCACGTCTTACTCTATGAACTCTGGAGAGGTGGACCAATCCGGAAGCATTGGATTCTCGTTCTTCATCTCAGAGGCGATAAGCCAGGTCCCCGAAGACTCGACAATAATCACAAACTGGGGGCCCTATACTCCTCTTAAGTACTTCCAGCTGGTCTACGGCATAAATCCAGGCGCAGAGGTGCTGGGTGCTGAAGAAGATCAGTGGTCTCAGCTGATAGACACGCGCCTTGGAAAGAGGGATGTGTACGTCTTGCAGGCAGACGATTATCTTGCCAAGGAATACAGGCTCATACCGGTCCTGATCGTGCCTGGCGCAGGCGCCATGTACAGAGTCTTGAGAAATATGCCTGATCTGGCTGTGAGCAGCCCCTCGATTCAGCACCAGCTCAACAGGAGCCTTGGTGGCGCTGTGAAGCTCCTGGGATACAGCATCAGCAGCTCAGAGGTAAATATTGGAGAAGTTTTCTCGATTGCTTACTACTGGCAGAGCACTGAGAACACATCTATGGACTACGTTGTCTCAACAGATTTCAAAGACCAGGACGGAAACCTGGCGTTCCAGGAGGTCCACGCTCCTGTATACGGGATCTATCCAACCTCTCAATGGAGGCCAGGCGAGATCCTGGAAGAAAAGTACAACATATCTGTGCCCCCAAACATGGCGAAAGGAACTTACAGCATATCAGCAAGTGGCCGCTGGTTCCCAGGAGAAAGAGGTCTTCTCGAGCCCTATGCTGGAGAGTCTGATGAGATCCCTCTTTGCAGCATAAAACTCGTGTGAAAGCGAATTTGCTTGCGCACTACATTTGAATAATTATGGGAATACCTGCAGCACAACAATCTCATTTACAGTCCCTGGCTCAGGCCCAGATAGAACGCCTCTCCGTCAGTTAATTAAACAAAGAACTCCAATTTCAATGCGAGCGAGGAGAGAAGATGAAAAAGGTGACCATTGGCCTGGTACAGACTTCTGTGTCAGACAACGTCTATCAGAACCTCCAGAAAACGCTGAAGAGGACTGAAGAGGCAGCAAGGAATGGCGCAAAGATCATCTGCCTGCAGGAGCTATTTAGGACCACCTACTTCCCTCAGCATGAGCGCTGCGATGCATCCTGCTTTGCAGAGACGATACCAGGGGAGTCCACAGATGCCTTCTCGGCCCTTGCCAAGGCCTATGGAGTGGTGGTGATAGTCCCGCTCTTCGAGAGGGGAAAAGACGGCAAGTACTACAACTCGGTCTCGGTGATAGACGCCGATGGCACCCTTCTTCCCACCTACCGCAAGTCCCACATCCCCCAGGATCCGCTATTTTACGAGAAGAACTATTTTTCTCCAGGGGATAAATTCCAGATATACGACACGCGCTACGCCAGGTTCGCAGTCTTGATCTGCTACGACCAGTGGTTCCCTGAGGCTGCGAGAGCTGTGGCCTTAAACGGTGCAGACATCATCTTTTATCCGACAGCCATCGGCTGGATCAGGGGCGAAAAAATCGCATCTGAAGGAGACTGGCGCGACGCCTGGCTGACTGTCCAAAGAGGCCATGCCATAGCCAATGGAGTTCACGTTGCCGCAGTGAACAGGGTGGGCCAGGAGGGCGATCTGACTTTCTGGGGAAGCTCGTTTATCTGCGACTCCTTTGGCAAGGTGGTGGAGATGGCAAGCGACGAGAGAGAGGAGACTCTGGTTGCCAGGATAAACCTGCGCAAGAATAAAGAGGTCCAGCAGGGCTGGGGATTCTTCAGAAACAGGAGGCCTGAGGCCTATACCGCCTTGATCGAGCCCACGAGGAGAGAGCACAGCGTTCTGGCCAGCTGCTCCATGCCTGCGGGCAGGCCCTGTAGAGGCGAGCCCTGTGGAGAGATGACGCCCTCAAGCCTGGGATACCACATGCCTGCAGAGTGGGAGAGGCACGACGCCATCTGGCTGGCCTGGCCTTACGACCTCGACAGCTTTCCTGAGATCGACAGCGTGGAGAAAGCCTATCTCTCAATCGTAAAGGAGATACATACAGGCGAGTTCGTAAACCTCCTGGTCAAAGACGACCTGGTGAAGCTGAACGTGGCAGATATGCTAAAAAAGCTGGATGTGGACACGAAGAGGGTAAAATTCCATTTTGCAGACTACTCTGATGTGTGGTTCAGAGACTACGGGCCCACCTTCGTCGTGAACAGGCCAGAAGGCGAGCTTGCAATGGTCAACTGGATCTTCAACGCCTGGGGTGAGAAGTATCCGGAGCTGATGGGAGACGACAGGATTCCATGTGTCGTAAACGAGGATCTTGGGATAAAATGCTTCGAGCCAGGAGTTGTCATGGAGGGCGGGTCCATTGAGGTAAACGGCCTTGGGACTGTGATCACAACAGAGCAGTGCCTCCTCAACAAGAACAGGAACCCGGACTTGAGCAAGGACGACATCGAGCGCCGCCTCAAGGACTACCTGGGCGCAAAAAAGGTGATCTGGCTAAACCAGGGAATTGCAGGAGATGACACCGACGGACATGTAGATGACATAGCCAGGTTTGTGAATCCCACAACTGTGCTCTGCGCCTATGAAGACGACGAGAGCGATGAGAACTACGATGCCTTGAAGGAGAACTACGATATTCTCGCCGGGTCCTCTGACCAGGACGGAATGCCCCTTGAGGTGATCAAGCTCCCAATGCCGGGATTTGTTGGAAAGGAGAGGAGACTACCTGCAAGCTACGCCAACTTCTACATAAGCAATGAAGCAGTTCTGGTGCCCATCTTCGGCCACAAGAACGACGACGAAGCCCTGAGGATAATACAGATGGCGTTTCCCAACAGAAAGGTCGCAGGCATACGCTGTGAGGAGATGGTCCACGGGCTTGGAACTATCCACTGCATTAGCCAGCAGCAGCCTTCTCTATAATTCCGTTCATCAGCACGGCTGTCATCAGCACTGGATTCGCGGTTCGCGGATGCTTGGCCCTCAACCCGGCCAAGCATCAACTTTGATATTCGTGTTCTTATTCTGGCCAGTTATGTCATTGCAGTCCCTACATTCGATAAAATTAAATTAGCCACATAATAAAATGCATCTCTCTGATATAATTGGCTCGTCCTTCGTCTGGGCCTTAGAATAAAAATATCTACCAGGTTCCTCAGGGCATTGCTGTTAGAGTGCATTACATTTCATTTAATCTCAGCATGCCATGTCCATCATTTTTATATATGCGACCTTTTGTAGTAAAAATGCATGTTCCACGACGCGCCTCGGCCCAGTCAGGCGGAAAAATCGCCACCAGAAGGCGTATCTCCATTTTCCGCTGTAGTGGACTCTGGGCATGACTGGGTCTGCTGGACCGGCCCTCGTGGAGATTTGGTGTATATCTCGTCGTCATGCAAACAGGTCACCGGGTACGACCCAGTTGAGTTCCTGGGAAATCCCAACCTGTTGGAAGAGATAGTTCACCCTGAGGATCGCTTAATCTTTTCTAAAATTAATTCAAAGATTGATGGAATGGCTGAGGACGCCGACTTTCGCATTATTTCAAGAGATGGCAAGGTTCGGAGGATCTCCCATAAATGCCAGATGGCCTATGATTCTTCGGGGAACTACCTGGGAAAATGGTCTTTCAACATAGAGATTACAGATCAAAAAACGGCGAAGAACGCATCGGCGAAGGTGGGGGAAGATGAACTGGAGATGGACAAAGTCGCCCAGTTCAGGGCTGTAGAAGTAATCAGAGCAAATTACGAGCTTCAGAAGGCCAATGAGGCTCTGCAGGCCAAAATTGAGGATCACAAGCGCATGGAAGAGATGCTTCGGCTGCAGCGCGACCTGGCCATAACCCTCAGCTCTTCTCAAAGCGTAAAGGAGTCTTTAGGCAAGATCTTCGATGCCGCCCTGACGGTGGATAGCATCGACTGTGGAGCAGTTTACCTGGTGGACAAGTCTGGCGAACTGGACATGGTCCTTTACAAGGGCCTCTCTGAAAAGTTCGTCGATGGCAGCTCGCACTGTCATGCTGGATCTCCCAGGGCTTCTATTGCCAGGGATGGTGAATGGGTCTACAGGGACAGCTCCTATATTGCCGCATCGGGTTTTGATGACCTCAGAGAAGAGGGCCTGAGGTCTGTCGCCGATTATCCAGTTAAGTACAACGGCAAAGTTTTTTCTGTTTTAGTGCTGGCTTCCCATACTCATGATGAAATTCCGCTAAACGATCGCATCGCACTTGAGGCATTGGCCGCTTCCGTTGAGGGGATTGTCGCCAGGATCAAGGCGGAAGATGCCCTGAGGGAAAGCGAGAAGAGGTACAGGGAGCTGGCAGATCTCCTTCCACAGACTGTATACGAGCTGGATGAGAAGGGCAACATAATCTTTGCCAATAGCTTTGGCTTAAAGACTTTCGGATACTCTCAGGAAGATCTGGCCAAGGGCATACACTTCCTGCAGGTGATATCTCCAGATGAGCACGAGAGGTTGATGGGAGACATTGCCAATCCACCGAGGCCTGGGCAGGAGGGCTATGAATATAGGATGCTCAGGAGAGACGGCAGCACTTTCCTGGGGATGATTTACCCTGCCTATGTCGTGAGGGATGGCAAGATCGCAGGCCAGAGGGGCATCATCACCGATATCTCTGAGCAGAAGAGGGCAGAGATCGCCATGATGCAGGCTAAGGAGGCTGCAGAGGCTGCAGCCAAGGCCAAGTCCGAGTTCCTGGCAAACATGAGCCACGAGATCAGGACCCCCATGAATGCAGTCATAGGCCTGACAGGCGTCCTCCTTGACTCGGACTTAGATACAGAGCAAAGGGAGTGCGTCGAGACCATAAGGAACAGCGGCGACGCTCTTCTGGCGATCATAAACGATATCCTCGATTTCTCCAAGATCGAGAGCGGCAAGATGGGACTGGAGAATCAGGCGTTCGACCTCAAGAGCTGCATCGAGGTCAGCATGGACCTGGTCGCTGCCACGGCTGCAGAGAAGGGCCTGGATCTGGCATTTAGAATTGAGGACTCTGTGCCAGGCGTCATCAGGAGCGATCCCACGAGGCTTCGGCAGATTCTTGTAAACCTGCTGGCAAATGCTGTCAAGTTTACAGAGAAAGGAAAGGTTGAGGCGTACATTACCTCTTATGGCTTGAAGGACTGCAGATGCATTCTCCGATTCTCGATCACAGATACGGGCATAGGCATACCGGAAGACAGGATAGATGAGCTCTTCCAGTCGTTCTCCCAGGTGGACATGTCCACCACTCGCAAGTATGGAGGAACTGGTCTGGGGCTTGCCATAAGTCGGCGGCTGGTGGAGATCATGGGCGGAAATATCTGGGTGGAGTCGGAGGTAGGCATTGGCTCCAAGTTCCATTTCACAGTGCCAGTCGAGGTCGCAGCTGATTGCCTGCCGCAGGCCTGTGAAGAAAAGCTGTCTTTCATGAGTCAGACGAGCCTTGTGAAGCATGCCCACAGCGGCCAGAGCGCGCCAGAGAACGAGCCAAAGGTCAACATGCGCATACTTCTGGCCGAAGACAACGTCATAAACAAGAAGGTCATCTCCCGGATGCTGAAGAAGCTGGGATACAGGGCTGACATGGTGGCCGATGGTCTGGAGGTCATAAGAGCGCTTGAAAGGCAGCGCTACGACCTGGTGCTGATGGACATTCAGATGCCTGAGATGGACGGAATTGAGGCTGCCAGCCAGGTCAGGAAGCTCTGGCCATCTGACGAGCAGCCGAGGATCATTGCTCTTACAGCCTGCGCACTGGAGGGCGATAAGGAGAGGTGCCTCCGGGCAGGCATGGACGGCTACATAGCCAAGCCTGTGAAGATAGAAGATCTGAAGTCAGTGCTCGCGGAGTGCGAATCACAGATAAGGAACTTCGAGGCGCAGATAAGTAACTCAAGCTGATCAGGTTCTTCTCTTTAAACAGCATTATCATTTCGGCTCTATAGGTTCATCCGAATTTCATCGGTTGATCAGAATAATAGCTTGTCCTGCAAGTCAGGTTCAGCTCGGCAGGTATATTTGCTCATGATAATTCAAAATCATAATTCATGTTTGACCGCAGCAGCATTGAATAACATTAAAGTCTCTCTGTGCCTCTGTGTCTCTGCGGTGAATTATGAATAGGCACATGATAAATCACGAATTAATGGATAACAGAGCGCATTTGACGTCGATTGCAGTAAAGTAATTATAGCAATATCGTATAGACATCCGCACGATGTGCTGCTGCAAGCAGTATTCCTTTAACCGAGCCATTTATATACTTCTACGACTGACTGACGACAAGTCAGTTTGTGATGGTGAGATGAAGAGGATTTCAAAGGACCCAGAAGAGAGAAGAAGAGAACTTGTAGATGCCGCGGAGAGGCTCTTTACCATTTCAGGCTATGAGCAGACTGCTATCAGCGATATAGTAAACGAGGTGGGCGTGTCGCAAGGCACCTTTTACTATTACTTCGACTCTAAGGAAGACGTTCTGGTTGCAGTGCTGAAGAAGAACATAGACGTGATGGAGAAGGACATAAGGACGATAGCTGAGAGGGGCGACCTGGACGAGGCTGTCAAGCTAAACGAGATGGCCAATATCCTGGTAAAGCATGCAGCGTCTGGAAAAAAGATAATGGACTACATCCACCAGGACAGGAGCAGAACTCTTCACAAGAAGATGAGGGCAGTGAAGCCCTTTGCCAACATAGCACCGATCATGGCAGAGGTGATATCGAGAGGATCTGAAAAAGGGCGTTTCGATGTGGTGCACCCACTGGAGACGTCGTTTCTACTCGTCCACGTGCTCGTATCTGCTCACTTCATGCTCTTCCATGCCGAAGGCCCTGGAGGAATGCGCTGTCCAGAAGATGGAGAACATCGCCAGAAGCTGGTTGCGGCTCTTGAAAGCCTGCTTAGCAGGGCTCTGGGGCTAACCGACTACGAGTTCGAGCTTCAGATTTAAGAGATCTCCAAATCGGGTCATAGGGATATCAGCGAAACTGACTTGGATTAAGTCAAAAAAGGCAGCGAATAGACCGATAAAATTTGAAGAAAGGCAAACTGAGAAGATGACAAGCACTACAATTGCAGCAGAGTTGGCTGAAGCGAGGCCTGCTGTGGCAGATGAGGATGCTGCTATCTCCATGCGCGGCCTGACAAAGAGGTTCGGGGAGATGACGGCAGTCGACTCTGTAGATCTGGAGATAGGAAGAGGCGAGCTCTTCGGGCTGCTTGGGCCAAACGGAGCTGGGAAGAGCACAATCATCAAGATGCTCACAACCATGCTCAAGCCCACATCCGGAGAGGCAAAGGTCTGGGGCCACGGCCTGGGCAAAGAGAGAAACGAGGTCAGATCCTCAATAGGGGTGGTCTTCCAGGACCCGAGCATCGACAGCATGCTCACAGGCAGAGAGAACCTCGACTTTCACGGGAGGATGTACGGCCTTCCAAGCAAGGTCCGAAGAGAGAGGATCGAGGAGGTCCTCGATCTGGTGGACCTGATGGACAAAGCCGACTCGAAGATGGAGGACTACTCAGGAGGAATGCAAAGGCGCCTTGAGATAGCCCGCGGCCTGATGCACCACCCCAAGGTCCTCTTCTTGGACGAGCCAACTCTTGGCCTCGACGCACAGACAAGGAGGCACATCTGGGATTACATCAAGAAGATGAACGAGCTTGAAGGAATAACGATAGTGCTTACAACCCATTACATGGAAGAGGCAGACTACCTCTGCGATCGAGTAGCCATCATAGATAACGGCAAGATTGTAGCCCTGAATACCCCTGAGAACCTCAAGGACCTGATCGGTGCAGATACCATCAGCCTCGAGGTTGAGGGCACGGGAGAAAAGCTGATCCAGTCTCTGAAAAAGTTCGGCTGGATAACATCAGTTACGGCCTCGAACGGGACTCTTGACCTGGGAGTAGATCATGCCCAGACAAGGGTGCCTGAGATCCTCATGGAGGCGAGCAGGAATCAGGTGGTTGTGAAGTCAGTTGGCCTTCACGAGCCAACCCTCGAAGATGTCTTCCTGAAGTTTACAGGCAAGAAGATTAGGGCCTCTGAAGGGTCAAATGCAGCAAAGATGCACGCCAGGATGTTCAGGAGATGAAGATGGAACTTTCGGAGATCAAGATTAAGCAGGATCTTTACGCAATCTACAGCATATGGCTTCGTGAGACCATACGCTTCTTCAGGCTCAAGTCGAGGCTGATAGGATCTCTGGGAGCGCCGTTCTTCTTCCTTGCGTTCCTGGGATCCGGATTTAGCGCTGGAGGAGTCGCAGGCATGCCATCTGGAGTGAACTACATCAGCTTCCTGACTCCAGGGATAATTGGCATGACATTGCTCTTCTCGGCCACTGCTGCAGGACTGTCAGTTTTATGGGACAGAGAGTTCGGGTTCCTCAAAGAGATAATGGTAGCACCTGTGAGCAGGATGGCCATAGTCCTTGGCAGGACAGCAGGAGGAGTCACCACAGCGATCATCCAGGCTGCGGTCATAATGCTGTCTGGCGTCTTGCTGGGGATGAGGGGATTGAGCCTGGGAGGACTTGCGGAGTCGCTCGCCTTCATGGTGCTGATAGCGGCGACGTTCATTGGCATGGGCCTTGCATTTGCCTCGAAGATGGAGGACATGTCGGGGTTCGGAACGATAATGAACTTCGTCATCTTCCCATTGTTCTTCCTGTCAGGGGCCATCTTCCCAATAGACAGTCTCCCCTCTGTTGTGAAGTACATAGCGTACATCAACCCACTCACCTACGGAATAGACGGCCTGCGGCAGAGCCTGATTGGAGCTAGCGCCTACCCGATCGCCCTCGACTTTGCGGCGTTGACCGTAAGCTGCATAGCGATCTTAGGACTTGGGGCATACCTCTTCGGAGCAACCGAGGTCAAGTGATCTTGCAGCTGTGAGCGCTGACTTAGAAGGCCTGACTTAAAAAGGCTGGATTAGGAAATTATATTTAGAGAGACTGGAGATCAAAGCGCGTGATAAGAGAATGAGAAGGTGAAGCGAATAACAAACGTGGTAGAGCTTTTAGACATAGAGAAGGTTTATCGCATTGGGGATAGCGATATTCCTATTCTTAAGGGGATAAACCTGGATATAAAGCAGGGCGAGTTCATCGCCCTGATGGGCCCCTCAGGCAGCGGCAAGTCCACGCTGATGAACATAGTCGGCTGCCTGGATCGCCCGACTAAGGGCAGGTTCGTTCTTCTGGGCCAGGAAGTGAGCAGCCTTCCTGATGAAGAGCTTGCCAAGGTGAGGAGAGATGAGCTTGGGTTCATCTTTCAGACGTTCAACTTGATAGGGAGAATATCCGTACTCAAGAACGTGGAAGTGCCAATGGTCCTGGCAGAGGTTCCTAAGGAGAAGAGGAAGGAAAGAGCCCTGGAGCTTTTGAAAGCTGTGGGCTTGAGCCACAGGATCAACTTCAGTCCGGTCAGGATTTCTGGAGGAGAGCGCCAGCGTGTGGCGATAGCCCGCGCGCTTGCAAACGATCCCAAGATCATAATTGCTGATGAGCCCACAGGAAACCTGGACCTGAAGAGCAGCAACGAGGTGATGGCCATAATGGACAGGCTGCATGAAGAAGGCAGGACGATCATCATGGTCACTCACAACCCAGAGGTAACCACTAACTGCGACAGAGTCATCAGGCTAAGAGACGGTCGCATAATGGAGAATGCATAGAAGGATGCATAACGGAGAACGCGTCATGAAGCGAGTAATTCTTATTTCAGCTCTGCTCGTCCTAATGTTTGTAGGGTCAGCAGCAGCTTTAGAGTACCACATGCCAGTAAACATTCAAACTACCATAACACCATCGGTTCTGATGCCAGGTGATGAAGCACTTCTGATGATAGAGCTTCAAAACGGCGCAGCAGCTTACGGCGTTGGCGGAACTGCAGGCGAGGGGACCTATGCCCAGAGCTCGCTCCTGTCCACGCCCATAAACAAGACCACGCTCACAGGAACAGATGAGATTCAGGTTCTGACACCTGACCAGACCGACATAGGGATGATCGGGCCAAACGACAAGATCGTCCTCTACTACAAGATCAAGGCTGGAGAGAACATCTCCAACGGGACTTACCTCGTCGATTTCAACGTCCAGGGCGGGTACAACATGCTTAACATATGCCGTGAGATCCCTATCAAGGTCGATGCAGCTCCTGTAAGCCTGTCGATTGCTGACTCTTCAGCCAAGTCGAGCATCAGCCTAAACGTGGCCAATCCAAGAGAGGGGACGCTCAATGCAGTGACCATAGTGCCTTCAGCCAAAGGCATGAAGTTCTCTCCAGAGGAGTACTACATAGGCACGATGGACTCTGATGAGGTCTTCACTATCAGCTTCGACATATCCCAGGACCACGCCGAGCCAGGCAGTTCTGGATTTGGCGGCCAGTCAAGGTCCCCAAACAGCGTGAACATGAGCTTCGTGTCCAAGTTCAAGAACGGAGACACATGGCACATCTCAACGCCCTATGTCACTGCATATGTCGCCCCGATAGACACCACAAACAGTGGCAACAACCTGCCCCTCATCGGCGGAGCCGGGCTAATTGTGGTCGCAGTAGGGGCTTACCTGTACAGGCGCAGGAAGATTCAGAATGGCAAGAACCAGAACGGCAAATCTGGCCTGACTTGAGCCAGAAGGAGCACTTATGAAGTCAGCTGATATGCTGGAGTTCATTGCCGTAGGCTTCAAGGCCGACCGGTTCAAGACTCTGATGTCTTCCCTGGGAATAATCATAGGGGTCATGGCCATAGTGGTCATGCTCTCTGTAGGCGAAGGGCTGTACTCTGGCGTATCCTCTCAGTTCAGCACGCTTGACCTGGATCTAATTCAGGTCATGCCTGGAAATTTCCACGTCGGTGACGGTGGAGGCGGGCCCAACAGATCTCCTGAGGAGCCTGCCAAGTTCACAGACAAGGACACCAAGGTGATAGAAAACGTTGTGGGAGTCAAGAACGTGGCTCCAGAGACCTCAACTAGAGTGACTATAGCCTTCCGCAGCAAGAACGCATCTGCCAGCGTGACTGGCGTGGACCCAGAGAAGGAAGAAGACCTCAAAGAGAAGATTTCTCAGGGCCGGTATCTCACCAATTCAGACTACAAGTCAGTAGTCATAGGCGCAGGGGTTTCAGAGAACCTGTTCAGGATGAAGGTGACCCCTGGAAACAAGATCCGGCTGTACACTGACGACCTATATATGGATTTCACAGTAGTGGGAGTGCTCGAAGAGGAAGAAGAGTCTCAGATGATGATGGGTTCTAACCCCAACAATGGGATGTACATAACCCATAAAGCCATGAAGGAGCTTCTGGGAAAGGATAACAACAACTACAACTACGATTCGTTCCAGGTGACAGTTGAGGACCCGGATCAGGTAGAGACAGTGATTACCAAGATCAAGAACGACCTCAAGAGGTATCACAAGGACGAGGCCTATGATGCCACGACTGCCAGAGACATGCTCTCTTCGCTCATGAGCGTTCTCAACATGATCAAGTATGCTCTTGCAGGAATTGGCGCTATATCCCTGGTCGTAGGAGGAATAGGGATCGCAAACGTCATGATGCTCACAGTTAAGGAGAGGATAAGAGAGATCGGCGTTATGAAGGCACTCGGTGCTACAACCAGAGACATCAGGTCTCAGTATTTGCTTGAGGCAGGAGTCCTCGGAATTGTGAGCAGCATCGTGGGAATAGCTCTGGGGGTGGCAATCTCCTATGCCATCGGATCTCTGGCGGGACTTCCATCAGCAATAACTCCTCAGTCCATTGTCGTCGGGCTGGCATTCGGAGTTTTTGCCACGACGATTGCTGGAGTGTACCCTGCAAACAGAGCTGCAAAGCTCGATCCAATTGAGGCGCTTCGCGCCGAGTGATCCTGCTTTTCTTTTTTCTTTTTCCTTTTTCTTGTGACTACGCTTCGCCAATTCAGACAGCTTTTCATAACTTGGATTTATTTTGCCTTGAGAAGAAAATAGATCGAGGCCCTGGCGGGGGAGACTACGCAGGGAGTAGCAGAGCAGGCCAGGGCACGATGGCCTTCAGCTCCTTTCAGCATGGGGCGAAGACTACACCAGACCAACTGTCTTCAAAGTATTTTAAAGTAATTACATCAGCATGCACAAATCTATTGTTTAGAATGGCACAGCTTGAAAGAAAGTATGCCTCGACATTACATCTAAACGCGCCTGATCTGACGGGATGCCCCCAGTAATGCAGTGCGTAAAATGTCGAGCCTTTGCTGTGCTCAGGTCCATCCAATCTCGTGGATCGCGAGAGGTCAATTTGAGGAAGAGATGAAGAAAAGCGCTGCAAAGACCAGAACTACGGATAACAGCAGGATGAGATCTCTGTGCTTGTACTCAAGTATCCGCTTGACTAACGATTGTGATCTCTCCTGATTCATGATGGTTGTTCTGAATCATAAGTTAAAAGCTTGTCCCTGTTATCCCTGTTTTTGCCAGCCGTTTATAAAGGATTGAAGTGAGGGAATCGTTATCTTGTGGCGACTTCTTCTGCCCTGGAGAACGCCTCATCTGCCTCGTCAAACCTATGCAGCTTCTGGAGGGCTTCTCCTTTGAAGCGCCATGCTGAACTGTCGCCGGGATTTATGTCTATCGCCTCGTCGAAGGAGGCCAAAGCGTCCTCATACCTTCCCAGGTAGTAAAGCCCGAGGCCTCTGTAGATCCATGCAAGGGAGAACGACTGGTCTGTCTCCAGCACCTCATCATAGCACTCTATGGCTTCGCCGTGCCTGCCAAGGTGGTTGAGAGTCACGCCTTTGTTGAACCAGGCGGCTGCGTCCGCTGGATCTATCTCGATGGCCTTTTTGTAGGCTTCAACTGCAGCATCGTAGCTGCCCAGCTTTGCCAGAGCCGTTCCTTTGTTGTTCCAGGCATCGTAGTAAAGGGGATTGATATCCAGAGCCCTTTCATAAGCTCTGATAGCGTCGCTATGCCTGCCAAGATCCCCAAGGACGTTGCCCTTGTTGTTCCAGGCAGTGGAGTAAGACGGCTCGATCTTGATGGCAGTCTCGAAGGACTTGATCGCATCTTCGTGGCGGCCCATGTTCTTCAGCGCCACACCCCTGTTGTTCCAGGCCTCGATGTGGTTGGAGTCTATCTCCAATGCTCTGTCGAACGATTTGACTGCATCAGAGAACTTATCCAGGTCATCTAAGGCAATTCCGAGGTTGTACCAGGCCATAGAGTCAGAGGGGTTGATCTCAATTGCCTGGTCGTAAGACTCTATCGCCTCTCTCTTTCTGCCGATATGATACAGCGCTATCCCCCTGTTGTACCAGGCCATAGAGTCCGAATGGTCCAGATGTATTGCCCTGTCGTAAGCATCAATCGCCTCAGTATACAGCCCCAGGTCGTTCAGGGTAACGCCTTTGTTGTACCAGGCTGCAGGATCGGACGGATCTATGCTTATGGCTTTATTGTAAGAATCAATGGCTTCCTCAGAGCGTCCAGGAATCCTGGAAAGCACACTTCCCCTGTTGTACCAGGCGACTGAATCATAAGGGTTGATCTCAAGGGCCCTATCATAAGACCTCAAGGACTCATCGTATAGCTCCATGCTTTTGAGGGCAGTGCCTCTGTTAAACCAGGCTGAGGCGTCTGTGGGATCGGACTCTATCGCCCTGTCATAAGCCTCGACTGCTTCGGCGTGCCTGCCCATCTGGTCCAAAGCCACTCCTTTGTCATTCCAGGCCTCCACGTACTGTGGGTTGACCTCGATGGCCCTGTTGAAAGACGCTACTGCATCCTCATAGCGATCTGCCTTATAGAGGGCGATGCCCCTCCCGCACCAGGCGTCGGGAAGGGCGGGATCTAACTCCAACGCCTTCTCATATAGCTCTACTGCCTGATCGTAAGATCCTTTAGCATAAGCCTCTCTGGCTAAATCCAGGCATTCGCTAACCGCATCCTCCTTTATCAGGACTGGAAATCCGCACGATGAGGGTGAGCTCGATGAAGGTGAGAGGCTCAAGAGAGCCGAGCCTTTTATGACCTCCTTTGCTTTGACGACTACTGACTTCAGCTCACAGTCGCGGCGAAGCTTCTGAAGGGCGAGGCATTTTCCATACCAGGCCTCTTTAACTGATGGATTGATCTCAATTGCGCGATCGAAGGACTCGATCGCCTCTTCATACATTCCAAGGCTTCCGAGAGTTGCTCCCCTGTTGATCCAGGCCTCCAGCAGATTCGGGTTGATCTCAAGAGATGTTGAGTAGGCTTCCAGAGCATCCTCATTTCTCCCAATCTTGCTCAGAGCAATGCCTTTTCCCTGCCAGGCGCCTACGAGAGAGGGATTGATCTCTATCGCCTTCTGATACGACCGGATTGCCTCTTCGTATCTGCCTATTCTGTAGAGCGCATCTCCCTTTCCCTTCATGGCCCTGGCAAAAGACGGGTTAATCTCCATTGCCCTATCATAAGAGCGTATGGCATCCTCATACCTCCCAAGCTCTGATAAAGCATGGCCCTTGTCGTGCCAGGCGCTGGCATAAGAAGGATTCAGCTCGATGGCCCTATCATAACGCTTAATGGCATCTTCATACTGGCCCAGGTCTGAGAGGGTGATGCCCTTCTCAAGCCAGTAGCTGGCAGCGTGTTTCTTATCAGCATATTTCCTGTCAGCGTTTTTGAGAGCTGATTGGCGGCCCCACAGTGACCTTAAAACTCCATCAGCCGCTGCAAAGCGTTCCCTTAAGACTGCGCCAATAATTGCCAATGCTGAGAGTATCAGGGCAGTTACAAGCCACCAGGGAGCTGCGTAGTTCATTTAATTACCTGCTTAAAAAGTTAATGGAAGTTTTAAACTATTAAAAGTTTTTGCTGATATCTGAGGATGCAGTCTTCTGCACCCGATATCTCACTGCAAACTGGGGCCGACACCCCCATAGTGGCATGACGATGCCGCGACACAATATATAACTCATATGTTAAAGTTGTAGACTGATGCGGCGCGGCGTCGCAGAGACTCAATGGCAAGAGGCACAGAGAAGAGGGCACAGAAAATCAGGTGTACCATTTATTTAGATTATCAAATCCAGGTCTCGTTTAGATCACTGCAACTGCAAGACGCGCCAGAGACTATTTGAGCTGCCGCATCTTGATTTACGGCTATTTCGGGAAAGGTATTAATACTCAAGAGAGGGTTAAAAAAAAGGTGCTCAATAAATGCCAAAGAAGCCTTTTCACGTCATGCTGATCCCCACTTTAGGCTGTCCCTCAAAATGCAGTTATTGTTGGAGTTCGGAAGTGGGATCTCCAATAATGAGCATTGATACCATAAAGGAAGTAGTAGAATGGCTTAAGGTATTTAGAGACGATCCTGTTACCTTTACCTTTCATGGCGGAGAGCCACTGCTGGCTGGAGCAGACTTCTATAGACAAGCCCTTCCACTGCTTACAGAGGGGCTGAGCCACCTTGGAGTCTCTTTTGCGCTTCAAACCAACCTCTGGAAGCTCACACCTGAGCTTGCCCAGATCCTGGCCGAGTACAACATTCCAATTGGCTCAAGCCTGGACGGGCCCCAGGAGCTAAACGATTTCCAGCGGTCAGAGGGGTACTACGAGAGGACGATGCGAGGCTACGAGATCGCGAAGGAGAGCGGCCTTAGCGTGCAGTTCATATGCACATTTACCTCTCATTCTGTCAAGTTCAGGGAAGAGATATTCAACTATTTCCTGGAAAACGGCTTAACCTTAAAATTGCACCCAGCTCTGCCATCTTTACGTGACAAGGAGCCGGATAAGTGGGCGCTATCTCCAGAGGAGTATGGGGAGCTTTTGGTCTACCTCCTGGACAGGTACCTGGAGAACTTAGACCAGATAGAGGTCAGGAACATCGACGACCTGTTCAGAGGAGTGCTCACAGGCAGAGGCACGGTCTGCACCTACGCAGACTGCATGGGAAATACCTTTGCTGTGGGCCCGGATGGGAGCATATATCCCTGCTACCGCTTTGTTGGCATGCCCAAGTATATCATGGGCAGTGTCTACGATCATCCGAGCATGGAGGACCTTGCCAAGTCTGATGCTGGAAGGGCTATGCAGCAGTTCAAGGACTATGTGGACAGGCAATGCAAGGGGTGTGCCCACATCAGATACTGCCGTGGAGGATGCCCGTACAATGCCGTGGCTCCAACCGACGGCGAGATAAAAGGCGTGGATCCCCACTGCATCGCCTATAAAAGGATGTTCACAGAGATCTCCAACAGGTTTAACAAGGAGCTTCTCGGCTCTTTTAACATGGGAATGGGGGGGCTCCAGCCAGGGCCTGTGGGCGAGGGAAAGCCTGGAATGATGTCGCTTATGAAAAAGATTCTGTCTAAATGACATTGCAGAAGTGAACTTGTGGTGGCGCTCTCCTTAAAAAGCGCCCTCCACTCTCCTCGAAAAGCGCTCTCCATTATGCTCAGCTTCTCTGCTCAACTTTTGTCAGGCTAGAAGAGGCCTAATTTCAGGCTAAACAGCGAAAAATTAGATAAGCCCACGGTCTAATATGTATTTGGGAAATTTTGGATAGGTGGTGGCTTAGAATGGAACCGGGAGACATTCACAGGCTTGAGCTCATAGCCCTTGAGTCCAACATGAGGCGTGAGATCTTGGACTTCATAGGCTTTGAGCTTAAAAGGCTGCAAGAGATCGGTGAGGCAATGGGAATTGATGACAAAGAGCTTGAGGACCACATCTCCACTCTTGAAGAGGCGCTTCTGGTGGAGAGAGCTGGAGACCACTGCGAGCTAACACCCAGGTGCAAGGCATACATCGATCAGCGCAATGGCTATGAGTGGAGAAGATAGGATCGCCAGGGCTGCGGGCTCTTGCGCGCTCAATGAGTGTTGAATGTCAGTGATCATGGAGGATCTGCTGAAGTTACAAGAGGCTGCGGGCTCTTGCGCGCTCAATGAGTGTTGAATGAGGGAAGCTGGCTCTTCCCTCAGACATCTGATTTGTCTGCAGTTGTAGATTTACTTGTAGAAAGCTCGTATGCCTTCGCCCCACTCAGGACTCGCCATATCAGGCCAGTTGTTCTTATCGAATCCAGGGGCATTGGCAAGCTTGTCCTTGCTGACGTTGAGGATCAGCTCTTTTCTGGCCGGCTCCAGCGCTAAAGCGTTCCATGGAACTGCAAAGAGCTTATCACCGAGCCCCATGAAGCCGCCGAAGGAGAGGACAACATAGCCGATTCTGCCTGTCTCCATCTCTATCATCACCTCTTCCACCTTCCCAAGGTCGTCTCCCTGAGCGTTCTTGACCTTCTCTCCTTTGAGAGTGCTTGACCGGATGAGCGGCGCCATTCCTGAAACGGGAGCACCGGCAGCTGATGGCGCGTATGCCTCAGCCCCTGCACCTCGACTGGAGCCGCGAGAAGATGCCGCTGCAGCTGAGGCCACAGTCTCTGGAACCACATACCCCTTTGCCTCTTCGAATCTCTTTCCCATATCTCTGAGCTTGTCTTCGCTGAATACCTTGATGGCTGTATTGAATACTGGCCCTTCCTCCAGGTTTAAGTGGTTCACGATCAGGTCTCTTGTAGTCAACAGCTTGGCCATCCAGCGATCATCATCTCTTGGTATGTTGTCGAGATCGTTTATCGAGTCGCGTGCCATCCTGTGATCTTCTATCGATTTATTTACCAGGTCGTGTATCTCGTTGTCCAGGGCAGGGTAAAAGACCATCTCCTCAGCGTTCATATGCGGCATGGAAAGCTTCCTTAAGCGCCAGATGCCGTCATCCCTGGCCTGTATATCGGCATTGCCGGTCTTCTCAAGCTCTTCGAGAGTTTTGATGACTAGGTCGTGGTCTGATTTAATTATATCTAATACATTCAAAGTTCACACCTTCTATATGTTCAAATTTCGTATGTCTGTTCCTCAACTGTTCAGCTCCAGTAAGGAGTCTGATTGTAAAATGTGTGGACTCTATCTCTCCAGTCAGCAGTCATTAGATCAGGCCAGTTGTTCTTATCGAATCCTGGAGCGTCTCTGAGCCGATCCTTATCTATATCCAGGACGAAGGCATGCCTGTCTGTGTCGAGGTCCATGGCATTCCAGGGAACTGCAAATAGCTTATTGCCAAGGCCCATGAATCCTCCAAAAGAGAGAATTGCATATGCCACCCGCCCTGCCCTGGGATCTATCATAAAATCTTCGATCTTTCCGAGGTCCTCTCCTCTGGAGTTGATTACCTTGTCGTCCCTGAGAGTGCCTTCTGACATGAGATTTGGATGCTTCGGGTATACTTTCATTCTATTTTTCTCCTTTAATTTCTGTTCCTAGAAGAAGTCAGATAATATATTGGTATCACCATCTATAAAAATTTAGCCATGTCCTCCGACCTCAAAAAGGATCTATCAGCTCTCCAATCTCAGAAGGCTGGACCGATACGTCTTGAGCTGTCGCAAGACACACCATCATCAATGGGATAACCGAAAGCTGCGAGCTTTATCTTCAGCAGCTTTAAGTGGGCCAATCTCACATCTGGGCTGGTTCTCCTGACGAACTCCCATGATAAAAAATGTAGATGTACGAGATCCTCATCACTGCTCACCATTCGCAGAAGTCGACTCAGGACGTCCTCCCCATAGAGGTCCTGGACCCAGACCCAGAACCGCGTGCAGATGCCCTGGCGCTCGTAGAGGTCGAAGTAATTGGAGCGCCTGCGCCCTCAGCATCCTGGAAAGGCCTGACCAGATTTGTCAGCTGCTCCTGGCCCAGAGATGAACGGGCTACATCGAACACCATTCCTTCCTCTTCCTTCATATGGCTTAAAACAAGATCTCTGAAGACCATGAGCTTAGCTACCCATCGATCGCTATCTTTAGAAGTGGCATCTAGGTCCTTAAGGGCTATTCTGGCCATATTGTGCGCCTCGATTGACTTGAGCATGGTACCTGGCAGGTCATCCATAAGGAGTGGATATACGACCCCATCTTCTGCTGCCATATGCCCCATGATCTCCGTCTTCAGGTTATTGAATATGTCATCCTTCGATCCCTCTGCGCCTTTCTCCAGGGTATCGATCGCATCAAGCACCTTCTGATGGTCTGATTTTATTACGTCTAGCACGTCCACAACAAGTCCTCCTCAGCTTTTCAAGAATTCAGTCTACATTCGCCATCTAGCGAGGTGTTCTCGAACAGGAGCACGTCTAGCGAAAGCGCATCTTTCAGAGACGCATCCATATCGGTTTGTCCATAAGCCTATAAATGCGGCATCCCTCAGTGCAGAAAATCGAAGATCTGTTATCGCCTTCAGCTCAGATGGAATGCAAACAGAGTATATTATGTACGGCATGATATATAAAAATTTCTAGGATGTGTTGCTGGACATACCGATGTGCCATAGCTTGTTTCTCAGACGTGACATATCTCTTAAAATATAATTTTTATTGAAGTTAGGCATTTAAACAAGATTTAGCTTGGGCTCGCTTGACTTAGTTTGAAGTCTAGAAAAATGTGATGTAGATCGACTATGCGCCGCCCAGTGCGTCGCTTGTCGATGAGCTGATGATTGGACCTGACCCAGTGGCAGTATAAAATGCCTCAGCGGGATATTCCCCGATTCGTCCATTGGCGTCTGGAATAGGACCGTTTACAGTCACTTTGTTCTGAGCTGCCAGTGGAGACTGCCTGAACTCATTTATCGCAGTCTCGTTCTCTTTGAAGGTGTTGAAGAGAAACTGCTCAAAGCTGCTCAGGTAGCTGTTGAACTGATTAGCGCTATCTAATGTGTAGCGTCCCATCCCCCTCAGCTCTCCCATAAAGAGGCCCACCTGAAGCCCTGCTTGCACACCTCTTTGATAATCTGTAAGCTCTGCCAGTGCTGGAGTCGAGACCAGCAATGCAATGACTAACGCTGCAACAATCTGTCGTCTCATCTTGGGTTACCTCTTGGGGTATTAACTCAGAGGTGATCTTCAGCTTTTCTATGAGACTTATCAGAAAATTCTAGCACAGACGCAGTTGGGCAAAATATCGATGGTTATGAGCAAGAGCAATAGGCAAATGAAAGCCAGGAAGGATCTTCACTCAATAGAATAGTTCTTGCTGTAATATCGATGACAGAGATGTACATGACAAAAAGGCGGCAAAATAGGCCATGAATGATTGCAGATAAATGATTCATGCGCCTTTGGTCACGCCTGAGCGCCTTCTGATGCTGACGAGTTCACCACGTTTTGAGGAGTTCCCTTGAGGAACATCTCCACGTTCTCCACGCAGACGTAGGTCAGCTCATCCATTGCCTCTTCAGAGAGGAAGGCTATGTGTGGGGTCAAGATCACGTTCTTCAGGCTCACCAGAGGGCTGTCCAATGGCAGAGGTTCTCTCTCAAAGACGTCTAAGCCTGCTCCTGCAATCATCTTGTCTTTCAAAGCTTCAGCAAGTGCAGCCTCATCGATGATCTTTCCCCTGGCAGTGTTGATCAGTATGGCTGAAGGCTTCATCTTCGCCAGTTCAGCCGCGCCTATCATGTGCTCTGTCTCAGGAGTAAGCGGCACGTGCAAAGACACAACATCCGACTCTCTGAGGATGGTGTCCAAATCCACGAACTTCACCCCAAGAGTCTTCTCCCTCTCAGGGCTGGGATGTGATGTGTTGCAGATGACGTTCATGTTCAGCCCCTGAGCGATCTGTATCACCCTCATCCCTATTTTCCCAAGCCCAATTACTCCCATGGTCTTGCCCATAAGCTGCCTTCCGACATAGCACCTCCAATCGGATTTGCCCTGCCTGAGCCTCGCATCGGCTACCCTGACGTGTCTCAGTAAGTCGAGGGCCATTGCGAAGACGAACTCGGCAACTGAGTCAAAGGAGTATCCTGGAACGTTCGTGACCACTACACCGTGCTCTTCTGCAGCTCCGAGGTCCACGTTGTCGTAGCCAGTCTGCCAAAGCGAGATCATCTTCAGCCTCTGCGAGGAGAGGATAACATCTCCTGATATGCAGTACCTGCCTGTGACGACGATATCCGCATCCCCAATACGCTCTTTGAAATCCTCGACAGACTCAGGAGCTGCGCTGTACACTTTCAGCTCTCCCAAAGCCTCCAGCCTGGACCTGTACTCATCTGGCAGGTAGATTGGATTTGCCACGACTATCTTTGGCGGCCTTCCTGAGCCCGCAGGCGCTGCGTACCTCTCTGGATTTTGCTCAAATTGCTTCTTGCAGTAGAGGCTGCAGAAGTAGTACTTCTCGTTTTTATAGGTTAGAGTAAATTTAGCTGACTTCTCATCTACTTCCATTTTACAAACGGGATCTGTGGCCATATATTCCAATCATCTCAATTGTCTGAACAGTTATAACTATCTTTTGATGTAAGAATGCGTTAATCTGAGAAATAAAATTACCATACTTATAATTACGTCTTGGTCATAGTCCATGACATACGCCTTTACCTTACCTTCTACCTCGCTTCCTGAATAGAACTCAATTCCGCGCCATGAGTCAATCAAGACGGTCAATTTCATCCCTTACGAAAGGCGCAACTCCGGGCATGCTGCCGAACTCAGACTCGTCCATCCTCTTGCTCTTTCTAATATAGAATTATATGGCTTGCTTTGCATTTGCATATTCTCAGGCACAAACTCTGGACCGCAGCCTGGTGATAAATCACGTTCACCCAATCTGCTTTTGTCTTTTGGGTTGGCGCTTATATCTGAATGACTCCCATCCTCGAGGCCTGCCTCTGACCTTGCATCCTGCGTGGATACTTTAGGCATTCTTTGGAGATTGTATGGGATAGCTTCGACATCTTGCCCATTGATATGCCAGAATTAAAATAAATAGCCATATTGACCCGATGATGTAGCTGCCTACAACATCGCTAGCCCAGTGCGCCCCAAGAAATACGCGAGATGGGCCGATTAAAATGATCAGAGTAGCGCAGACGGTAACGGCTATGATCCGCGCCCATCCGGCAAAATGTATCCACGCCAGATAGGCAAAAAACCCAAAGAAGACGACGAAGAAAAGGACGTGTCCACTTGGATAACTGTATTGGTCGATGCTCTGTATGATCCCCGTTGCGTTCTCAATTATCGGAAATGGACGCGCTCGATGTATTATGTCCTTTAGAGCATAAGCCAGAAGCACGTTGCTCGTCGTCACAAGAATAAAGACGGCTTCGAGCAGTTGATGCCGAAATGCAAAAATCGACATGGCCATTAAGGTCAGCATCATTGGGGCTGGACTGTAGCCAAGATCGCTGATGCCCCGCATCAGGGCGGCGAACGAGGGGCTATTTTCCTCTTTCAGCTCATCATAGGAGGCCTGATCAAAGGGCAACGTAGGAGACCTGTAGGCTGCATACGAGAGCGCAATTGAGAACGCCAACAACAGCATAAATGCAAATGCAATCCTTATGTTTATATTTCTTCTCGGTTTGCCAGATGTAATTGCCCGCATTAGACCCTAGTCCTGACTTAAAATTTCTTGATAATCGCGCTCTTGAGTTGATGTGATTTTGAATTGAGCGATGAATTATATAATTATTTGCATTTCTAATATATATTCTTTTATCAGGCTGGAGTTCAGGGCTCAAACGAAATCACTGAAAAGCGATGTGCTATATGAAGGCCGACGCTTAGATTCTAATTAGCGTAAACTAATGATCTCTAGAGAAAAATAAGTCATTCAGCAAACCTGAGGAAGTTATACCGCCCTAAAAAGTAAAATTCAGATAGATGGGTGCGCAGTAGATCACTTGAATCGCACTACACATCCGCTGGAAAGCCGATATCTATTCTCTCGTCCTCACGAGCTTATCAATGGCTACTTCCGCCTCTTCACCGTCTGTAAGATATATCAGCTCCATCTCATCGTTGGATACGATCGTCCCAAAAGAATATCCGCCATCAGATTCGGTGATATAGATGGTCTTGTTATCTAAACCAATGGCTCCTGCAAACCTTTCGCTCTCCTGAGTTCCATTCTCAAGCCAGTATAGATTTCCAGAGAAGATGCGGCCCTCCTGATCTGCAACAACGGCAAGGAGGCTGGTGTTTTCAGTCGAGTTAGAGTACCCAAATCCCACATCGTACGCAGTCCACGAAGCCGTCCAGTTGCCTATCAGGTCCGGAACTTCTGCAGAAGAGATCCCAGTGGCCAAGAAGACCATTGCTAACAACGCAAAACACAAAACATTTCTCATGAGCGTTAATTACTGCGTATATCCATTTAGAACTTTCGCCATTATTGCTATCGTTTATTCTGCCATGCTCTTTAACTTTTTACATCATACTTATTGAATTTAGTCCTATAATGGGGAATACTCAATCTGTTTCTGCCTTTTGGGTTAGTGCTAACACCTGAGTGCCTCTCATGCCTAAGGCCTGCCCCCTGACGACGTTGGATTGCATTTTCTCTGCCAGTTTCGATGGTGACTTGATTAACTCTACCTCTTTTTGGGTTAGCACTAACATCTGAGTGCCTCTCAAGGCCGAGGCTAGCTCTCTGATCCTTCACTCAGCAGTGTTCGAGTACGCTTGAATTGAGCAAAATATGCCCTCTATTTCGGCCAAGGTGATATCAAGAGTTCTGGAAAGTTTACTCTGGCCTTAAACCTCCAACCGAGTGTCCTCAGGGCCGGACGGCCCCCTGACCCTGCCTTCGGCGGGGACA
>CAZXDN010000014.1:48243-54255 GCA_964639235.1 uncultured Methanotrichaceae archaeon | reverse complement strand
CTATGCCTCCAGCCTGTACCATACAGAATACCAGGTGGCATATAGGCATGGAGCCGCGCAATATATTCGGAAACCTGTAAGATGCTCTGAGTTATGTATGGTGGACTTATGCAAAAGATTTGTTTAGCTGCTGTGCTGGCCGTTATGTTTTCGCTCTCGTTCCTGGCTTTGGGAAGCGTCGTAGTAAACGAGGTTGAGGTAAACCCTCCTGATGGAGGAAGCGATTGGGTTGAGCTCTACAACTCAGGAGATGAGCCTGCAAATGTGAGCGGGTGGACTGTGGTCATCTCAGAGGGAGGCTGGGAGGGCAGGATGGAGGCTCCTGAGGGTGCGATCATCCCCGCCAAGGGCTTCTTTGTCCTGAATGGAAGCGCACTTTGGCACCATGAGGATGCCGGGTCTGCGGCTTTGTATGATCAAATCGGAAAGAAGGTTGACGAGTCAGCATACCGCGAAGACTGCCTTGACAACAACTTCGCATGGGGCAGGCACCCCGACGGCCACGACACAGACACAGATGGAGATTGGGGGCTTGGAATGGCCACAAAGGGAAGGCCCAACCAGATTCAGGCATAAAATGCCAGATATTCCAGACCAAATATTAGAAAAGGCTTATAGCTTCGCCCGCATAACGCATTGAAGGTTAAGATCGCAGTTTGGATGGTTTCGAGGTTTTGATATGACGAAAAAATGGGGCATTCTCACATGGCTCGCCTTGATTGCGAGCGTCATGGCAGTGAGCTGCTCTGCTCTGGGCAGCATTATGATCAACGAGGTTGAGCTGAACTCCACAGCAGGCGCAGATAGGTGGGTCGAGCTTTATAACGATGGGGATGAGGCTGTTGACTTGAGCGACTGGACGGTCGTTCTAACCGACGGCCCCTGGGTGGGTCCCATGACCATTCCCTCTGGAGCGACAATTGATCCCAAAGGCTACTACGTGGTGGTTGTCGACTCAAGGTGGGAAGAGAGGCAAAACGCCACAGCGACGCTGACGGACAGCTCTGGAAACACTGTAGATGAGACGCCCCAGCTCTCAGACATGTCTGGAAATGACTTCTCGCAGTCCAGGATTCCCAATGGCAGGGACACCAACACAAGCGCAGACTGGGCATTCGTGATGTCTTCAAAGGGAAAGGCAAACGGAGGCTCAATAGTCTCTTCTTGATCTAATCCCAATTTTTTGTTCGCCCTTTCCGACAGTTTTATTCCTACAGGCTTTAGCGGGCGGTCTACCGCAATTGAGTTGATTTAATGAGCCTATAAAAATTCACCACTGAGACACAGAGGCACAGAGAGAGTTTAATATTATTGTTCTTGCCCAAATTAGATTCTCGTCCTCTGTGTCTCTGCGCCTCTGCGGTGAGTTGTTTTGGCCAGCTACGGCCTCTGTACTCAACAACCCAATATAGGTGAGAATACCCTTTAGCGCTTCAAAGCCATCATCTCGCGATAGAATGTGGCTGCCGTCATCGTGTCTCCTGTCCCCACAGTCACCTTCGGATGCCTGACGTAAAATGCCGGCACCAGGCACGAGACCTCTTCTCCAGACTTCAGGCAAGCGCCGCTGCCCAGTTTAGCTGCTTTTGTCTCCCTGCAAAATGCGTCTCTTGCATCAGATCCTGCAGGCCTGAGCTTCAGTCCCGGCTCGACGAACCCTTTGACCTCTCCTGTGGCAACCAGCGTTGCTGCCACTCCAGCGCCAAAGGTCAGAGCACCGACCTCGTCTTCAGGCGATAGGAGGTTCCTGATGGCGCTGATTACGAAGTCCCTGGTGTGGATGCAGACCCTGGAGATGCCAAGCTCTCTCCTCAAGTCGAGTGCAGCCTCGTGGATGCCTCTCCACCCAGGACTGAAGTCTCTGACAAGCGCCAGCTCGTCCTCGTTCATGCCAATGCTGTCAGCGGAAATTTCATCTAAAAGATACCGCGCAGCCTTCCTGCTCTGGAAGCTTCCCATCTCTGCGTGGATGTAGAGGTCAGGCCTACCCTCCTTCCACTTCGATACCTGAATGAGGACCCTGTCCAGAGCCTCTCTGTAGTTTTTCTCTGTCACTAGGTGCAGCCCTGATATCAGCGCGCCATCTGCCTCTTTTATGTGTTTTAGTGCGTAGTCGCGAAAGTTTGGGTCCAGGTATACGCTTGAGTTGAGGCTGTCAAATGTGGCTATGAACCTGTTCTCCCTGGGAGAGACAAATTTTCCAAGATAAGTCTCGACCAATTCTCCTCCTCTGAACTGGAGGACGAAGTGCACAGGGTCCTCTTCGTCCCTGGCAGCCTCTTCTGGGGATGCGAGCTCCTCAGGGCTTGAAGGCACCAGAACTCCTGGCCTGAGCATGGATGCCAGCCTTGGGGTCAGAGATGGAACGTTCAGTATGGGCCTGGCACCGAGGGACGCAAGGACGTTTGCCATGTTTCCAGCATTTCCACCGAGCCTGTAGCTCCAGCCAAACGACCTTTCTATGAACTCGGCGGTTCTTCTGTCATTTACGAGAAGCTCTGCGCCTGTGCCTTCTCTCATGCAGCTGACTAGAGCCGAAAAAAAGTCCGATGGGCTCGATATCTCCCCAGGCATCTTCGCATCAAGCGCTATTCCTGAGGCCTGAAGAAGCCCAGAGAGATGTTCGCCTTCCACAGTATGTACTGCGTCCAGGTTGACGTTATATGCGCAAAGCACCTTCATTGCTCAAACATGTGACTTGAGATGCAAAAAAAGCTGCGCTAGAGATCCTCCTACATGGTCTCAAGCGCTGCAACTCCCAGAGTCTCCAGGGTCACACGAAGCGCGTTTCTGGCTGCGTTGACCAGGGCCAGCCTGGCGTTTTTGAGGTCTGGCTCTGCATCCAGCACAGGGCTGAATCTGTAGAAGAGGTTGAAGCTCTCTGCCAGTTCGCGGGCGTATGTCGCAAGCTGGTGAGGCTTCAGCTCTTTTGCAGCCCTGTCTATCACCATGTCGAACTCTGCGATCTTCTTTATGAGCGCAAGCTCGTTTGCATCGGTGAGCAGTCCCGGATCGAATTTTTCTTCCAGTGGGGACTTCCTAAGTATGCTGCAGGCTCTTGCGTGAGAGTACTGGATAAATGGGGCTGAAAGCTTCTCGAAGTCGAGGGCAGCCTTCCAGTCAAATGTGGTGGCCTTGTCTGCTGAGACCTTCACAACATCGTACCTGACGGCTCCCACTGCCACGTCTCTTGCGATCTCGCGCCTGAACTCCTCTTTCTCCTCAGGCCTCCTTGCTGTGACCTCCTCGTAGGCCTGCTTCTCCACCTCGTCCAGGAGCTCGTCAGCAGAGATGAACTTGCCCCTTCTCGTGGACATGGAGCCGGTTGGAAGGGATACGAACTCGAAGATAACGACCTCAGGCTCAGGTATGCCTATTAGCCTTAAGGCCGTCCTCAGCTGCGAGGAGATGAGCTTGTGGTCTGCACCCAGGATATCCACCATCCTGTCTGCCTGGGTCGACTTCCACCTGTGGTATGCCAGGTCGCGGGTGGTGTAGAGCGACGTTCCATCAGCTCTCCTGAGCACCAGCTTCTTCTCGAAGCCGTACTGGGATAGATCGAGCTGCAGCGCGCCGTCCTCCATCTGGGTGAGGCCGGTCTTCTCAAGCTCCCGCAAAACTTCGTCTACATCGCCGTTTCGAACGAATGTGGACTCCCAGTGGTAGCTGTCATGGGCAATGTTCATCCTTCTCAGAGTCTGCTCTATGCCCATGATGGCATACCTGGCTGCAGTCTTCATCTTGTTCTCGATCTCTGGGTCTCCTGCCTCGTAGCGCTGTATTATCTCGTCTGCCTCGGCCTTGAGCTCAGGGTTCTCTGTCACTGCCTTGTTCGCCTGGATGTAGACCTTGGCTATGGCGTGGTCTGCCTTGATGTCTTCTAGCTTGTAGTGGTCCACTCCCCAGACGACCATGGCCTCCTGTCTTCCCATATCGTTTACGTAGTACTCGACGTCCACAGTGCACCCGGCCCTGCGAAGAATCCTGGCAAGGGTGTCTCCAATGACTGAGTTTCTTATGTGGCCCACGTGAAGCGGCCCGTCGGGGTTGGCTGAGGTGTGCTCAACTATGACCTTCTGGCCCATGCGCCCGCTCCAGCAGTCATCTCCCTGGGCCTGATTCACCACTGTATTCAGGAAGCGCCTGTTCATGAAGAAGTTGAGGTAAGGCCCGACGAGATCGACTCTCTCCACGAAGCTGTCCTCCTCTTGGGTGAAGGCCATGACCTTGTGGACCTCGCCTGCGATGGCAACTGGGCTCTTCTTCAGCAGAGGCGCCAGCCTGAACGAGACTGAAGAGGCCAGGTCTGCGTGCGGGCTGCTCTCAAGAGATAGGCTGTTTATTCCCTCATCCACAGAAAAACCGCACCTGTCCAATGCCGTGCTCAGCAACGACTCTACTTCCGCCTTGAAATCGAGAAACATTTTGACACCAGTACTCAAATCTCAGACCCACAACTTGAGCTATCGATATAAGCGTTGCGTCCTCGCCTTCATGGTCCTGCCAACTTTCATATGGTTGTGACAAAGTATAATACCTATGCGCTTTGAACCAGTGCTGAGGGATCTGCTTGAGACTTTCTATAGCTTTTCTGGTGTTATGTTTAGCTATTCCAGCCATAGGTTCGGCTGAAGATCAGGATTCTGTGAAGGCCATAACTGCGATTACTCTGCCCTTGGATTCAGTTACCATCTACCCGGATGGCCTGACGTATGTCAGAAGGATGGGCAGCATAGATGTGAACGAAGGCCTCCATGAGTTCGTGATGGATGTGCCTGAGGCTGCAGACGATAAATCTGTCCGGCTATGGGTCAGCAACGCCACCACGGAAAAGGTGATCTACGGCGCAAACCCGACTTACACACTCGACTTCTCATCATCCGGAGAGGAGACATTCCTTCTCACCTACCTCATGTACAGCGCAGCCTCCTGGGTGCCCAGGTACACTTTAAACCTCCTCGACGGCTCTGTAGACATGTCAGCAGATGCGGTCATAGTGAACAAGGTTGGAGAAGACCTCAAAGGAGTGAGGATCAGGCTCGTCGCTGGACTGCCGTCCCAGATATACGACTACGCAGCAGCAGCTCCTGCTGCAGAGGAGTCTTATGATAAGGCAGCTTCAAGAGAGTCTTCTAACTACTTCCCGGCCGAGCCCTCTTCAACAGGCGAGCTTGAGTCTCTGTTCGTCTTCGACCTCGGAGACAGAAAGGACCTCGAAGCCGACAAGGAGGTAGGATTCCCGCTCTTAGGCTCGGTAGTTCCAGTTGAGAGGATCTACACATGGGATGCAGAGTACAAGAACGAGGGCCCTGTAACTGAGGAGGTCAGGGCAAACAACACCATGCAGGTGCCCTGGCCGTCCGGGACTGCACAGGTCTACAGCGATGGGGAGTACGTCTCGACAATCCAGATACCCTATACCCCAAACGGGACAAACGCCTCACTAAACGTAGGATCGTCTGCAGACCTGAAGGTGGAAAAGAAGCTCCTGGACTACAACGTGACAGAGACCATCAGGGAGGTCAAAGCTGAGCACAACTCCACGAGCACAGTCAAGGAGACCAACACCACCTCAGTCTACAGCCTCGAAGTGGAGTCGAACCTGGACAGGCCAGCCCTCTTAGAGGTCACAGACTCATACCCAATGGCTTCCAAGATGCTGTACATCGCGCCTGAGCCTTCAGAGCTCACTGCCACCGGCCTGAAGTGGAGGATTGCCTTGGACCCAAGAGAGAAGACCACCATAGAGTACGCCTATTCAGAGATCGATGTGGAGACTGTGTCCGGCTCCAGATAGCCTTGTCTTGAGAGCATAGTCTTCGAAAAGAAGCTGGCAGAGCATCTGGGAAGGCCGGCTGAGAGACAGTCTGGGTGGGATCTGAGCTTCCAGAACTCAGATCTCCAGGCACAGCCGGGCGCTTGCTTCCCAGAGCCTCTTCTCTTTTTGAGCTGTCTATTCTTCTCTTTTTGAGCTGTCTATTCTTCTCTTTTTGAGCTGCCTATTTTAAAATC
>CAZXDN010000014.1:0-48143 GCA_964639235.1 uncultured Methanotrichaceae archaeon | reverse complement strand
TCTTCTCTTTTTGAGCTGTCTATTCTTCTCTTTTTGAGCTGCCTATTTTAAAATCGAGATCGTCATCACTGCACAGGCACAGTGTGGGGCGATACCACTATCAGCTTTGGCAGGTGGACCTCCAGCACTCCGTTTTCGTAGCTCGCCCTGGCCTGCTCTGGCTTGATCTCCTCTGGAAGCTTGATGTCTCTCTTGAACCCTTTGGGGCTGATCTCCCTTCTCAGGTACTTGCCCTCCATCATTGTGAACGCCTTGGTCTCGACAGAGAGCATGTCTTCAGTCACCCTCAGGTCTATGCCCTCCTTTGTGGTGCCTGGAAGGGCGATTAAGGCCACTACCTCGTCGTTCCTGTCAATCAGGTCGACATAGGGCGTGTCCTGCTCCTTTGCCTCGTGGACGTCTTGCATCACATCTCCTATTACCTTCTGGATCATCTGGCGCGCGTAGACGGATCCGCGCATCGCCTCCATTACAGCTTTTCCGATCATCTTTTCCATATCTTTAGGACCTGAATCTTGTTTCATCTTCACACCTTCCGGTTCATGCCAGGATTATATTGCTTCACTCTGATAAGAATTTTTGTGTCAGCGCGCCTGGAAGAAACCTGCCCTGCCCAGGTTTAACGTCCAGGTCGCCCTCAAAGACAGTCTCTCCCCTGATAATGGTCATCCTGGGAAAGATCCCCTCCATCCCCTCATAAGGCGTCCAGTCCGCCCTGCTGTGGAGACGGTCTGCCCTGATCCTGGACGCATTCCTGGGATCGAAGAGCACCAGGTCTGCGTCCATGCCAATTGCAATCCTGCCTTTTGTTTTAAGCCCCAAGATCTCGGCGGGCCTTGTGGAGATGGCTTTTATTGCCCTCTCTAAAGAGATCAGGTTTCTCCTCACAGCCATGAGCATAAGGGGAAGCATCGTCTCCACCCCCGGCACGCCTGCTGGAGCCTCCCAGATATCGTCTCTCTTCTCTTCGGGCAGGTGAGGGGCGTGATCTGAGGCGATGGCGTCTATTGATCCATCTCTCAAGCCTGTCCAGAGCGCCTCGTTGTCTGATGGGTCGCGAAGCGGCGGGTTCATCTTGAGGAACGAGCCCTGGCACCTGTAGTCGTGCCTGTTCAAGAGGAGATGATGCGGCGTGGCCTCGCAGCTGACCTTCTTGCCAAGGCCCCTGGCGTACCTGACCAGGTCCAGGCCCTCAGAGGTGCTCAGGTGGCAGATGTGGAGACGGTCTGCCTTCAGGGCCTTGTTTATCGCCAGGATTTCGGCCTCTCTTGGCCTGGCCCTGGAGTACGCCTCTGCTTCTTTCTCCCCTAAGAGCGGCTCAGTGTGCTCTTTTATGACTGTGGCGTCTTCTGCGTGGATTGTTGGGAGGATCTTTTGTCTCTTTGCCTCCTCCAGGATCTTCTCCAGCTCTGCATCAGAGTGCTCGTATGTGAAGATCTCTCCTAAGGCTGAGGCTCCGAGCCTGGCCATCTCTTCTACTTTCCCAGGACCGCAGTTGATGCAGAAGTCCACAACCGACCTGTGTTTTGCCAGGTCCAGCTTGAGCTCGAACGACTTTTTGTCAAGGGTCCTGGGATCGGTGTTGGGCTGGTCCACGACTGTGGTGACACCGCCTGCTGCCGCTGAGGTGGAGCCGCTTTCCCAATCCTCTTTCCAGTTGGGCCCAGGGTCCCTGAAGTGGACGTGCATGTCTACGGCTCCTGGGATGACTATCAGGCCGCGGGCGTCGATCTCCTCGTCTGCGCGGTGAGCGCCTCCAAGGGCTGCAATCTTTCCCTGGCTAATCCAGAGGTCGATGGACTTGAGGCCGCCCTGGGAGAAGACCTTGCCGTTCTTCACTGCCAGGTCAAAGTTTATAGCCGAACCTCCTCAGAAGCTCCCTGCGCTTCTTGACGTCTTCTTCTCCCTCTACGCCCTTTGGCGGGAACCCGTCGATTACCCCAAGAACTCCGCTTCCCTGCTCAGTTGTGGCCACTATTACCTCCAGGGGGTTGGCTGTGGCGCAGAAGATCGAGCAGACCTCCTGGAGGCCCTTGATTGCGTTTAAGACGTTAATTGGAAAGGCGCCCCTGAGGAGAACCACGAAAGTGTGGCCGCAGCTCAGCGCCTGAGAGTTCTTCTCGGCAGCGTCTTTAAGATCCTGATCGTTTCCCTCGAGCCTTATCAGGCAGTCGCCGCTGGCCTCTGAGAAGGCGATGCCAAACTTGGCTCCTGGAGCTGTGCCTGATATGGCCTCGTATATGTCTTCAGCGGTCTTTATGAAATGGCTCTGTCCTATGACTATGTTTGCGTCCTCTGGAATTTCCATTCTGATGGCCTTCAGATCCAAGTCGATCCCTCTGGAGGAATATCGCAACCTGAGGACTTATAGTTTGCCAGGTGAGGCTATGGAAGAGGAGACAAAAATTTTAAGCAAAAAAATGGGACCGGCCTCAGGAGTTCTTTCTTCCCCTCTTTGGGCCTTTGGCATGCTGGAGCTTCTGATCCTGCACACGCATCCTGAGGGCGATCACAGATGTCAGGTAGTAAACTGCAGTGAAGAGCACTGCAGCAGACAGGCCATCGGCTGCAGCAGTGCTCGAATCCAAGCCAAGGACGAAATGAAGGTATAGCCAGTATGCCGCAAAGAATGCAACGCCTACAGCTGCGGACTGTTGAAGCAAGCCCAGGTCCCTGAACTTCGCCATCTTCTCAGTTAAGTTGACCATCTAGTAACTCCTCTGATATTCTTTAATATCTTGTCGGCCCCTCATTGATCCAGTCTTGCCAGCACAAAGCTCACTGCCACTCCTGGGCGGATTCGACTTTTAGCTTTCCAGTCCTGTCCAGGCAGAGCCTCGTCCACCATACTGTAGACAGCGGCGCCAGAACCAGCAGGTTGATCACAGTGGTCAGGACTGACACAAGCGCGCTTGGCTCAGCGCCCGTAGTTGAGAAGGCGCTTCCTGCGATTTGCAGGGCTATGGACAACGCCAGTGAGATTACCCAGACCATGAAGACGTCGAACTTGTTGTACCTGAAGAACCTGATGCTGGCCCTGATGGCATCTCTTGGCCCCAGGTCGTCAATTACCAGCGAATAGGGCACCATTGCCAGGAGCAGGGAGACTGCCAGCTCGTATATCACGATGAGCACAGCGCCTGCAATGAAGAGCGCGATCGTTGTCTCTCCTGCGTTTGCGAGCATCTCCGGGTTTGAGAGGGACTCTGTGGGGAGCGAAAGGACTCCTGGAACCAGAAGCAGGATGCCTGCCAGTGATATGAGCATGGTGAGCAGTGTGGCCGCTGACATGTTCACGAAGTGCTTTCTTCCAGCAGACCACATTATCTCCGTACTAGTTTTTCCCTCATCTGTCGCCTGCCTGGCCATGGCCACTGCGCCTGCAACGAAGAAGGAGCTGACCAGGATCATCAGGACAAAGCTAATTAGGGCCCCAAGAGCAATCGCCAGGAGAGACCCTCCGAGCATCTGGTTGAGGTCTCCTGTAGCGCCTGAATTTGATGCGTTTAACCCTATTGTGAAGACCAGCGCCGCGAGCATCGGTATGAGCGCTGCAATTGCGGCCAGGACATCCAGCACAAAGGGAATGCACAGGTTCAGGTTGCTCCTCCAGGTGCTGTAACCCTTGCCGATGATCTTGCCTATGTCTTCGTACATGCTTTTCACCAAACCCCGTTTATATTTAATAACTTAGCCCTAGATTTGAGCTTGATTACTCCAAGCCCTTCCAGATCTGATCTCCCACGTGATGGAGAGATTTTATGGCCTTTCCCTCTCCCTTCATCTCAGCTCCGGCTTTCAATGCCTTGCCTACGGCCAGGGGCTTCTTATGCTTCTCTTCGACTATCACCACCAGGTTTCCCGGCGAGATCTCCGGGTCTGCAAAGACTATTCCTGGGCTCATCACATCTGCTCCGTTGGCTATGAACTTCACAGCTCCTGAGTCGACTGTCACAACCCTTTTAACTGGCGAAAGCTCAATAGCACCCATAACTGTGAAGAAAGGCTGGCCTTCCACGAACATGAGAAGTGGCTTGCTGTTGACGAAGATCAGGTCTACATCCTCATCTGTCTCTGCGAACTCGAGAGACGCTCTCCGCAAAGCGGAAGGATCGGACACAAGGGGCTCAATTGTTGCGAGCATCTTTCTAGCCTCGCTTCCCTTTAGATGGTGCCTAGATTTGATCTTCATGAGAGGTGGATATCCCGATAGGTTTAAATATGCAACGTGCAAGTCTGGATTCGAAGCCTTTTGCGGTTACATCGCTGGAGAGAGGTTTAATGGGTCAGAGACCGCTTGATATTCTGAATGAATCATTGAATGGACCTGTAATCGTCAAGCTCAAAGACGGGAGGGCCTTCCGCGGAGAGCTGCAGGGTTACGATATACACATGAATCTCGTCCTGGACAACACGGAAGAGATTGCAGAAGGGGCGGTCGCACGCAAGATTGGCACAGTGATCGTGCGAGGAGATAACGTAGTTTACATTTCACCATGAGGTGCTGAAAGATGACAAAAGGAACTCCCTCAATGGGCAAGCGCCAGAAGCGATCCCACATAAGATGCCGCAGATGCGGAAGCATCTCTTTCAACTTCAAGAGAAAGATCTGTGTGGCATGCGGGTTCGGAAAGACGGCCAAGCTCAGAAGCTATAAGTGGATGAGAAAGGCAGACTATTGATAAGGGTGGAGTCAGGATTTGCACGATGCCTGCGGCGTGGCGGGAATCTCTCTAAAGGACCCCTGCAGCGGCGTTGCCAAGTCGATCTACTATGCTCTTTATCAGCTGCAGCATAGGGGTCAGGAGGCTGCCGGGATCTCAGTACACGATGGAAAGTCGATACGAACACACCGCGGCATGGGCCTGGTCTCAGAGGTCTTCGACGACGCCCAGATCTCGCTCTTGCGAGGATCTGTGGGCATAGGCCATGTGAGATACCCCACAACAGGCAGATCGTGCATAGAGAACAGCCAACCCTTGCTCGTCAAGTACAAGGACGGAGCAATAGCTGTAGCTCACAACGGCAACCTTGTCAACTCTTCCCAGCTCAGAGAGCAGCTGGAGCAGTCCGGCGACATATTCTATTCTACCTCAGACACAGAGGTCATCGCTCACCTCTTCGTCCGAGAGCTTTTGAAGCACGACTTGATAGATGCAGTGCGTGCTGTGATGAACAAGATTGTGGGGTCTTACTCTCTGGCAATACTCTTCGGAGACACTGTGCTTGGCATCAGAGACCCTCTGGGCATCAAGCCCCTTTGCATAGGCGAGCTTGCTTCTGATGCAGGGTACATGGTTGCCTCTGAGTCCGTGGCCATAGATGCATTAAGCGGCAAGCTGATAAGGGACGTGAATCCGGGCGAGATGGTGGTCATAAAGAGGGGCGAGATCTCGGCTCACCAGATAACCAAGGCCTCAAACCCTGCACACTGCATCTTCGAGTACATCTACTTCGCAAGGCCCGACAGCATTCTCGATGGCAGGCTGATATACGATGTGCGCGTGAATATCGGCGCCATTCTGGCAGAGGAGCACCCTGCAAATGCCGACACAGTCACGCCCATACCCGACTCAGGGATCACCCTGGCTGTAGGTTACCACCAGCGTTCTGGAATAAAATACCGCGAGTGCCTGATGAAGAACAGGTACATTGGGCGCACATTCATCATGCCTGACCCTTCCATGAGGGAGGCGGCTGTGCGCCTTAAGATGAACCCCATAAGGCCCAACATAGAGGGCCACGATCTCGTCCTCGTGGACGACAGCATAGTGCGCGGCACCACCAGCCGGAGGATAGTAGACATGGTCAAGGCCGCAGGCGCCAAGAAGGTTCACGTCAGGATTGGAAGCCCACCCATAAAGGCACCATGCTATCTCGGCATAGACATGGCCAGCAGGGAAGAGCTGATCGCTGCCTACAAGACCATACCTGGAATCGAGTCTGTGATCCAGGCAGATTCCCTTGGATACGTCAGCCACGAGGGCCTTGTCAGGGCCATAGGCATTCCCGCAAACCATCTCTGCATGGGCTGCCTCACAGGCATCTACCCTGTGGAGATACCTGGTGAGAAGTGCCTGGCTGCACAGACCACCCTTGCCGAGTACTCTGAAGAGACTTCTGCTCTTGAGAGAAAGCCAGATCACATGATCGTCAGCCAGACCTGAGGCTGCCAATCGAACTTCGCTTAAATTTTAGAGATTTTTAAAAAAGCGTGGCAAGGCCAGCGTCTGCTTGCGGTGCAGATCTACTTTTCTGCAGATGTGGGCCTTATAGCGCCTTCGATCCTGTTCTCAGCTTCTGGGCCTTCCAGATTGTGCTCTCTTGCCAGGTGTGTTCTGGCGTGTTCCCTGACCTCCTCTCTGGTTCTGGCCTGGATTCTGAAGTCGCAGGGGTGCTCCAGGTCGTTGCAGCAGAAGGCCATGTATTCCTCATCAGCCATGTCAAGTCCTCGAATTCTCTTATGGCTCAAGAGATATCTCTCTGCAGACAGATAAAACTTTTGAGATAACTGCGCGTGATGTTCTGGTTTGAAAAAAGAGGTGAATCCTGGGCCAAAAGGCTCAGGTGATGCTCTTCTTGGTCTCGCTGGAAGCTGAAGATTTGGATGCTGCGCTCACAGGCGGCTTCATCATCACGAAGGCCACGATTATTCCCAGCACTGCGAGGGCAGCTACCACCAGGAAGAAGGGCTTGTAAGCTCCCAGGATATCTTTTGCCTGAGCGGAGACTATGCCTCCGATCACGGCACCGATGCCGTAGGCTGTGAATACCAGGCCATAGTTCTTAGCGTAATCCCTGGCTCCAAAGTAGCTTGCAGTGGCAGTGGGCGCGATTGCAAGCCAGCCGCCAAGGCAGCCCCAGAGTATGGCGAAGGCTATCGTGTACATTGTAACTGAGGTGTAGTTCGTGTAGAGAAGCAGGCACGCCAGTATGATGAGCACGTATGATATTATGGCTGTGTTTCTCGGAGTCAGCTTATCTGTGAGAGTGCCAAAGACTGGCCTCCCGCCTCCGTTGCATATGGCAAAGGGCAGCGTCAGGCTGGTCATCAGGGCTCCAGCAGCTACTGTCTCCATTCCTGCAAGGCCTGCAACTTCAAGGCCTACAGGCTTTGCAATTCCAATTGCTGTGAGGCCTGCCAGAGATCCAATGGTGTAGCACAGCCAAAGCCCGTAGAACGTGGTGGTCTTTGACATCTCGCTTCTTGTGAGATTAGCTGCGGGAGCCGCTCCTGCTTTTGGTGCAGGCGGCTTCCAGCCAGTTGGACACCAGCCTGCCGGTGGGAATGCGAGGAGCGACGAGAGGGCTATGATAATTATGAAGAACGCGATTCCGAAGATCTTGAGAGCGCTCATTATCCCGCCATAGTTGGCCACGAGGATGTCGCTAATTGGAGCGATGAGCGCTGCTGAAAATCCAAATCCGAGCACAGTTAAGCCCACAGCCAGGCCGCGTTTATCCGGGAACCAGGCAGCTGAGACTGCAACTGGACAGCCGTAGACTATTCCCACGCCAATGCCTCCTATGATGCCATAGAGCACAGCAAGAGTCATTGGAGATGATGCAAAGGATGCCGCGAACCAGCCGAGGCCCACAAGCACTCCACCCATCATGGCCACCTTCCTTGGACCCATCTTCTGAATGTACGGGCCTGCAAGAGGCATGGTAAACGCGAAGAAGAGAAGGAATACTATGAAAGGCCACGTCATATCCATTGCTGAGGGGTTAAGCCCAGTATCTTTGAAGTAGGCAAGCAATGGAACTCTTATTACGCCGTATGCGTAAATGGCGCCGAGGCACAGGTGGATTATCATGCCCACGATCACCAGGATCCAGCGCCCTGATTCGGGCGGCATACCCAACACTTTAACATTATCAGCCATAAGTTTCAACACCACTATATAGAGATCATATTATTCATATTCGGTGCGCGTAATTGCCACAACTCCCGTCCAATAGATGAAAACAACTTTTCAAATCCCTCCTTTTCCCTCGACCACACCCTTTAAGGATTACGCGATGGCTACGCCCTTATTTTGTCACCCATATATTTAAATTTGGCGACGAATATCAGAAATATCCATTATAAAAATGTTCAAAAAACTCACGGAAAATATGGAGTGCAGAGGGCTTTGACCTGGCATGTTGCTAGTCTTTCGGAGACGCTATATTTCTTCGAAGATAATTTTGATGGATTAATTAGTAGAGATAACCCCAATTGAGTACTAATTTTGATGGCAATCTCTTTTAGGTAGAATGGCAATAATCCTCGCAGGTGAGTTCTCAGATGCTGAGCAAGAACCCTAGAACTTCCTGGAACGACGAGGAGAAGATGCCCTCAGTTTCAGGCACGGCTTACGTGGACTGCGCTGCCACAGTCATTGGAGATGTCAGAATTGGAGAGAGGGCCTACGTGGCCCCAGGAGCCTCAATCAGGGCTGACGAGGCCACACCCATAATCATAGGCGACGACTGCAATATCCAGGATGGTGCGATATTCCATGGCCTGCTTGGAAGCCAGATCGTGCTTGGGTGCAGGGTCTCCATAGCTCATGGCGCTGTTATCCATGGCCCCATCAGCTTCGGGGACGAATGCTTCGTCGGATTCAACTCTGTGGTCCACGCCTCGACTTTTGCCAACAGGTGCTTTGTTGGCCACGGCGCAGTCGTGGTGGGGGTGAGGCTCAAAGAGGGGATGTTCGTGCCTCACGGCGCAGTGGTAACAGACCAGGCTGCAGCCGACAAGCTGGGCCCGGTTCCTGAGCACCTCAAGGACTTCAATGAGGACGTGGTCAAGGTCAACAACGAGTTCGCCCAGGGGTATAGGATAAAAGACAAGTCCTGCCAGGTCTGATCCTGGCATTCCTCTTGCCTGACATTTGAGAAGGCATATATACATCCCTGAATGTAAGGCCAATCCTAAGTTCAGGTGATTGTTAATGGCCAAGATCAAAGCAGGCGTTCTAGGCGCAACAGGCGCTGTAGGACAGCGTTTCATCGAGGGACTAAAAGACCATCCCTGGTTCGAGCTCACAAGCCTCGCCGCCTCCGAGAGGAGCGCGGGCAAGAAGTACTCAGAGGCTGCCAAGTGGCGCCTGGAAAGCGAGCTTCCTGCTGATACCGCAGAGATGACTGTGGTCAACGTTGACCCCAAAGAGGTTGAGGCAGACGTGGTCTTCTCTGCACTGCCGTCTAACGAGGCGCTGAAGGTCGAGGCAGACTTCGCCAGGGCAGGATTTGCAGTTGCGAGCAACACTGCCTCCTACCGCATGGTCGAGGACGTCCCACTTCTGATCCCAGAGTGCAACTACGAGCACCTGGACATGATCAAGGTGCAGCAGGAGAAGAGGGGCTGGGACGGATATCTCACAACCAACCCCAACTGCACAACGATCATGTTTACCCTGGCACTAAAACCGCTGATGAAGTTTGGAATTGAGTCGGTCCATATGGCATCGATGCAGGCTGTCAGCGGAGCAGGGTATGAGGGCGTGCCCTCTATGGCAATTCTCGGCAACGTCATACCCTACATAGGCGGCGAGGAGGAGAAGGTGGAGATGGAGCCCCAGAAGATTCTGGGCACATTTGACGGGGAGAAGATAGTTCCTGCGAAGTTTGGAGTCAGCGCGTCCTGCCACAGGGTCCCTGTCATGGATGGCCACACTGAAGCTGTATGGGTGACCATGAAGGACGACCCATCTCCAGAAGAGGTGAAGAAGGCCATGCAGGACTTCAATCCATACCTAGGCGAGCTTCCGACGTCGCCCAAGAGGGCGCTTGTGGTCAGGGATGAGGTCGACAGGCCGCAGCCCAGACTTGACAGGAACGCAGGTCGCGGGATGACAGTCTCTGTGGGAAGGATAAGGCCTGGACTTCCAGGAATCAAGTTCATAGCTATGGGCCACAACACCATCCGCGGAGCTGCAGGGGCCTCAATTCTGAACGCAGAGCTCCTTCACACCAAAGGTCTGCTGTGATGCTGATAGTGGCCTGGGAGGCAACGTCTGCGTGCAACTTGAGCTGCACATACTGCCGGGCCTCGGCCTCCCCTCAGCCGTCGAAAGACGAGCTCTCCACAGAGGAGGCTCTCTCTTTTATAGACCAGATTTCAGGGCTAAATCCCATGCTCATCATGAGCGGAGGCGAGCCTCTACTTCGCAAGGACATATTTTTGCTGATGCGCCACGCAACAGAGAAGGGACTTCGGGTCTCTCTTGCCACTAATGGGACCACACTCACCCCAGAGCTGGTCGATGAGATAAAAGCCTCAGGCGTTCGCAGGGTGAGCGTTAGCCTTGATGGAGCGTCTCCAGAGGTCCACGACTCATCCAGAGGCGAGGGAACGTTCTACAGGGCGCTGAAGGGCATTGAGCTTCTCAGGTCCAAGGTCGAGTTCCAGATCAACATGACAATAACTCGCAGGAACCTAGGAGAAGTGACTCAAATGATGGACCTGGCTGAGAATCTTGGGGCTAAAGCGCTCCACTTATTCTTCCTTGTGCCCACAGGACGGGGAAGAGAAGAGGACCTGATCTCTGCAGCGGACCAGGAGGCCTTGCTCAGGCAGATCTCTGAGGAGAGCGCCAAAAGAGGCGATCTGGAGGTCCAGGTGACCTGTGCCCCGCAGTATGCCAGGATCGCGGGCCATTCAAGGCGCTCAGGAGGCTGCCTCGCAGGCACAAACTTCGCATTCGTCTCCAAGAGGGGCGAGGTGTATCCATGCGGCTACCTGCCCCTCCTTGCTGGAAACATCAGAGATGCCAGCTTTTCAGAGATCTGGAATGGCTCTGAAATATTCAGGGCTTTGAGAAAGAGAGACTTAAAAGGCAAATGCGGATCCTGCGATTTCAGGCTCAGGTGCGGCGGCTGCAGAGCCAGAGCCTTCTCACAGACTGGCGACTTTCTGGGGTCAGATCCACTCTGCGCCCTGGAGGCGCACTGATGGACGACTTCGACAGGAAGATCCTAGTCGAGATACAGAGTGGCTTTCCCCTTGTGAAGAGGCCCTTTGAGGCCCTGGGCCAGGAGCTGGGGATGAGCGAGTCAGAGGTCATCTCCAGGATCAAGAGCCTGCAAGAAGAGGGGATCGTCAGGAGGATTGGCCCAATTCTCGACCTGAGGCAGCTGGGACTTAAAGGCGTGCTGGTTGCAGTCAAGGTCCCTGCAGATGGGGCAACCTTCGCTGCATCTGTGATAAATGAGTACGATGAGGTCTCTCACAACTACCTCAGGCCAGATGATTCAGGATATAACCTCTGGTTCACACTGTCGGCAGATGAGAAGAGGATCGACGAGATCTTAGGCGAGATAAGGTCCAAGACCGGCCTCGAGGCCATGATGCTCCCAACTGAGAAGATCTTCAAGATAGGAGTCAAATTCGATATAATTTGATATACTATGAGGGCCCAGTTTTATTCCTGGGACTTCTGTGCCCAGAGATTTCTGCGAGGTCGATACACATTGGCTAAACCGGTTCTGATGGATTTCTACGCTGAGTGGTGCGGTCCGTGCAGGGAGCAGACTCCTATAATCAAGCAGCTCGAAGATGACTTCAAAGACAGGGCCGAGTTTCGCAAGATAGACGTGGATAAAGATGGGGAGATGGCATCCAAGTACGGAGTGTTCGTCGTGCCCACCCTGGTGCTGGAGAAAGACGGAAAGGAGATCAAGAAATGGATGGGCATGACCTCCAGAGAGGAGCTGACCTCAGCCATAAACGATGCACTGAAGTAAGCGATATTTTAAAGTAAACCATGCTAGTGAGATAGAGCTTTATCGGGACTGAGGCGAATTTCAGTTGAGAGATCTGGGCGTGCAGGCGGTAAGGAGGCAGAACAGCCGGGGGAGCCCTGCGCCTCATCTCTCTCTTAAGTTCGACTCTCACCTGTTCTCCATAGACACAAGCCGGTCTCCCAAGCACTCCATTCAGCCTGATGCTTACCTCATAACCCACGCCCACAGCGACCACTATGGAAAGTCTGCAATGCTCTCAGAAAGGGCAATAGCGTCTGTGGAGACTGCGCGCGCCCTTGAGATAAGGCATGGCAAAAAATACAAGGGAAGGACCTTTCGGGTGGGGGAGAGCATCCATGTTGGCGACGTGGAGATCGAGACACACCCAACGGGCCACACCATAGGCTCTGCTGCGTTCTCCTGGAAGAACTCTCTTGGCACAAAGATCCTGGTCACTGGCGACGTCAAGGACTACAGAACTCTTCCCAGGTGCGACTTCCTGGTCTCAGAGGCCAACTATGGAGACCCATGGGACCCTGGGTGCATCTTCGACGATGACCTGGCAAGCTTCTCTGAGGCGCTCGAATCCAGCGCCACCTTCGGGGCATATGCCTTTGGAAAGGCCCAGAGGGCTGTGGCTCTGATCAGGACACTGGGATACAAAGGCGAGATAGGCATGGATGCCAAGTGCCTGGCCCTGACTCAGGAGCTGATGGCAAGCTTTGGTCCTTTCACTGACGAATGCAATGGCGACTGCGTAAACGTCGTCACTCCCTGGGACCTGCCGAGGATTAAAGGCAGAAACAAGTACGTCCTCACAGGAAGGACCGATTTTCACTATCCCACAATAAGGCTCAGCGACCACCTGGACTTCAGGGGCCTGATGAAGATGATAGAGCACGTCTCTCCAGAAGAGGTGATGGTCTATCACCCAGGCGGCCAGATGTCGAACCTCCTTGCACATCACCTCCAGCAGTGCGGGATGAACGCATCAGCTCTGGATTCGATAGAGGACTTTTTCCTATAGACTGTCAGCGGCCCTTCTGCGCCCGGTGTATGATTTTTGCGATCGATGACATACGAGCGCCCGCATATTTAAAGCAGAATCCTGGGCCAGATATATTTAATACAAAAGTTTTTATATACTGATGATACTGCCTCCTGTGAGGGATCTGTTCGATGTATAGAGCTGTGGCATTCTCTGCTGTTCTGGTCCTGTGCATGATATCTTCGGCTCTGGCTGAGGAGATCTCGTCTCCTGCCAGGCCTGCTGAGCCCAGCAGTCCTGAAGGCGCGTCTTTCCTGAACAATACAAAGAACACAAGTTCAGAGCCTTCAACTGTGTCTACTGCTGACCTCGTCTCGCTGAGCAAGGCGTCCCCTGACCCGTATCTTCTCTACGACCTGGGCAGATACGAAGAGGTGCTCAAGATCTACAATGGCTCTGTAGAGGGTGGGTCCAGCAACCCAGAGGTCTGGTACTACAGAGGCAACACGCTGGGACAGATGGGCAGATACGAGGAGGCAATTGAGAGCTTCAATGAGGTGATAGGTCTAGTGCCTTCGTTCTCTGGCTCGTGGAGGCTTATCGGGATCTCATACTACCATATGGAAAGATACGATGACGCCATCTATTACTACGACAGGGCAATCGCACTCGATGACGACTACGCCCGCGGCGCCAAGAAGGAGGCTTTGAGGAAGCTTGGGAGAAACTCTGAGGCAGACAAGATCTCAGGCAGATGGGACCCTCTGAGCGGATACCTGCAGAGCATTCCTGACATGGAGCTTCGAGACTACCTGCACAAAAAGCGTATGCTGTAGGCGGCTTGAGCTGCAGGCTCCTTCAGACCTGCCTGTCCTTATATTCAGGCTCAAGCAGGTCTGCATTTGCCTTGAGATGGAATCTGGAGCCTTGAGATAGAATCTGGATTTGAGACAGGACCTAGATGTATCTGAGTATCAGCGGCAGCATCAACGCTCCCATTGCGTGAGTCCTTCGCACTCCTGCCAGAGGAGCGATCATTCCAACGACCGTTGAGACGAAGAAGATAAGGATCCCGAACTTGCCTGTGAGCGCAAGAGTCATTGCTGCCAGGCCCAGGAGAATGCATATGCATAGCGACCTGTAGTTCAGCTTGGTCATTGCATCTGCAGCCAGATCTCCCACAAATATCGTGGCCAAGTACGACGCAAATGCCACAGCCACCAGAATTACCATCATCTGCATCATCACGCCCTGGTCCAGGCTCACCAGGCCCTCTATCGCAGCAGCGGCGCCGCTTCTGGGCTTCTGTATGATATACAGTGCAATCAGGGAGAATACTGCATTTGCAGTGTTCACTCCAGATATGGAGACCAGGAATTCCTCGCCTGAGCTTTCTTTTCCAAATCTGGCAGCAATTGTGGCAACTGATGCTGATATCCCAGGAAACCATGCCACGAGCGATCCCCCAATGCTTCCCAGAAGTATAGATTTAGAGAGCTTTGGCAGCGGGATGCTAAACGCAGTCTCGCCCTGAGGGGGGATTTTCGCCTTTGTTGAGATGCTCATGATCAGAGATGAAGCCCCAAACAGGCCTGAGAGCAGCGGGAGAAGCACCTGAGGCTCAAAACCTTGTGGCGAATCGATCATTTCCTGATGATTGAAGGCGAATGTCCCCAGTAATCCACTGGTTATGAAGATCGCAGCAGCCAGAAGCCTGTACTTCCAAACAGCCAGAGAGCCCTGGCCCTCTATCTTTGGGCCGGTCTCAGTCATGATCATTAGGATTGCAATCTCAAGCAGAATCAGGCCCGTGTACTTCATGATCTGGTCATAGCAGTTGGAGAAGATCCAGGCCAGAGGATAGATGAGGACCAGGGCCACTATTATCGACCCTGCGCTTCCCAGGGCAGACAGCCTTATGGCCTCTATCCCTCTGCCCTCAAGCATCATCTTCTGGCCTGGAAGCACTGCAAGGGCAGTGTCTGCATCTGGCGCTCCTATGAAGACTGCCGGGACTGTGTCCAGGAATGTCTGCGATATGCTTGCAGCAAGTATGATCATTGCTATATGCAGGGGCTCCAAACCCATACCCAAGAGCAGAGGAGTGGCGGCCAGCAGGAGCGCTGCAAAGTTGTTCACATGAAGGCCAGGTATAAGGCCGCTGATAATTCCAAGGATAAAGCCTGCAAAGGCACAGAGCATAATAGCAGGATCTACCATATCACAATCGCCTGTATATCTAATGCCCAATCAAGCGATTAATAATTTATTATAAGCCCAATAATTATAAGCCCTGATAGGATAGATGGTGTCTGCAATGGGGCTTGGACCTCAGGCGCGCCTGTCGTGAAAACGCTTAAATAGTGGCGAAGTGTCGAACTATTCTATCCGCACTTGGGCAGAAAATGGCCCAGGGCGCATGAGCATAGCTGCTCGAACGCGCACAGGCGCGTGAGTCGGCCTCAAAAGGGGCCCTGCGGAGGATCTATATGAAGAGTGATAAAAAGGTAAAGACCAATCCGAGATTAAACCGTCTCATAGCAGACCTCAAGGCGGCGTCTCGCCAGAGTGGAGCTGGAATCTGGCGCGATGTAGCAAAGCGTCTGGAAAAGCCCAGCCGAAATTACGCTTCTGTGAATATTAGCAAGATCAACAGGCACACGAGCCCACAGGACACAATACTCATAGCAGGAAAGGTCCTTGGCTCAGGCGATATCGATCACAGTGTAACTGTAGCGGCCCTCGGCTTCAGCAGCCAGGCAGCCTCCAAGATAGTTGCAGCTGGTGGAAAGTGTCTGAAGATAGAGGACCTTGTGGCCTCTTCGCCCAAGGTTTCAGCCATAAAGATTTTGAGGTGATCTGATGATAGTTGACGCAACTGGATTGGTCCTCGGACGCCTGGCCAGCGTGACTGCCAGCCATCTTCTCAAGGGCGAGGATGTCAGAATTGTCAATGCTGAAAAGGCAGTCATCACCGGAAGAAGAGAGAGCATATATGCAGAGTACGGCGCCGCCAGAGCCAGGGGCTCCAAAGAAGGCGGACCGTTCTTCCCAAGGAGGCCCGACATGATCATAAAGAGGACTGTGCGCGGCATGTTGCCCCACAAGAAGGGCCGCGGCAGAGATGCCATGTCGAGGCTCAGGGTCTACATCGGCGTCCCAAGAGAGTTCGCGGGCACAGAGCTGGAGCAGCCAGAAGGAGCAAAGATGAGGCAGACCAGCACCATAAACTACATTGAGCTAGGCGACCTCAGCCGCAGGCTCGGAGCGAACTTCTAGAGAGGGTCTTTAATGAAGGTAATCAACTCATCAGGCAAGAAGAAGACCGCAACCGCCAGGGCCACGCTCAAGGAGGGCACCGGCAGGGTGCGCATAAACAAGGTTCCAGTGGAGATCTATGAGCCAAAGCTCGCAAGGCTCAAGATCATGGATGCAGTCCTCATGGCAGGAGAGATCGCCTCCAAGCTGGACGTAGACGTCACTGTATCTGGCGGAGGCACAATTGGACAGGCAGATGCAGTCAGGACTGCAATTGCGCGCGGAATTGTGGAGTGGTCTGGGGATACGGCTTTAAAGGAAGCCTACTCAGAGTATGATAGGAACTTGCTCGTCTCCGACCACAGGCAAAAAGAGAAGAAGAAGTTTGGCGGACCGGGTGCTAGAGCCAAGTACCAGAAGTCATACAGGTGAAACTGAATTGATTCCAGTTAGGTGCTTCTCCTGCGGCAGGGTGATCTCGAACGTATGGGAGGAATACAGAGAGCGGATCAAGGCCGAGCCTCCCGGAAAGGTCATGGACGACCTAGGCATCGACAGCTACTGCTGCAGGCGTATGCTCCTCTCCCACGTGGAGATTGTGGATATATTGAGGCGATACCAGTAGAAGGGGGTTGTAGGGTAGCCTGGTCCATCCTACAGCGTTCGGGACGCTGTGACCTGAGTTCGAATCTCAGCAACCCCATCATACTCTTCCTTTTGAGGTGGCCATTTGTTGGGTGAGAAATACACTAGATATGAGCGTGCCAGGATAGTGGGCGCGCGTGCTTTGCAGATTTTCATGGGAGCCCCTGTGTTGATCGATACCACATCGATGGACCCTCTAGATATCGCGCTAGAAGAGATGAGACTGGGCGTCATCCCCATCACAGTTAGACGAGATACAAGGTAGGTGAAAATTTTGGTTGAAGATGAGGTGATAACGGTAGAGGGCGAATATGAGACTCTCATACCGATAGACGAGTACCTCGCGGCTGGTGTTCACATAGGCACGCAGCAGAAGACCAGCGACATGATGAGTTACATTTACAGGGTGAGAACCGACGGGCTCTACGTGCTTGACGTTCAGTCCACAGACAAGCGCATAAGGCTCGCAGGCAAGTTCCTGGCCAATTATGACCCCTCAAAGATCTTGGTGGTCTCAGCCAGGCAGTACGGCCAGAGACCTGCGACCATGTTCGCCAAGGCCATTGGGGCTACGGCAAACGTGGGCAGGTTCATACCCAACACGCTGACCAATCCTGATTTCTACGGGTTCATAGAGCCAGATGTGCTCATCGCCACAGATCCAAGCGGCGATGCTCAGGCGGTAAACGAGGCTGTGGACGCAGGGATTCCAGTCATTGCCCTGTGTGATACAAACAACATGACCTCGAACGTCGACTTAGTCATACCAACGAACAACAAGGGCCGAAAGGCACTGACATTGATCTACTGGCTCCTGGCAAGGCAGGTCTTGAGGGAGCGCGGAGAGGAGAACAGGTTCAAGTACACTATCTCTGACTTCGAGATGGAGTTCTAAGGCATGAGATCTCCGGCTGTAGCGGGTCAGTTCTACTCTGGAACGGCATCAGGCCTCAACCGTCAGCTCGATGAGGCCTTCGACAACCTGACCATAGAAGAGCTGCAGGTTATGGGTGCTGTGGTCCCTCATGCGGGCTACATGTACTCTGGGGGAGTGGCAGCCGAGGTCTTTGCCCGTCTTCCGAAGAGAGATACTTACGTGCTCATAGGTCCAAACCACACGGGACTGGGCCTTCCAGTTGCCATGTCAAGAGAAGCCTGGAAGACGCCTCTTGGCACAGTCGAGCCCGATCTTGAGATGGCTGATGCGCTTTCAGGAAGCATCATAGACTCTGACGAGGCGGCGCACCTGCACGAGCACTCCATAGAGGTGCAGCTGCCTTTTCTGCAGAGAAGGTTCTCATCTTTTAAGATGCTGGCAATAGCTATGGGCCTCCAAGACGAGGAGACTGCAGTCGAGGTGGGGTCTGCAGTTGCCGATGCTGTCCGAAAGCTTGGTAGAGACTGCACTGTAATTGCCAGCAGCGATCTCACTCACTACGAGTCCGCTGAGGTCGCCAGGAAGGTCGACTCCAAGCTGATAGAAGCAGCAGTCGAGATGAACGTGTCCAAGCTCTACAGCCAGGTCTACAAGTACAACGCCACAGCCTGCGGCTATGGGCCGATTGCCGCAACGATTACAGCCTCCAAGGCGCTCGGCGCCACCAGCGGAAAGCTGCTGCGCTATGCCACGAGCGGCGACGTCGCAGGCGACTACAGCCAGGTGGTGGGCTACGGGGCAATAATTTACACCTGAGGGTACATGACTGTCGCATCTGCTCCGGGAAAGGTGATTCTCTTCGGAGAGCACGCCGTCGTTGCCGGAGTTCCTGCCCTTGGATCAGCTATAGATCTCAGGGCGGTTGTGGCAGTCGAAGGCCTGCAGGGAATGGTGGAGATCGACGCCAGAAATTTGAGGCTGATGGTCACAGGGTTTGCAATCGATCCCCTGTCTGAATGCATCAGGGCCATGGGAAGCTCAAAAGATGCAGCTCTTGCCACCAGATACATTTCAGCTGTCCTCGAAGAGTTCGATGCCAGAGACGTCAGAGTCCGGGTCGAGTCTGAGATTCCTCCTGCATCTGGCCTTGGATCTTCTGCTGCAATTGTTGTGGCCACAGTTGCTGCTCTATGCGCCCATATGGGCCTGGAGCTCTCTAGAGAAGAGATTGCAGCAGTCTCTCACAGAATAGAAAAGAGGGTGCAGCAGGGCTTGGGAAGCCCTATGGACACTGCGCTTTCCACTTTTGGGGGCTATCAGCTGGTCTCAAAAGAGATCCGGGCCATAGTCCTTCCTCCAATAGACCTTGTGATAGGCTACACAGAGCGATCTCACGATACCAGGTCAGAGGTGGCCAAGGTCCAGTCATTGAGGAGGAACTGCCCAGACGTAGTCGAGCCCATCTTCGAGGCTATAGGCGCCATATCTTCAAGGGCCCTTACTCTCCTGACTGAGGGCAGGACAGATGACCTTGGACCGTTGATGAACGTCAACCACGGGCTTCTGGAAGCTTTAGGCGTCGGAACCAGGGAGCTGAGCGAGCTGGTCTATGCTGCCAGGGGCGCTGGAGGCGCTCTTGGTGCCAAGATCACCGGCGCTGGGGGCGGAGGGTGCATGATCGCTCTTCCACCATCTGGGGGAGCTGCTGAGATGATGACTGCAATCAGGCAGGCCAGGGGCAGGGCCTTTGCAACCAGGACTGGATGCGAGGGCGTCAGGCTGGAACGATAAGTTTCTTTGGGTTGGACAATTTTATGGTGAAGATACTGAAGATAGGCGGGAGCATAATTACAGACAAGTCGAAATCCTCTTGCCCCAGATCGCCTGAGATAGTCAGGATCTCCAAAGAGATCGCAAGCAGCCCATCAGGCCTGGTGCTGGTGCACGGCGCCGGGTCTTTCGGCCACATGCCCGCCAAGAAGTATGGCCTGCCAAGCAGGTTCAGCCCTGAAGGCGTCAGGGTCACTCATGCCTCAGTCCTCAAGCTAAATGAGATGGTGGTAGAGGCCTTAAGCCGCGCAGGAGCAAATCCAGTTCCAGTAAGCCCATTCAACTGCACAGTGCTTCGCAGTGGAAGGATAAAATCCATGGAGCTGTCTCCCTTAAAAGAGATGCTGAGGCGAGGAATGCTCCCAGTCCTCCACGGAGACGTTGCCATGGACTCTGAGAAGGGTGCAGGAATAGTCTCAGGAGATCAGCTTGTCTCTTACCTCTCCAGGAATCTCAAAGCCGAGATCGCGGCAATTGGCACAAATGTGGACGGAGTAATCCTTGATGGAAGGGTCCTGCAGGTGGTAACTGAAGAGGACTTCTCAAGCCTTAAGTTCGGGCCTGGGTCTGGAGTGGATGTGACAGGCGGGATGAAGGGGAAGCTAAAGGAACTTCTCGACCTTGCAGGCGAGGGAACAGAGTCTCAGATCTTCAACGCCTCCAGGCCGGGACAGATAGAGAGGGCCATTCAAGGAGAGCACATAGGCACCGCTGTGAGGAGATCTAGGTGACGACTTCTAGCAGAAAGCTGGATCACATAAGGATCTGCCAGGACAGGGCAGTTGAAGCTGACTGGCGGCCGTTCGACGACCTGGTGCTGGTTCACAGGGCTCTGCCAGAGCTGGACGCAGACAGGATCGACACGACATGCCAGTTCCTCGGAAGGAGACTTATGGCTCCTATAATGATCACTGGAATGACCGGCGGACATCCAGATGCCAAGGAGATCAACCTGAACCTGGCAATTGCAGCTCAGGAGATGGGAGTCGCTCTGGGCCTCGGATCCCAGAGGGCGGCTCTGGAGGACTCAAGCCTGGAGGAGACCTTCTCAGTGGTCAGGGATGCAGCTCCAGATATACCAATTGTTGGAAACATTGGTGCGGTTCAGCTCAGAAACGACGGCCCTGAGGTCCTGGAGAGGCTTGCTGGGATGATAGACGCAGATGCCATAGCCATTCACCTGAACTTTCTGCAGGAGTCCATCCAGCCTGAGGGGGAGACTGACGGGTCCAGCGTGATTGCAGCAATAACTTCTGCAGCCTCTGGAAAAGTTCCAATCATAGTCAAGGAGACAGGCGCAGGAATCTCATGGGAGATTGCATCAGACCTGATGAGAGCCGGAGTTCGCATCGTAGATGTGTCTGGCATGGGCGGGACCTCGTGGTCAGGGGTTGAGGCCTACAGAGCTGACGAGCACGGAGATTCTGAGTCAGTAGATATGGGAAACCTCTTCTGGAACTGGGGGATACCAACTCCAGTAAGCGTTGTGGAGTGCATTCATGCAGGCGCAGAGGTCGTGGCCTCAGGTGGAGTCAGGAGCGGCGTGGATGTGGCCAAGGGAATAGCTCTGGGAGCTTCAATGGCCGGAACTGCGCTTCCGATGCTGGGTCCCGCGACGATCAGCTCAGATGAGGTGGCAAGGAGCCTGAAGGCCTACATAAGGGCTCTCAGGATCTCGATGTTCCTCACAGGATCTGAAAATATCGAGGTCCTCAAATCTGCACCCATAATCATTGCTGGACGGTCCAGAGAGTACCTCGAATCACGAGGGTTTGACACAAGGAAATTTTCGATTTTAAGAGAGATGGCAAGATGAAGGATATTGGAATTATCGCGGTCGGAGGGTACGACGAAATAGGCAGGAACATGACCGCGATCAGGATCGGCAGCGATATAGTGGTGATGGACATGGGCATAAGGCTCGATCGGGTCCAGATCCACGAGGACACAGATGTGGAATCGCTACACGCAGCAGACCTGATCGCCATGGGTGCCATACCAGACGACAGCATCATGGACAACGTAGATGGCAGGGTGAGGGCAATAGCATGCACCCACGGCCATCTGGATCACATAGGCGCAATATCGAAGCTCGCACACAAGTACAAGGCGCCGATAATTGCAACGCCGTTTACTGCAGACCTGATCAGCCAGGAGATCAAGTCTGAGAAGATCTTTGGAGTGGACAACCCCCTGGTTGTGATGAGGGCGGGAGAGCGATTCCAGGTAACGGATAGCATCGAGCTTGAGTTCATCAGGGTACAGCACAGCATCGTGGACTGTGTCTTTGCAGCCATTCACACCGACAGGGGGACGATAGTCTACGCCAACGACTTCAAGATAGACAGAAATCCAACTCTTGGAGAACCCCCAGACTTTGCGAGGCTCAAAGCCCTCGGAAAAGAAGGGGTTCTGGCGCTGATCACTGAGACTACGAATGCAGCTATCCCTGGCAAGACGCCTTCAGAGCAGATCGCCAAAGACCTGGTCTGGGACGTTCTCATGGGAACTGAAGAGACCAAGTCAGGGGTCATGGTCACGACCTTCTCATCTCACATAGCGCGCATAAGGGCCATAATCGAGGCTGCGCACAAGATGGGAAGAAAGCCTGTGCTTCTGGGCAGATCGATGGAGAAGTACTGGGGCACTGCCATGAGGACGGGCTATGCAGAGAAGGGCAACGGCCTTGCAGTATACGGCAGGAGAAAAGCTGTTGACAAGGCACTGAAGAGGATCATGGCTGATGGCAAGGACAAGTATCTGCCCATAATGACCGGTCATCAGGGTGAGCCTGGAGCCATTTTAAGCCGCGTTGCAAACGGCGAGACCGACTACCAGGTTGAGTCTGGAGACAAGGTCATATTCAGCGCTGGTATAATTCCTCAGCCCTTGAACGAGTCCAACAGGCATACAGTGGTGACTAAGCTCAAGATGAGGGGCGGAAGGATTTACGACAACGTCCACGTCTCAGGCCACGCCTGCATGGAGGACCACTGGGAGCTTCTGCGCATGATTAATCCACAGCACGTCATTCCCAGCCACGGCACACTCATCTCTCACGGGAGCTACCTCATGATGGCTGAGGACACTGGATACAGCCTCGGATCGAACATACACCTGGTTAGAAACGGCCAGGAGCTCCTCCTGGAGTGAGATCGTGATCGACCAAGAGGTTGGAAAGAGAGCGGAGATTGTCTCCAGGGCAATAGAGCAGCTTCTGCCTGTTGCGCGCCCAAAAGGCCTCTACGAGGCCACGAGGCACCTGGTTGACGCTGGCGGCAAGAGGCTTAGGCCCTCCATGCTCCTGATTGCAGGCGAGGCTGTGGGCGGAGACCCGGTAGCCCTGTCGCCAGCTTCAGTCTCAATTGAGCTGATACACAACTTCACCCTCATCCACGACGACATAATGGACAACGCCGAGATAAGGAGAGGCAAGAAGTCTGTGCACACCATCTGGGGGACCTCTGGAGCAATACTTGCAGGAGACACTCTCTACTCCAAGGCATTTCAGATACTGGGAATGACAGCAGCTGCCCCAGAGCTGATACTCCAGTCCATGAACGTTCTCTCAGGGACATGCACTGCCATATGCGAGGGCCAGTGGCTGGACCTCGAGTTCGAGGAGCGGCCTATGGTCTCTGAGCCTGAGTACATGGAGATGATAGAGAAGAAGACGGGCGTCCTCTACGGGGCTGCTGCAGGTATCGGCGCCATCCTCTCAGGAGCAGAAGAGACTGCCTGGAGGGGCCTCGATGAGTTCGGGAGGCTCACAGGCATGGGCTTCCAGATTCACGACGATGTCCTTGACCTGACAGCTCCAGCCAAGGTCATAGGAAAGAAGAGGGGCGGAGACATAATCGAGGGCAAGAAGACGCTCATCATGATCCACGCCATAGATCATGGTGTGGAGGTAAAGGCCTTCGGAAGAAAGGACGCAGATCCTGAGGAGATAGACCTGGCCTTGAAGGCTCTCGAAGAGAGCGGGTCCATCGACTACGCCAGGTCGCGCGCAGTCGACCTGGTGGAGACTGGAAAGAGGGCTTTAGACGTCCTCCCAGATTCAAAGGCAAAGTCGCTTCTCCTGGATTTAGCGGATTACATGATAAGCAGGCGTTACTGAATTAGAGCACAGAAGGATGGGTCATGAAGAAGGAAGAGGCAAATCATCTGCTTGAGCACTGGATAGAGCATAACGACAGCCACAGCAAATCTTTTCGAGAGAGGGCAAAGCAGGTCAGGGAGATAAGCCCTGAGGCAGCTGTGGCAATAGAAGAGGCCGCTGAGATAATGGACCAGTCCACTCAGAGGCTTAAAAAAGCAAAGGAAGTCATTCAGGGGATTTGATTTATGGAGCTAATTTACCATTACGACCTCAAAAACAGCGCAGAGATGAACAAGCTGATGGACACAGAATTCTTCAAGAGGCTGGGCCCGACGATCAGGGACTGCAAGATAATGGGCCTGGACAAGGAAGGCACCTGCATGTACATCAAGGCCAGAGACGACCTGGTCGAGGAGGCAAAGAAGCTATTGGCCGAATCTCCAGCAAAAGAGCTGAAGGGCGAAGAGGGCGATTTCCTACTCAAGGCCTTCAGGGACGAGGCCGAGGCCGCTGAGGGCGGAATGGGCGCGATGTTTGGGTAAAGCGCCCCATTTTTGCCGTTTTTCTTTAAGATCTAGCTTATCGGGCTTCAAGTTATTTTCCACTTGCTTTAAGCCTCAAGCTGAATGCCCCTCAGTGTCAAGGCTGGCCCCAATCGTGCATTTAGCGAGATTCGAGCACACTGGGATTGAAGCAATTGAGACCACTATCTCAGTCGGGGTAATATCAAGAGTTCTGTCGAGCTTCTTCTGGCCTTAAACCTCCAGCCGAGTGTCCTCAAGGCCGGACGGCCCCCTGACCCTGCCTCCGGCGGGGACGACTTAGGCTTGATTAAAGATCGGCCCGTATATGGTTAAGTGTTCTTCTAACCAAAAGTCTCGACTTTGCCATTTGGCGATTATGTTTTAACCCTTGCGTTCCTGGAAATGCAAATTCCGGTGTACGTTAACTGGGTAAAGGAAGTGGCAAAGGAAATTCTGCCTCAGCGGGAGCCCTAAAGTTGAATAAGCAAAACAGAAATGGGCATTAGGATGAAAACCCTAAATTACAGAATCAGGCTGGTAAAAGAGGAGGAAGGCGGCTATACTGTCATCGTCCCTGCTCTGCCTGGATGCATCACCTTTGGCGAAACTGTAGAAGAAGCCATTGCCATGGCAAAAGAGGCAATTGAGGGCTACATAGAGACTTTAATAGACCTGAGAAAAGATGTGCCAACAGATAACGATGTATTAGAATACACTTGTTGAACTTCATATCTTCTCATACTATAGTTCCAAGCATTCTTAACCTGACCTCCCGGCGATTTAGGCACAATTTCCAGAGAAATGCGGCAGATGGCATTGGTTTATGCTAATAGGGCTTTGTGCCTATTATGCACAGCGAATCGCAATGCATCGGATCTATGTGCCTAGTTTTACGGGAGGTCAGGGAGCTAGGATCTTAGCAGCTGTGGCTTGTCATATCGACGCTCGCAGAAAATGCAGTGTCATAAAAATATTTAAGTGCCCTCGACCACGCTGCCGAGGGGCACATCTTGGGATACCTAAGTTTAGACCAATGTTCCGATATTGACTGAAGATCCCTTCTCCCCAGATGAGACGAGATCTCCATCTTTCAGGCCTTTTGCCACAGCTGTGGTCTTCTCCAGGTTGGATACGTCGCACTCTCCCTTGGTGTTTGCCTTGACGAGGATGGCGATCTCTGATTTAGCTCTCATTCCGCCCTCCCAGCCCCACTGCAGCACCTGCAAGTCGTCGGTATCTGTTGGGTTAGGCTCAACTGAGGCTCCAGAGAGGAGAGCTTCAGTGCCGTTGCCGTAGCTGTACGACTCGTACTTCATGCCTGGAGCCAGGTTCATAGTGAGGACGAGCTTCTCAACAGGAACGCTGTACTTGTTCTGCACCTTTACCAGGTACCCAGCTTCGTTGGTCTGCTGATCCAGGAGAGAGAGTGTGCTTGTAACATCGATTCCCTGGAAGAACTCCTCTAGATCCTGCTTGGACTCTACGACTACTGCGCCTTTAAAGCAAGATTTGACGTGCGAGCCACTTGCCAGCACTGATTTGACGCTGCTGCTTGGCCAGACTCCACCCTTGGGCTCGACTGGCGGGCGAAGGCTATCGAAGCAGCAGGGCAGCCAGTCTTCAGGTGACTTGGTCAGATACAGGCCTCTCTCGACTATGAGGTTGTTGGTAACGTTCAGGAAGCTGCCCTTCATGAGAGCATCCTGCTCCCAGTCTATCCTTCTGGCGCCAGTCTTGTTAGACCAGCCTGTGGCATCACTAACTTCCATAACGCCGTTTTCCACCTGGCCGTTGTACCAGAAGGCGAAGGCATTCGGGAGGTTTGCGCCCATCTTGGTGTAGCCCCTGACGGATATCTTGTCTGATTTGTATATTCCTCCCAAGTTCCATGACTTATTGCTATAATCTATGTAATAGATCTTCTTTCCAGCAGATACAGCCCTGTTATTGGGGAAGAATCCCTGGGAGTAGTATGTGGAGATGCCCTTCTCGCCCACGAAGTCTACATCTAGCCTGTGGTCGATTGTGGAGTTGTGATCGCCCCCAGATGGGTGCTTGGCATCGACCAGTCCATCGTAGTACTCCATAGTATCTCTGAGTGCCACATCGCCGTTGTAGAAATAGTTGAAACTGCCAGTCTTCATGCCTCTCGTATATCCGCTATCTTGAAGCTTTGGTTCCTTTAGATAGGTGTAATATGTGGTTATGGCGTCCTTATTGTTGCAGATGAACTCAGACCTCAGGCTCGATGCCGGGGCTGGATTGCATATAACTGCCATTAAAATGGAGATTAACGCCAGAATCTTCAATATTTGTAATGCTCTCATATCCTTCCACTCCTTTAGGCCTCTACGCCCAAATCCCTAAATATTCTGACGGAATTATCATTTGACCTTCAGAACTTCTGTCTCTTCAGAACTGCTCTCGCAGAGTTGGTCCCAATATTTGTGATGTTTTTATCTAATAACAACCCAATTAATAGCTCCTTTTCGCCATATCCTCCTTTATCATGATAAATTCTCAAAACATAAATCGCCATATCTATTAGCCAATATTTATCATTGCCGGTATGCTTTATCCCATCAAAAGAGCGCCATCCCCAAAATACGGCTACAACCTGGAAACAAGAATTTCTTGGAATATCCAATTGCGGAGTAGTTTGGGATTGCCAAAGCTCTGGCCCGGAGAAGGTTTAGATGAATGTTTAATAAAAATTTATGCCCTAAAAAACATTCTCTTCAAAAGCTGAATATATGACCTGATCCTGCGCGTTTTCTGCAGTTGCTTCCCAGATCATCAGGCCCCAGTTGCCACTATTGGCTTAAGAGGCCCCCTGCAAGCAAGTTGTCTTCTACGGTGATGTTTCCAGTCATCCAGGAGGCCTGCTCCCAATCGTTCCTGACCGCACCTATCTCGTGTGTCCACCCTGTGGTGTCCAGCGTGTCCACAAATCCTCTTGGGACAGAAGCATTGTATACGAGGCTATAGCCGCCATATCCTTTTCTGGCCTGGCTCATCTCCAGCTCTGCGCTCACAGTTATTGGGCATTTCCTGGCGTTTGATCCTATTTTCGGCTCTGAGCAATCTGTGCAATTGGAGCCTGAAGCCAAGGAGGGATCTCTTCCCAGGCCTAGGTTCTCTACGAGCTTGGATAAGGCGTCGAAGCTGCTTTTGTCTGCTAAGCTGCTCTTGTCTGCTAAGCTGCTCTTATCTGCTAAGCTGCTCTTGTCTGCTAAGCTGCCCTCGTCGCCATATCTCACAGCTCTCGTTGAGAGTATCTCCCCATCGCTGAGGTATGTTCCTCTTGCAGAGAGCTGGGATATGCCCTTCTGGCCTTTAAACGAGACCGTCATGCCATAGCTGATCGAGGGCATATCATTTGCCATGTAGCCTTCTTTGTAATCTACAGCATCCTCGAACTCTATCTGCCCATCTGCCAGGTAACTGAAGGAGCGAGTTTCATATCCAAGAGGCGTGCTGCTGCCATCTTCCCAGGTGCCTCTCGTCTGGCTGTAATGGGACAGAGTGGACGACTCGTCGTTGCTGTTGCACTTGAAGTCGAATATGACGGAAATCGAGAGCGCTGGATGGCACAGGACGATTGCTGATATGCATATGAGTGCGATGCTTCTAATGGTCATTCTCCTGTCGACTTTCTATATATTGACTTAGACGTGGAAAAATAGATACATGATATATAGTTTTTTGCAATGGATTTGCCCTTAATCCAGCCTCATGTGAAATTTCAACCCCGCCATCTGCTGCGCTTTGTTGATCTATCAGTTTGTCCAATTTAGCGGCTGCAATCAGGGCTTTCTAGGTTCTCTGACCAGTTGCAGTCATGACCAGACCTTTGCAAAATAGAATCTTCCAAAAGGCAAATAAACTTGAATTGCCTCCAGGCGAGAACATGGCCAGATTCATAGTGGTTCTAGGCACCACATCTCATTCGGGCAAGAGCACCCTTGTGGCTGGAATCTGCAGGGCTCTTTACAGACGCGGCCTCAGTGTTGCGCCGTTCAAGTCTCAGAACATGAGCCTCAACTCCTGGGTCACAGAGAACGGGAGCGAGATTGGAATCGCCCAGGCAGTCCAGGCATGGGCTGCAGGCATAAAGCCCACTGAGCACATGAACCCCATCCTCCTCAAGCCCAAGGGGGATCGAACATCTCAGGTGATAGTGCTTGGAAAGCCGCTGGCCGACAGGTCGGCTGAGGAGTACTACAGGCATATAGACGAGCTGAAATCCACAGTTGACAGCGCCATATCTGAGCTTGAGAAGGATTACGACTACATAGTGGTCGAGGGAGCGGGCGGCGCTGCAGAGATCAACCTCTACGAGCGCGACTTGGCAAACATCTACGTTGCCAGACTCCTCAAGGCGCCCATAGTCCTTGTGGGAGACATAGAGCGCGGCGGAGTCTTCGCCAGCCTCTACGGGACTGTACAGCTCCTTCCCCCAGACATCAGGCCCCTTGTCAAGGGCCTGGTCATAAACAAGTTCAGGGGAGATCCAGGAATACTCGAGTCGGGCCTGAAAGACCTGGAGAAGATGACAGGAGTCCCTGTCTTGGGAGTGATGCCGTACCTCGACCTGGAGATTCCCTCTGAGGACTCTGTATCGCTTGGCGACAAGGCATCCAGGTCAGCAGGGGAACGTTCGTCTGCCTCTGATAGTGTGGAGATCGCAGTCATAAGGCTTCCAAGAATCTCCAACTTCACAGACTTTGAGCCTCTGGAGCGCTATGCCAGAGTGAGGTATGTGGGGCTCTCTGAGGCCCTGGGAAGCCCGGATGCCGTGATCATCCCCGGAACCAAGAACACTGTCTCTGACTTAGGCGAGATGAAGCGCTCTGGAATGGATCGCCAGATCCTGGCATTGAGGGATACACCTGTGCTTGGAATCTGCGGGGGATACCAGATTCTCGGCACTGAGATCATCGACTGCGGGATAGAGGACACAGTGGGATCGATGCCGGGACTCGGTCTCCTGGATGCGGTCACCAGGTTCGACCTCTACGAGAAGAGGACAGTCCAGGTGGTAAAGACAATCACTGGAGGCGGCCCCATCCTCGACAAGATCAAAGGCCAGGAGATCTCTGGCTACGAGATCCACATGGGCGTCACCAGCCCCAAAGGGGAGACTGCATTTGGAGACGACGGCGCCGTGGCAGAAGGCGGCCTGGTGATAGGCACCTACCTCCACGGCATCTTCGAGAACGAGAACTTCAGGAACGCTTTCCTCGACTACCTATATCGCAGGAAGAACCTCTCCAGGGCCGACAACTCAAGCGGCAAGGGCTACGATGACCTGGCGGACTCTATGGGCGTCCACCTCGACATGAGAAAGATATGGGAGATGCTTGGCCTGGACTGAACCTCAAATTTTTGAGGACATCTGAAGATAAAAGACCGCGTCGCCGGGGTCTTTCAGGCCCTGGCGGATCTTGTCTAATATTTAGCTATTTCACCTCTTGCTAGATTGGTATTTCTGAGTTTCAACTGGCTACAGCTATGCTGCGGCCATCTTTTGCAGCCTGTGAATTGGTGTATCGCGCTTCAAGTTCTTCAGGCTCTGCAAAAAAGCCAATGACACAGCATGTTTTGCGCTCATTTTCTCCCACAGGGCGCCATAAGCATAATCTTTATACGCCATTTTACCAGGTTATATTATCGTGGTTATTTCGTTGATTCGCATCGAAAAGACTGTGCCATCTCTATGCCCCCTCTGCCTCAAGGCAGTGAATGCCAGACTCTTTCAGGAAGGGGATGCTGTATATATAGAAAAAAGTTGCGAAGATCACGGATACTTCAAAGATATATACTGGTCAGACGCAGCCCTCTTCAGGAAGTTCGAGCGCTACTGGTGTGATGGATCTGGCGTCGATAACTCCGCCAGGGGATTTAAAGGCTGCCCATTCGACTGCGGGCTTTGCGAGAACCACAAGACCAGCACCCTTCTTGGAAACATAGATGTCACAAGCAGGTGTAACCTGTCCTGCCCGGTCTGCTTTGCGAACGCAGGCGCCGGCATATACGAGCCTTCTCAAGAGCAGATCAGGGACATGATGAAGAGCCTCAGGTCCGAGCGCCCAGTTCCCTGCCCTGCGATCCAGCTATCAGGCGGCGAGCCCACAGTCAGGGATGATCTTCCCCAGATAGTGGCAATGGCCAAAGAGATGGGATTTTCTCAGATACAGATCGCCACCAACGGCCTTCGTCTAGCAGAGAGCCTCGAACTGTGCCGGATGCTGGAGAGGTCTGGGCTAAATACGGTGTACCTGCAGTTCGACGGCGTCACCCCAGAGCCTTATCTCCGGGTTCGCGGAAGAGACCTCTTTCCGGTAAAGCTCAGGGCGATAGACAATCTTCGCAGAGCTGGACAAAAGAGCGTGGTCCTGGTTCCAACCCTTGCAAAGGGCATAAACGACCTTCAGGTCGGAGAGATGGTCAGGTTCGCCTCAGAGAGAATTGACATAGTAAAAGGCGTCAACTTTCAGCCCATCTCTTTTGCCGGAAGGGCGGACCAGGAAGAACGCCAGAAGAAGAGGATCACCATACCCGACCTCCTGGCTCTCTTAGAGGACCAGACAGACGGGGAGATCGCCAGAAGCGACTTTTACCCTGTGCCTTTTGTGGTCCCCATATCTGACCTCTTGGCTGCACAGACTGGCGCCCTGCAGCCAGCATTCACAGTCCACCCCTGCTGCGGTGCTGCCACCTACGCCTACTGCTCAGGAGGCGCCGTGGTTCCCATAACCCGGTTCCTTGATGTTGTGGGGCTCATGGAGAGTATCCAGAAGGAGGTGGACGCCTTCGACAGCTCAAACGGCTCAAGCTTAAGCCGTCTCAAGATGAATGGCATGATACTAAAAGAGCTGCCGAGATTCGTGGACGAATCCCAGGCTCCAAAGGGCCTGAACGTGGCCAGGAGTCTGATCTCCGTCTTCAGAAGCGGGACCAAGGAGTCACTGACAGAGTTTCACAACAAGATGCTCTTCCTGGGAGCGATGCACTTCCAGGACCTGTACAACCTGGACCTGGAGAGGCTCCAGAGGTGCGGAGTGCACTACGCAACGCCTGATGGAAGGATCATTCCTTTTTGCTCCTACAACACAATCCATCGAAGCGAGGTCGAGGAGCGGTTCTCAAAGCCTCAGCAGATGTGATTGTTATTTATAGTGGCTTATTCTATTTCCTGGAAGATGCCTGGTGTTTCTTCGCAAGTTGGGCTTGAAGACTACTTGAGGATGCTTAGAATTGGAGATTGGATCAGGTTCTACCCATTTGTGCCGTTGGCTGGCGCCCTGCTGGCAGGCACAGGCCCCGTACAGGCGGCTCTTGTGCTCGTGATCTATCTCGCCCTGATAGGCTATGCATTCGTTGTCAACAACTACTTCGACGTGGACATAGACCGCCTCCACAGCGGCAAGGTCGAGTCCAACAAGAATCCCCTGGCCACAGGCGCTGCCACAAAAAGGGGCACAGAAGCGATGATGGCGATCCTGATATGCATGGCTTTTCTGTCGCTTACCATGACTTCGCTTGGAGCAGCCCTGGTGTCCCTGAACCTGGTGCTCTTCACAGCCTACTCTGCGAGCCGCATAAGGCTAAAAGAGAGGCCAGTGCTCGACATTGTGACCCACGGCCTCATGTTCGGGGCTGTGCCCTTCCTGGCAGGCTACGCCCTGTGCCAGGGATCTCTCCCACAGTCTGCAGTCTGGACATCATCCCTCTTCTTCATCCTGGGGGCAGAGGCGTTGATCTGTCACCAGGTGGTGGAGTACAAGATGGACCTTGGATCCAGCAAGACCACCGTGACTGAGATCGGCCAGAGACAGGGCCTGATTCTTCTGGGCATTCTGACGCTGGCCTCAGTGATCCTCTTGTTGAACATCGCCCAGAGACAGTATCTGCCCACCTGGGCTGTAGCAGTCGCAGGTTGGTATCTGCTGGCTTACCCAGCCTACTCCTGCAGGAGCGTTTACCATGATATCCGTTATAGTGCCAGCATTGAATGAGGAAGACCAGATAGAGGCGTGCTTAAAGGCGCTGGAGAACCAGAGCCTTGCAAGGGAAAAATACGAGGTGATAGTGGTAGATGGCGGCTCTGAGGACGCCACTGCAGAGAGGGCTTTGAATTACGCTGACCGGGTCGTATCGCAGAAGTGCCTTGGCATTGGCGGCGCCAGGAGAGACGGGGCTTATGCAGCCTCTGGCGAGATCCTGGCCTTTACAGATGCAGACACAGTCGTCTCCAACCGCTGGCTTGAGGTCATCTCAGGAAACCTGGAGGGCTTCGATGCTAGCACTGGCCCAGTGGTCTACCAGGACCCGGACCTTGGAGCTGAGCTGCTGTGGAAGTGGCGCCAGATCTACAGGTTTCTTGCCATATCCAACTTCTACTACATCATAGGCTCTAACATGGCAGTTAGATCAAGGGCCTATTTCAACATCGGGGGCCACAGCGAGATCTCTCTTCTCGACGACTACGACCTCTCTAGAAAGCTATTCAGCTGCGGGTACAGGTCCACCTACGACTCAGATCAGGTGGTCTACACCTCCCCCAGGCGCACGGAAAAGATACTGACATATGCCCTCACAGTGGCCTACGGCCACTACCACTACTCCATCTCCAAAGAGCGCGAACGCCTGCTTCACTACCCGAAGCCTGAGGAGATGAAACTCGTCTCGCTCCTGCCTTCTGAGCGGGGAAGAGACCTTATATCTTCAGCAGAGCTCCTCCAGTCGTCCCTGGAGAACAAGTTAAGAAGGCTCTTCGGATGAGCCGGCCATTCGAGCTTGAGACCGGTCGGGTCGTCTGAGCAGATTCAGGGAGGCTCTTTTACAGGACCTGAATTTAAAGTGGATCGCCCGTTTCTTATACTTGAATCTCCAACGAAGCTGGTCAATGGGCTTCAACTTGAGAAGATACCTCATAACCGGAATCGCCACTGTAGTGCCTCTGGCTGCGACTCTCTATCTCCTGAGATACCTCATAGAGTTCATAGACGGCATAAGTCAGCCAGCGGTCGTGGCGATATACGGCCAGCCGATTCCAGGCCTGGGGCTCCTGATCACTCTTGCCATCCTGATCTTGGTCGGGGTCTTCGTCTCATATGCAGTGGGAAAGAAGGCTGCTGAGCTTCTGGACAAGGTCATGCTCAAAATTCCCCTGTCGCGAACCATCTACTCCATAATCAAGAACATAAGCGACACCTTCCTCTGCAGCGACAGGGAGTTCGGACAGGTGGTTCTGGTAAAGTACATGCCAGATGTCTACACAATGGGCTTTCTGGCAGGGAAGTCTCCTGCAGAGATAGACGCAGTCACATCCATGAAGCTCGTCAACGTCTTCGTTCCCACCTCACCCAATCCGACAACCGGCGTCCTTTTCATGGTCCCTGAGGAGAGGGTTGTGCCTCTGGACATGAGCGTGGACAAGGGAATGCAGATAATAGTGTCCGCAGGCTTCCTGGGGCCCGACAACTTTGCTGATAAGGACAAGGCCAAATGCGATGACTGAAGAGCCCTGTCCTCATCGCCCTAGCAAAACCTTTATGTACCGACACGTTATTGTGTCGCTGCTCAGTTCCGAACTGGGGGCAGGTAGATCAGCTGGAAGATCGCTACCTTGGCATGGTAGAGGCCTCGGGTTCAAATCCCGACCTGTCCATTCTTCGATTTTATGGTTTCGCCTTTCTTTCCAGGCTAACGCACTCATTTGATCGGATTGAGGCTGCGCAGCCTGACTGTGGATTTATCTGGTATGCAGATATCGCGCGTTCCGGCACCCACAAATACCTCCTGGCCAAATCTGAGCCCGGAGAACTCAAATGGAAGGCGTAATCGATATGCTGGTCATGGCCTTCTTCATAGGCCTGACTGGCGCGCTGGCACCTGGGCCCACATTGGTCGCCACTGTAAACTCCTCCCTCAAATCTGGCTGGACAGCAGGCCCCAAGGTCGCAGCAGGGCATGCTCTGGTTGAGCTGGCGATCTTCTTGCTGATCGTAGGCGGACTATCTGCTGCGCCACAGGAGCACTCCGGCCCCATATCAGCCCTGGGGGGATTGGCACTGATCGCTTTTGGCGTTCTGACCATCAAGGGCAGCAAAGACGCCTCCCTGACTCTGCGCGGAAATGGCGACTCAGGAAATCCTTACCTGGCAGGGGTCCTCACAAGCGCAGCAAACCCGTATTTCTGGGTGTGGTGGCTCAGCATCGGAGGCGCAATGGTCCTGGACGGACTCAAGGCCTCGATGCTGATGGCTGCGGCTTTTCTTGTGGGGCACTGGTGCGCTGACTTCGGCTGGTATATTGCAGTCTCCACAAGCCTAGATCGCGGAAGGTCGATGCTCTCAGAGAAGAGCTACAGGGCGATACTCTCCATATGCGGAGCCTTCCTGATACTGTTTGGCCTGTATTACCTCTCCCAGGGCCTGATCCCTTTAGGAATTATGCCCGGCCCAAATTAGTTTAAATCTAATCGAGCCAGAGCCCAACTCTGATGTCTTGGAAGGGATGGGGAAGATATCTCAGGAACTCGCCGCTTGTATTTGCCATATCTATGGCCCTGGGGCTTCTTTTGCCAGGCCCCTCAAGGACGACTGCAGCGCTGATCACGCCTGCCCTCATCCTGATGATGACGTTCTCGCTCACAGAGGTCAGCTTCAGGTCCAGAGGCGATCTGAAGGGCTCTCTGATCGGCTTTCTCCTGAACTACATATTCTTATCCGGGCTGATTCTGGCACTTGCCCGTCTCTTAGTCGAAGGAGACCTCTGGAAAGGATTCGTCATAATGGCTGCTGTGCCGCCTGCAGTTGCAGTTCTTCCCCTGACAAAGCTTCTTGGCGGAGACGTCAGGCTTGCCCTCTACTCAGAGGCACTGAGCTACATCGCAGCGCTCGCAGTCATGCCAGGCATGATCCTGGCATTTGCAAGCGTCTCAGGCGTGGGGTTCTGGCACGCATTCTGGGCGGCTCTCGTCCTGATACTGGTGCCCATGATCCTGTCGAGGTTTGCCTCTGGGATAAAAATCGATCCAGTGATTCCCATAAACCTTGGATTCTTCACAGTGACCTACACTGTGATCGGGCTCAACCACAGCTCACTCTTCTCTGGAATCGGGCCTGTGGCTGCAGTTGCGCTCCTGCGCACATTCGGGTCAGGGATTCTGGTGTACCTTGCATCCAAGCTCGCAGGGGCGAACCCCGCCCGAAGCATAACTTACATGCTCTTTGCGTCTTACAAGAACCTGGGACTGGCAGCAGCGGTCTCTCTCGTCATCTTCGGGCCCCAGGCAAGCGTGCCTTCTGCCGTCTGCATCTTCGCAGAGAACCTCTTCTACATCTTCCTGGCAGCAGCCTTGAGAAAAGTTCGCTAGACTTATATAATGAGGCTGCCTGGTCATAATGGAGATATTGATTGTCTTTAAAAGGCGAATTGGCTTACCTCAGATCGATCAGAGTCTACATAGGCATCTCTGCCTTAATCTTCGTAGCCACAGCTGTTATGGGATACCTGGCTGCAGGCGCAGATCCTGAGTTTGCAGCCTCCTGGACCAAGGAGCTTGAGGCCCTGCGCTGGATAATGGACCTCAGCCCTCCTATGATCATGGTCGTGATCTTCCTCAAGAACCTCCTGGCCTGCGCCATGTCCGTTCTGCTCGGCCTCGGCCTGGGAATCATGCCACTGCTGGTCGTGACCTCAAACGGCATCCTCCTTGGCATAGTCGCTTACGGCGCTGTCCAGAAGGCAGGCGCGCTCTACGTTGTGGCGGGGATAGCTCCTCATGGGATAATAGAGCTTCCAGTGGTTCTGACCTCGATTGCCATAGGCTTCAGGCTGGGCCACGTCCTGATACTCTCGCTCCTAGGAGAAGATGAAGACGTCTCAGGCGAGACCAGGAAGGCAGTGATCTTTCTGGCGAAGTGGGCGGCTCCCCTGCTGCTGGTGGCAGCAGCGATCGAGACATTCATCACGCCAATTGCCATATCCATGGTTCCGGTGGTCCAATGACTCATTCCAAGTCCAGTTCAAAACCCAATGCAAATGCTAATTCAAAGTCCGATGCAAAAGCTAATTCAAAGTCATCTAGCCAATCCCAGAGCGAGAAGCTTCCTCCAAAAGAGAACTTCAGCGAATGGTATCACGAGCTTCTCTGGATGGCTGAGATTGTGGACAACAGGTACCCTGTGAAGGGAATGGCGGTTTGGTACCCGTTTGGCTTTGCCATAAGGAAGAACGTCTATGCAATCATCAGAGAACTCCTGGACGTGGACCACTACGAGACCCAGTTCCCGCTCCTAATCCCGGAAGACGAGTTCATGAAGGAGGCCCAGCACATCAAGGGCTTCGAAGACGAGGTCTACTGGGTCACGCGCGGCGGCACAAGCCCCTTGGAGGTCAAGCTGGCCTTGCGGCCTACAAGCGAGACTGCAATCTATCCCATGTTCAAGCTCTGGATCAGGTCGCACGCAGACCTGCCCATAAAAATTTACCAGATAGTGAACACATTCAGGTACGAGACAAAGCACACCCGACCCCTGATACGCCTGAGAGAGATAACCTCATTCAAGGAGGCCCACACAGCCCACAAGACATGGGACGAGGCTGCAGAACAGGTGGAGGTCGCAATCCAGAGGTACTCAGAGTTCTACAAGAGACAGGCAGTACCGTTCCTGGTGAGCAAGCGGCCTTCCTGGGACAAGTTCCCTGGGGCCGACTACACTATCGCCATAGATGTCGTGATGCCTGATGGCAGGACTCTGCAGGTCGGAACTGCGCACCACCTGGGCTCCACCTTTGCCAAGACCTACGGCATAACCTACGAGGCTGAGGATGGAACACAGCAGATGGTGAACCAGACCTGCTACGGGATCTCAGAGCGCTGCATTGCAGCCCTCATCTCAACTCACGGCGACGATAGAGGGCTCGTCTTGCCCTGGAAGGTGGCGCCAACTCAGGTCGTCATCATCCCCATACTCTTAGGCGACAAGGGGAAGGTGCTTGAGGTCTCGAAGTCCATTGAGGAGAAGCTTAAAGGCGCCTGCATAAGGGCCCGTCTGGACACGAGCGACGAGCGCCCCGGAGCCAAATTCTACAAATGGGAGATGAAGGGCGTGCCCATCAGGCTTGAGGTGGGTCCAAGAGACATAGAGAAGGGCGTGGTCACCCTTGCGAGAAGAGACGGGGTCAAGAAGGCAGTGCCAATGGACGACCTCATCTCCAGCATAACGCGCGAGGCTGAAGAGCTCCAGTCTGCGCTCTACGAGCGGGCTACAGCCTTCAGGGACAGCAAGGTAAAGGATGTCTCAGGCATTGAAGAGGCCAGGGCCCAGACAGAGGTCGGAGTTGCCAGAGTCGTGTGGTGCGGCTCTGAGGAGTGCGGGCATGCCCTGGAGGACCAGGTAGGGGCCAACATGCTTGGAGAGCCCCAGTATGAGGCCTTCACTGAAGCCAAGTGCGCCATCTGCGGCAAAGACACTGCTAAGAGAACTTACATGGCCAGGCAGTATTAGACCTTGCAACCGGATCGGGCAAAAAATGAAGATACTCGTGGCTGAATATGCCTCTGCTGCAGGCATTGGCGGGACCTGCGAGCTTGAGGGAAGGGCAATGCTCTCCATCCTTGCCTCAAGCTTCGAGAGGTGCGGGCACCAGGTCATCTATCCTGCATCGGGCCCAGCAATTGATGCCGGGACGCCCGTTATCTTGAAGGGCGACAGAGAAGAGGGGTTTGCAGACTTCCTCGCATCAACTGAGGCGGATGCAGGCCTAGTGATCGCTCCAGACTGCATGCAGGCGGATTTTCTGGAAATCCTTGAGGAGACAAAGGCCAACCTGGGATGCAGCCCTGAGGCTGCAAGGCTCTGCTCAGACAAGCTCTCCTGCACAGAGGCATTGAAGAGCAGCGGTGTGCCGGTGGCAGATATTGTGGCAAAGCCTGAGGGCTGCGAGACAGGCTGCCACAGGTATGTCATCAAGCCGAGATCCGGATGCGGCTCTGAGGGCGTTCGCATCTCTTCTAGTCCAAGAACGCCTGAAGGCTACATCGCCACAAGGTATCTTCAGGGCCTTCATTTGAGCGCCAGCTTTGTCGTGGGAAAAAGGTTCCTGCCCCTCACCATAAACCGCCAGCTAATCGAGTTTGAGGGAGACTCCATAAGCTACAATGGCTCACAGGTGCCCTACAGCACTCCGCGCGCAGGAGAAATCTGGGAAGCTGCAGAGAAAGCTGCAGAAGCCCTGGGCCTCAAGGGATATGCCGGAATAGACTTCGTGGTGGGCGACCTTCCCAGGGTGGTGGATGTGAACGCCAGGCCAACGACATCGATCATCGGCATTGCCAGGGTCATGCGCGAAGAGCTGGCAGATCTGATGCTCAAGGCGAAGTTCGGCGGACTTCCATGCGGCGTGACTCTGGAAGGGCAATGGACATTCAAGAAGTCCGACCTGGATAAGCTCATGTGGCCCAATGTGGACAAATAGTGTAGGTGAACTCCTTTGACCTCGCCACCATCTCCCGCTACAGACGCTGCTGACTTTCTATCAGGAAAGACCGTAGGCATAATTGGCTGCGGGCACCTTGGAAGGACTCTTGCCCTGGAGCTTCTAGGCAGTGGACTTCCAGGAGACGGACTGCTGGTCTCTTACGGTGGCAATGCGAGCACTCTTGAGAAGATCAGGGAGGCAGGCCTTCAGGAGAGAATATCCAGCAACGAAGATATCTGCGCCCTGTCTGACATAGTCTTCATCTCAGTTAGGCCTCAATCGATTGGAGATCTTGGTAGGATATCTTTTCGTAAAGGCGCAGTTGTGGTTTCATGCGCTGCGGGCGTAAGCACATCTTCGCTGAAGAGCATCTTTGGGGTCGACGCCTTTAGAGTAATGCCAAGCGGCCCAGACACAATACGGCAGAGAAAGGGCATTGCAGCAGTCTATCCAAAGAGCGATCTGCTGTCAGGACTGCTCTTCTGCCTGGGATTAAAAGCATACCAGCTGGAGGATGAAGATCTCATGCACCTCTTCACAACAGGGGTCTGTCTGCCTGCGGCCCTACTGGCTGCTGAAGATCTGGAGCTGGAAATAGAGGGCGCTGTGGAGACAATTGCTGGTGAATACGCCCAATTCAGGGAGATCCACTCCTGGGCAGTGAGCGTTTTGCCGAATTTTAGCACTGCTTTAGAGCGGGAAGGGTATATCGGGAGGATGTGCACTAAAGGCGGAGTCACAGAGGCCATAGTTCACAGCCTGGACAGGAGAAGCACGTTTCTGGAGGCGCTGCATAGAGGCGTCGCACGGAGCAGGGAGATTTCAGACTCCATGCAGGTTCTGGAATAATTGAAGTAACTTCTCGGAATTTTGAGATGCACGCTTTACAAGCTCGTCCTCAGCACAGCAAAAGTGCATCATTTCGCGCCTGTTGGCCTCCTGCCCTCAAACAGCTCCTCTCCAGACCACTCGCACTGGGTATCGGCGCAGAGCTCCACAAGCTCTTCTGGATAGGGCTGGAAGAATGTCTGGTCTTTGAGATATGGCTCGTCAAACCTGGCGATCCAGCTTCGAAGGATGCTTGTGAGGGCCGATAGCGGCACTTTCCTGTTCCTGTACCTCTCTATGCCCCTGGCAAAGTCTTCCTTCTCCTCCCCAGACAGCTCCCCAGAGAAGTAGCCCATCATGTGGCTGAGCACATTGGCATTGGACTCTGGCCTTGGAGGCTTTTCAAGAGCCGCCATGAGGTGCTGCCTGTAAAGCTTGGCCAGATCATGAAAACCCAGGCCCTGGCGATTGGCAACTATGTTTCCCAGGGTCCTCAGTTCAGCCTGGCTGTGGGCCATGAGCAGATATTTGTTCCTGGCATGAAAGCTCGCCAGCTCAGAGATGGAGTTCTTGCCAACAGCACGCCTGAAGCCTGCCAGCGCATAGATCTTGGTCAAAAAGTGGTTCCTGATGTTGAGGTTTCTGAGACGCCCTTCGTCTTCTACTGCCAGGCCCTGAAACTTCCTCAGGACTGCAGCTCCAAAAAAGCCAGCTGTTTTTGACCTGGTGCCGAGGTTGCTTGAGGCCGAGTAGACCCTGACGTCTTTCATCCCGCAGGATGGAGACCGATACTTGAGCATGAACCCATCGACTTCAGGCAGGGCTTCAAGGAACCTGTCTGAGAACTCCCTCATCCTGGAGGTGAGGTCCAGTCCCGTTGATGGCTGGACCAGCTTTGCCCGGACGCCGTCAGACACGATCCTTATTGATCCCCTTGGGACTCCAAGGCCAATCTCCAGCTCTGCACATACTGGAATGAAATCGACATACGGCCTCAGTCCCTGGACAAATTCGCTTTGCACCATGCTTCCATCATACCTGCAGGAATCGAACTCGATGCACCTGCTGATGACGACTACTGGCCTGGCAAAGTCGATCATATAAGCCCTCTTATGCGAACAATATCGGAGTTTTTAACGCTTCTGCAGATAGTAATTCCAGCAAGGTGATGCATCAGCAATTGCTGGCAATCAGGGCCTGAGCCTCGTTATCTCCAGATATTTTACGTCTCGATCAGGGTGGGCGAAGACCATCAGCTTTCTGACGCTGTGGGCCAGGCGAACCGCCCTTGAGACTACAGGAAGGTGAAAGACGTGGTCTTCTGGAATTGTGTGCACGAGGTACTCTGAGTGGGGCACCTTCTCAGGGCTGCCCACCTGCTTGTAGACCCGAAAGTCGGTGCCGAACTTGAACCCGGTCTTGACAACGAGCCTCCTTTCCCTCAGGTCCCTGTAGACGCTGTACTTGAGGTCGAAGTCGGACTCTATCTCCCTTGCCTTCTCCTTGAATTCTTCCAGGCCCAGAGCATTGCCAGATCGGTCCGCTATCTTAACAAGGCCTTTTTCGAGCAGGTATGCAGACTCGACTATGGAGAGCTGGAGCCTGCCTCCAACTGGCTTTCCGTAGAACCCGTGATCGTGAAGGCGCTTTGAACCCTCTTCATCCCAGAGCACAACCCTGTCTTCCAATAGAGTGGCCATGCCGCCGGGCTCTTCAGGAGGCATCTTTCCCTCCATAGACCTCTCCCTGGCCTCGTAGAAGGTGATGTCGCTCTCCTCATCGACTATCGCCAGCATCAGCTTCTTTCTCATCTGGCCTGCGACTCTAACGGGCTCCAGAATGTCTTTTAGAGGAAGGGGCATGCGCTCTGATACAACGAAGACGTAGAACTCAGCAGGCGTCTTTCCAGGATGGCCGCCGCGCGGGTAGACTCGAAAGTCAGGCCTTCCTGGCTGGACGTAGTAGCCCCTCTCCCTGAGGTCTTTGTATACAACATACCTGAACTCGAAGCCCTTCTCCAGAGATGATGCCGCCTGGAAGAAGTCCTTGAAGCTGATCTCCCTGGAATCAGACAAGACCCTGATCCTCGACCTGTCCAGGAGGTACGCTGCCTCTACCAGCGAGAGGTCTAAGCCTTTTCCCGAAGGCCTGCCGAAGTATCCCTGCTCGTAAAGGTCTGCAAGGGCTTCTTGCCCCAGCTTGACCTTCTCCCCCTGGAGCCTTCCAGTCAGGATCTCGTCTGCCATATCTCGCCTTAACAGCTCAGCTTGTCTGGCCAGATGCCGTGCATTGCGCCCAACGCCTGGTCCACAGTGCTGTGTACCTTATCCAAGGGGAATCCCATTGAGAGCAGGTAGGACTCCACGTGGTTGGGCACTGCAATCGACATCTGCTCGACCATGGACACAGTCTGGAGAACTGTGTAGTCTCCGAGCTTGAAGGGTATTATCGCATCAGAGACGAGAAGCTCGAAGATCTCAGGGGATACAGGCCTCTCGAAGCCTGAGAGGTATGCCTCCAGTATCTCGCTTGTCCAGTCGTGCTTCTTCTTTCCGTCGTCCTGGTAGGGTATGACCACTACCTCTCTCGTCTTGGAGAACTGCTCTACCATCTGGGCCGGGGTCACATCTCCCTTGAAGACCATGTTGAGGAAGTTTGTATGGGGCACAGTGGTGGGCACCTTTGACGCCCTTATTGCGAACTTGACCTCCTCGAAGACTGTGCCTGCGTCCGTTCCCTGGTGGCCCACTCCCTTGCCAAACTGGATGGCTGAGGGCGAGGCTTTGACAACTGTGTGCGGGTCTCCGTGCCTTCTGTCGATGTTGCCCAGGACTGCGCACAGGCCCAGTGGCCTTGCAGCAAGCGCCAACCTGGAGAGACCTGTGGTGTTGCAGCTGGTGCACTGTACGAGCTGCGGCTTGGCTCCAAGGAACATCTCGTAGTTCTCAAGCCCGAAGAAGAACTCCCTGGCGAAGTCGGCCTTGAGCTTGTCTGAGATCTCGACCTTGGCATCTTCCAGACCCTTCTGTATATCCTTCCTGTCTGCTCCGCCCATGAGTGAGACGAAGCAGTCGTGCGCCAGAGCGTCCTTGACATAGGGCAGCTCCTCGTCTCCGGGGGTGCCCACCATCACGAAGTCGGACGCCTCGTAGAAGTCGTCTGCACCGCCTGCGATCTTGACGCCTGCCTTTTCCCAGGCTTCCCTGTCAGCCTTGTCGCTGGCGAAGGCGTTGATGTTCCCGCAGATCCTGGTCATCTTGGAAAGCATTGACTTGGCCCTGGCGTGCGGCTTTCTTACCAGAACGTTTAAGTCGCCGCCTATGCCTGCAGCCTGCTTTACCTGGTTTAAGGCTAGAAGAGTTCGCTTGTTCTCAGTCCCATCGAAACCAACAAATCCAGCGTTTGATTTGATTAAAAACCCTCCTGTTCAGTCTTGTAGGCCCGGACTCTTGAGCCCAGGGAAATTCCGATAATGCAAATTTGCAGCGTATTCTAGGAGAGATCGCCAGTGCTCCTTGCTCTGTGGAGCTCAGGGCCATTCCCGGCCTCCTGTGCTCTCTGGCATAGGAGATGGATGCACGTAAGAAGCAGCATTCCTGCAACCTGGTTCGACCATCGAGCAGGCGTTCGCATCCAAAGCATTATCACTCCAGATGGGAGTCTAAGTTGCTGTATTTTAACCTTTTCCAAAAAAATGGATCATTTTAATTCTCTAATCCCTCCCAAATATATCCATGATCCTGTCAGCCACGAATCGTGCGCTCTCCTCAGGGCCCATCTTGGCTGATTCCACATAGATCTCTGGATTTAAGGGCTCTTCATAGGGGACGTTTACTCCCGGCACGGTTGCGCCCTCCTTCGCCTTCTTGTAGATATCCTTTGGTGAGAACTCCGCCCTTCTGACAGACTCCCTTGAGACGCATACCTCCAGAGGCGCATCCACGTAGACCTCTGCGAAACTGGGTATGAGCGACCTGGCAAGGTCGCGATACCTCCTCCTGTTGGCGGTCGCATCCACTATCACGTTTACCCCTGCCTCGCAGAGGAGCTTGGCCATGTAAGCCAGGCTGGCGTAAACCAGGTCTCTCTCCTCCTCTGTGTACTTAGGCTGCGGAGTGATCGCCCTCCTTATCTCGTCGAGCTGCAGCGTCTTTGCCTCAACTCCCCTTCTGGACAGGACAGACTTCGCGCCATTCGCGACGGTGGTCTTGCCGCAGCCTGGCCTGCCTGTAAACCACACTACCCAAGCCATGAGATCTCTGATTTCGGGATTGAATAAAAACCCATTCCTACAAAACTTAGGCCTGCCAAGATGAACTTTCGCGATCAAATGTACAAAAACATCCAACAATTTCTGTGATCGAACAAAAGATTAATATAAGGGTATTTGTTATATAGGCATGCAGCAGGGCTTATGGTCTTGTGCATGTGGGTAATGCGAGGTATAAAAAATGGCCGAAAAAAGAAATTTCGCACTGCGGGATGCGCAAGGTAACGAAATTGGAGTTTTTTGCGGAAAGCAGCCTAGACAGGCAGCTCTCAAGGCGGCAAATCGCGGCTTTACAGATATAAGGCTGCGCGAGAGGGGAACCAAGAAGGTACACATATTCGAGGGCGAGCGCAAGCAGGTAACCAAGCCAGCTAACGCTCCGGGATGGATGCCATCTAAGATATGGAAGCCCAACGTCAAGAAGATAGGCATAGAGAAGCTAGAAGAGCTCTGAAGATAATAGATCGAATATCTCTGAGGGCACAGGGTTTCAGGCCGGTCGCCTGAAGATCAGGCAAATCTGCCTTTCTGTGCTCATAGCCGTCTATTTTTATAAATTTATATCCAAATTGACCTTCCGCACCTGCAAAGAAGCTTGAGCTTGCCATCTCTGTACTGCATGGTGCTGTTTGGGACAAGCCAGGAAAATCCCCAGAGGCACCCATCCACCATCGCATGAAATAGCCCGAAATCGATATACATTGGCCAGAATTGTGAAGTTGTTAAGCCCAGAACTGCCAAAAATTTTGAAAAAAAGTTTTTGAGAAAAAAAGGGAGGCTTAGCCGAAGAGGGCTCCGAGGCCCTCCATTCCGCTTTCCTCTGCCTCTTCCTTCTTCTCTTCCTTTTCTGCTGCTGCGGGCGCGGCGGCTGCTGCAGGTGCGGCAGCTGCAGGTGCGGCTGCGACGGCTACAGGCATGGCTGTTGCCTTTGAGAGAACATCGCTTATGTCTACGCCCTCAAGTGCAGAGACCAGGGCCTTGATCTGTACATCGTCGGCGGCAGCTCCAGCGGCCTCGACTATCTTCTTTATGCCATCTTCGCTGACTTCCTTGCCAGCGCTGTGAAGCAGTAATGCTGCGTATACGTATTCCATCTAAATCAACCTCTTTATCCGAAGAGAGCCCCAAGCCCTGCGGCCGAGTCCTCTTCCTCTTTCTTCTCCTCTTCCTTTGGCTTTGCTTCCTCAACCTGTGCAGGTGCAGCTTCTGGCGCCGCGGGCTCTCCTGAGACCAGCCTCGATATAGCCTGGGCGTTGGCTGCAGCCTTGGCCAGCACTATGTCCATCATGCCGGGCACAGGTATTCCTGCTTCGGCGACAAGGCCTCTTGCCTTGGTCTGAGCCTTCTGGAGTATAGCGCCGATCGTCTCGGTTGTCGGATAGCCAATCTCCACTGCGAAGCTGAAAGCCTTAGCAGAGGTGGCTCCAATGTTTGCGAGCACTGCATCTACATCCACAGACAGATCTTTTGCCTGGAATATCAGACCGCCCTCATAGACTGCTTTGAGATCGAGCCCTATGTTCTTGGGGAAGATCTCAAGCACCTTGAGTATGTCCGCAATCTTGGGAGAGACTACTTCTCCCTCTTTGGCGAGCACAGTCCTCTGGTTGATGACCACTTTTCCGCCCTTTATGGCTGCAGGAATTCCCGCCGCCTGGAGCTTTCCCACCATCGGCCCTGGGGAGAACGACGTCTCTCCGGCCTCTATGGCGATCTCTCTTGGGGCGCGCGCGCCAGCCTTGATGGGCATTGGGCGCTTGCTCTTTTCGAGCATCTTGAAGAGCTTGAATGGGTTGTCGTTGCTGAACACCAGGGCGCTTTGATCCTCAAGATAGTCAGCAAGGGGCTTTAGGTCCTCGGACCCGCTATCTATTGCCCTTCGTGCGATGTTGTTTCGCACCATCCTGATCTCAGCTGACCCTCTGATCTCAGCTCTCATCTGCTGAAGGTCGGATGCTGGGATCTCTCTCATGCCTACGATCCCTATGACCCTGCTCTTCTTGATCTTCTCAATGATCTCAGAGACCTCTTGCTTCTTCCACTCCGGTATGTGCTCTGTGTGGCGAACCTCGGCAGCCATTTAGATCACCCTTATAGCTGGCCCCATGGTCGTCTTCACGTAGACTGACTTCAGGTTCTGCCTTCCATCCTTGAGAGTCTGCTCGAGCCTGGTGATGACGGCATCCACGTTCTCAGCGATCTCTTTTGTGTCCATGCCTCTGTTGCCTACAGTCATGTGGAAAGTGGGCCTATCTCTGGACCTGATGCGAGTGATATTTCTGAGCCTGTTGATCTGGGGAGTAACATCTTGCGTCGGCGGAAGAGGCGTTGGCATCTTGCCCCTCTTGCCGAGAATAGCTCCCAGGCTTTTACCAATCACAGGCATGTATCTGGTCTCGGCTATGAAGAACTTGTACTCATCTGCAAGCTTCCTTGCAGCCCTCTTGTTTCCGCCGAGCTCGCTTATCTCATCAGGAGATATGACCCTGTCGGCTCCAGCGCTCTTCGCACGCATGGCAGTCTCGCCTGCTGCGAATACAGCGATCTTGGCAGGCTTTCCCACGCCGTGGGGAAGCACGATCTCAGCGTCGATCCTGTTTCCTGGCTGGGACAAGTCGATGTTGTGAAGGTTTATTGCCAGGTCCACGCTCTCTGTGAACTTCCTGGCAGGCGCGCCTTCCAGAGCCTGTTTGACAGCTTCTTCTATGTTGTCCATCTAATCCTCCGTAGTTTTGGCGACTGGCGTCTCCTACGGCTTCTCAAAAAAGAGAATCCAACTCCAGTTTATGACACTCTATTTTAAGCCTTCGCTTCTTCGAGGACCTCATCGAACTTGCCCTCCAGAACTGCCTTCTGGGCATCCTTCGATGGCATTCCCTCGACTGTAACGCCAAGCGATCCTGCGGTCCCTATGACCTCGCGGGCAGCGCTCTTAAGCGTCTTGGAGAGCAGGCCTCTTCTCTTGATTGCCGCAATATCGACGACTTGTCCAATAGTCAGGTTTCCGACCACGGATTTGTCGCCAGCACCCTTCTCTGCGCCCACCTCTTTCAGGATCAGGGCAGATGTTGGGGGCGTTCCAACCTCTACTTCGTAGTCAGTCCTGGATCTCACCTTGATCTTGACTGGGACCTGCATTCCGTTTAAGTCCCTGGTCGCCTCGTTGATCCTGGCGACTACCTCTGCGACATTGACGCCTAATGGTCCTAGTGCTGGCCCCAGCGGGGGTCCTGCGCTGGCCTTTCCACCGGCTACCAATGCCTCTACCACATTAGCCAAATCATTCACCTCTGTGCTTCATCTTTGCTGAGCACACGCACATTATCTCCCCTGACTGTTATGGGGATGGGCACCATGGCCTCGAAGAGCTCGACTGTTATCTCTTCTTTTGTCGTGTCTACCCTCTTCACCCTTGCCATCTCGCCCTTGAAGGGCCCGGATATCAGCTCTACTACGGCCCCTTCTGTGATTCCGATTACAGCAGGCTTGGGGGTCAGAAAGTGCTCGACTTCCTCAATGCTTGATGCCCCCTTTATCACAGAGCGTGCGTGCGGCACGCCCTGGATGGCCTGGTCCACTATCTCTGGAGCAGGCGATTCCACCAGGACGTAGCCCTTCAGGACGTCAGGTACAAGCAGTGCCCTTATATCATACTTGTCCTTACGAGCGATCTGAGCTATCAGATTTGCCACTGAGCGCTCCTGATTGGCAGTAGTCTTCACCACATAAATGCTGGTCTCGGACATCCTCCAGACTAGATGTCAGCCGCATATAAAAAGGTTTGTAATACAATGGAAATCTCTTTATAGTATAAACGAAGGAGTTCTCAGTTGGGTGAGTATCTTAAATGAGTGGTAAGACGGATCAGTTGCGAGATCTGGTCTTGAAGATGGGGGCCAGCACTAAGGTTGTGGAACAGCAGGCCAAGCAGCACGGCAACCTCAGAGGAAGTTCTGAGATAGAGCGCGCCCTCCTGGGGGTGGTGAGCGAGATGATCAAGAGCTACAACATCCAGACCAAGATCTCTCCTGAGCAGCTCGCCACAGTGGTCAGGCTCTTCTATAAAGGCTTAAGCGACACTGAGATCGCAGAGCAGCTAGGCGACAGAGCGCTGAACAAGACCGTCTCCAGGGCACGCATTAAGCTTCACCTCTTCCGGGAGTCGGATCTAAAGCCACCATTTGACAGAGCGGAGTTCATGCGCCTGGTCGATGAAGGCCGCTCAGTTAAAGAGCTGGCGGAGTCTCTGGGAGTAGCTCCTTCCACCATATCTGAGTACAGAAACATATTTGAAAGCCAGCGCGCAGCTGAGCGGGACGGCTACGTAAAGCGCTTTGAGGCGATTCTCTCTGACCAAGACGTCTCTGAGAGCATGACATCCCACATCTCGAAAGACGGCCTGCAAGATACAATCGATACAGATTACGAGGCAGCAGAAGCCTGATGCCTCTTTGAAATAAATTTTATATGGGCATTGCGGACCTGCAGTGCATCTTTACCGAGCATTGAGCGCAAGCTCCGCAGTTGTAGTCCCAATCATTAAACAAGTCCTGCTTGCAGTGCATCTTTACCGAGCATTGAGCGCAAGC
>CAZXDN010000013.1:0-55700 GCA_964639235.1 uncultured Methanotrichaceae archaeon | reverse complement strand
GCTCATTATAATACCTTTTTATACTCCTATTTTACAGCAATCGAGGCACACTGCCCGACTGCCTCATTTGTTCAGATCGATGAAGCTAAGTTTTCAATCAATTATGTACTATTTTTATCTCCGTAAGTTATCTCAGCAAAAATGAATTTGCGTCCCTGGTTCTTGATGCTCAATAATAAGTCGATATCCCATAAAGGACTGCACGTTTGGCTTTCAGGTCTCATCCCTGTGCATCTGCCTCACGATCCTGGCCTTTGCGTTAGTCAGAAATTCTGGATCGACGCGCAGCATATAGTATATCAAATATATAAAGCCCAGAGCCTCAGGAATGGAGATCATCGGGTTGGAGAGGCCATGTATCAGCATCTCCATATAGCTTTCAACTCCAATGCGGCTCTCGTCTGGAAATCTGCCGAGGAGCGGCCAGAAGAGCGTTATCGGACTGTTCCACATGAAATCTAGAACCAGGTGCCCCGTTACTCCAAATGAGATCGACGCCATCTTGTTGCTGTGGGCCAGGGCAGAGATAACTAAGAGCGCCAGAAGAAACAGAAGTGTATGTGCGAAGGTCCTGCCCATAGCTGGAGTGCCAAAGACGATCCATCCCAGGGGCTTGTCTATCAGATCTGGCAGAATTGAGCCCAGGGCTACGAAGGCCATAGATAGCTTCACCGACCTACCAACCAGCTGCGCCGCAGCCATTGTGATGCCCAGGTGGGCGAATAAGAGCATTGGAGCACTTTTGTTTTGGGATTATTTAACTGTTTTGTGAAAAGAGATGCTGATGTGGCGCGCCTTTTTGGGCGCCAGTAAGGGTGATAATATCGCTTCCTTAAAAGCAGTAAGTTATTTTTTATGAGAGTTGCGTAATTGAATCAGCAAATGAGTGAATTATTCAAATACCTTTTTATACGTTGCGTTTGCTTTGAATATAGACCCAATATTGTTAATCTTGTATTCATATCAGAGCAACATAGAATTCAACTGTGTAACACCTATTTTGGATGAATGCCCAGCAGCTTGTTGTGGGATGCGTTTTTTAACATATATCACAGAAGTGCTGATTACTTGGTAATTGCGCTGCCCGGTCCGCCGCTTTTAGCTCCTTAAATTGCAGATCGAGGTTACATAGTGATGACTGTGAAATACATGGATGCAATTTCTATTCAATTGACCTTCATTGCGCATGGAGCACCCTAAATCTGTGTTGTGTCAGTATGCTTTCAGCCCTGTGTGGCATAGCTTGTGCCTATACTCTGCATTCTATAATCGACATTTGCCGTGCTAACCTCGGAACATACTTTCATGTTGGGGTTGATGTGTTGTGGATGAATCACGATAATGCAAATCCAAAGAAAATTATTTGATAGTATTTAAAATGGCTTAGCGACGTTTTGCTCTCGTGCTCAAATCGAATACATTTGCCGATATCACTTCTTTAATTGTAGTAAGCTTTTAATATAATGAGTTAATTGAATGTCATATACCTAAGATTTAAGAAGACGCGATATTGTGTTTCAGGATTTGCTTTCCCTCCCTGTTGAGGGACTGGGACGGCTATCTATGGGATAGCAGCATAGTTTGCGCTATGGATAAACCATGCCAGCATCTGAATTGACTCGATGATAAGAGGATCTGGCAAACAGGATAAGTGCCACATTAGGGACTCTTTGTAGATTACTAATATGTTATGGCATTTGTCGATGTTATTTGGTGGACTATTATAACTGATTATTTGAGCATAGTATATTGCTATATGCTAATCCAACAAGCTTCGATTTAGTTTGGGTTAATTTTTTACTAGTAAAAACTTAATGGGGGTGGTCCAATAAGTGAAATAACCGCCATTCTACCTGCCTTCAACGAAGAAGTATCAATTGGCAGCATAGTTCTGAGGACAAAATGCTATGCTGATAGGGTAATAGTAGTGGATGATGGTAGCAGCGATCGCACAGCTGAAGTGGCTGAGCTAGCAGGGGCTGAGGTAATCCGGCATCCCAAAAATAAAGGGAAAGGCGCTGCATTGAAGACCGGCTTTGGATCTCTAAATGGAGATGGTGTGATAATAACCATCGATACCGATGGCCAGCACGATCCGGCAGATATACCGAATCTGGTTGCGCCCATACTAAGTGGAGATGCAGACATGGTCAACGGGAGTCGATATATCAATGGTGATAAGAAGGATACACCCCTATATCGAAGGGTTGGCCAGGTTGTGCTGGATAAAGCCACGAACTTGGATAGCGGCCTTAATGTGACAGATACACAAAGCGGTTTCAGGGCTTTTGCTGCTAACGCCAAAAATGTGTTCAGGTTTCATCAAAATGGGCTTGCAATTGAGAGCGAGATGCTGGCTGATGCTGCAAAGGCAGGACTTCGGATAAGGGAAGTTGAAATTGGAGTGCGGTATGATGTTGATGGTTCCTCGGAGCATCCTGTAGCACATGGAATTCGAGTCCTCGTTAAAGTGTTACGAGATATGGAGCTTAACAGGCCGCTATATTACTTTACCGTTCCAGGGATTGTGTTCTCTGCCGTCGGCATTGGGATGGGATTGGAGTTTCTGAGGTCATTTTACCATGGCGGAACTCTGCAGTTCGGGCCTACGCTGCTGATGATCCTTCTGACTCTTGTTGGAAGCTTCATGGCTCTCACCGGGATCTTTCTCCATTCGATCTCGAAGCTGATCGAAGAAAGTAGAAAAGACGATGGATCTACGAGGGTGCTGAAGAGTGAGCACCTTGATTGTTGATTATTCATGAAAAATTCCATAGCCATGCCGAAAAAAATTTTGATAACGGGTATTAGCGGACAAATGGGCAGCAATATGGCCTATTTGCTATACGAGCACTTCAAGGACGTTTCTCTTGATGTTTTGGGCATATACAATACTAAATATACATATTCAAATTATATAAAAATTGTTAGCTCCTCCGGTTTCTTTGAGTACGGCGTATCAAAAGGATTTTTTAATTTTAATCCAGATTTAATTATTCATTGTGCGGCCCTAACAAATATGGATCTTTGCGAGGCTCACCCAGATCTAGCATTTAGGTCTAATGTACTTTTTACTAAGAACATTTGTGAGTTATTTCCTGATTCTAAATTTGTATATATATCTACAGATAATGTTTATTACGGTGGGAACTATATCTATAACGAAGAAGACATCACTGTATCAAAAAATAACTATGGGTCAACAAAATTGGCGGGAGAGGATGTAGTAAAGAAAACTTGCAATGATTATTTAATTTTTAGAACTAATATATATGGATGGGATAACCGAACAATGACCAACTCATTCCTAGAGCGAATTTATCGTAACTTCGCTAACGGTTCGGAAAATCGCCTATTTTATGATGTATTCTATTGTCCAATATCTATAAATCTTTTATTTGATGTGCTTATTGAATGTCTCCGAAACGATCTTAGCGGAACTTATAATGTCGTAGGTCCTTCTCTTTCTAAGTTAGAATTTGGAAAGCTAATTGCTGATGTGTTTGGTTTTGATCGTATTAGAATAACGCCAATCTCAATTGAAAAACTCTCTTTAAAGGCTCAACGACCTAAAATATTGAACATATCTAACAGAAAAATTTTTAATTTTTATCCAAGAGTTGATATGTCCACATTGGATCAGCTAAATAATATGAAAGCCGCTTTTAAAGCTGGGTACAGGGATAAATTAGCGAAATTCATCAATATAGGTGATTAAGTGAAAATTCTTTATATGGGCATTAGAGGCCTTCCTCCGCAATACGGCGGGTTTGAAAGGCATGTGGATCATATTTCTAGATGTCTTTCCGCTAGCTGCGACAATGATGTGTTAGTAGCTTGTGAAAAAAAAATAAATGATAAAACAAAAACATCAGATTATCATGGAGTAACCTTAGTATATTATCCTATCATTCCAGGTCCTCGTTGGTTAAGCGAAACAGTTTTTGATGCTCGTATTTTTTTATCAACACTATTTATGAATGATTTAGATCTGATATACTATTGTGGCCTTTCCGCAGGATTTTTAACATTTCTGCCACGACTCTTTGGTAAGAAAATAGTTGTAAATGTAGATGGCTTTGAATGGAAAAATAAAAAATTTAACGTCATACTTAGGTGCCTCTTATATATAAATATACTATGTATATTGATATTTGCCAATGCAGTGGTAACTGATAATGAGTATTTGCAGCGGTATTATAAAGAACATTTCTTTAAAGATACAATCCTGATTCCGTATTCCGTTGAGCCCCAAATGGGTGTATGTGACGATTATGATTCAACTCTTTTAAAATATGGACTAAACTACAAAGGATTCTTTCTTACTATAACTAGGCTTGAAAAGATGAACAGCATTGAGTACATGATTCTGGAAACCAGTAAGATATATGAAAAATCTGGAGAGATCCCTTTAGTAATAGTAGGAAGTTTATCCACTGATCATGCTAAATATATCCAAGAGAAATACGGCTCTCTTAAGCATATACGCTTGCTAGGTTTTATATCCGATTTGAATGAGTTAAACATTCTCCGTAAGTGTGCAATAATATATATACATGGCCAAGTTACTGGAGGGACTAGTCCAGCATTATTAGAGGCTTTGTCTTCTGGTATGATAATCGCTTCATTTGACTCTTATTCAAATAGAACCACAATGAAAAACACGAATTATTACTTCACGTATAATTATGATTTCTACCTCAAAAATAATAGGTATCAAGAATATTTAGAGTCGAATATCTACCAACCAGAAAAATCATTATCATCCCTTCTATTAAAAATTATCGATAATTATGATAAGCAGGAGGAACTGCAATCTGAGAATGTAGCATTAGCGGAGTCTGAATACGGAATAGAAAAAATTTCGCGGTTGCATCTGAGTCTATATAACCGAATATGCAAAATATCAACTAGACAAACGAGGTAGTTCGATGTATGAAAGTTTTGATTCACTATTGATAACTGGAGGATCCGGTTCCCTTGGGACGATGATATTAAAATTCGTCCTTAAAAATGAGTTGGGAAAGGATATAACCATTGTTTCAAGAAACGAAAAGGCGCAATATCTTCTAAAAAAGAAGGTTGAAGATAGCTTTGGTGCAGATGCACTTTCAAACATACAATTTGTCCTATGTGACATAAGAGATTCAAAAAAAATTGATTTTATTTCTAGTAAAGTGGATTTAGTCATACATGCAGCTGCGCTAAAACACATAACAATGGGTGAAGAACAACCAGGAGAATTTGTTAAAACAAACATTATTGGCACGCAAAATGTTGTTAATTCATGTTTAAAATATAATTCTCGACTAATATTTATTAGCACAGATAAAGCTTGTATGCCGATTAATATGTATGGAATGACTAAGGCTCTTGCAGAGCGAATAGTAACGAATGCAGGCTTTGTATGTGTGAGATATGGTAATGTAGCAGCTTCTAACGGAAGTGTAATACCCTATTTTTTTAATTTAATCAAACAACACAAAACTCTTCCTATTACAGATCCAAAAATGACACGATTTTTCTTAACGCTAGATGATGCTGTGGATCTAATCTTTATGGCTAACCGAATATGTGGGCCTGGTGACATATTAGTAAAACAATCACCATCAATAAAGATTATTGATCTTGCAAAGTACATGGGGCATAAATTTGGAGAAAATGACGACTACCCCATCAAGTATGTTGGTTTGCAGAACTTCGGCGAAAAGCTTAATGAAGTTTTGGTTGCTCCTCATGAGGTACATAAGACTGTTGAAATAGATAAATATTATAAAATTAATCATTCAAATTCGATTGTAAGTCAAAATCATATTGATGAACCTTATACGAGTGAACGAACGGTTGATTCTCCCTATGATGAACTGGATAAGCTTTTTTCCCGAATAGGGGAAATAGTTTTCTAACTGCTTGATATTATACGGTGACTAAATAGCATTCTCACAGGAATAATTATGGAGAGTAAGACATTTCTCATTTTAACCACTTTTTATCCGCCATACCATATCGGTGGTGATGCCATCCATGCGTATCAGTTATCCAATGAATTAAGCAAGAAGGGGCATGAAGTTCACGTAGTCCATTTATTGGATTCTTATTTAATTAAGCGCAAAAATCCAAGAAATGGAGCATATCCTAACGAGGACGGAACCATTGTCCACACTATTAAATCGCCTTATGGCGCCTTTTCTCTTCTGAATGCTTATATTTTTGGCAAATCTAATTATATTGATAAACAAGTAGGAAATATTATAAAAACGGCTAAACCCGACGTATTGCACCACCACAACGTGGCAGGATTTGGGCCTAGCGCCCTCGAGTATTCTGCGCCAAAAGTCTTGTATACAGCTCATGACTATTGGGCTATATGTCCATTAGGAACCTTGGCTAAACCGACGGGAGCCTTTTGTAGTAATAGGTCCTACTGCGCCTATTGCCTCATAAATTCAAAGCGGCCTTTGCAGCTATGGCGATATACTTCTCTCACTAAAAAGGTCTTATCCAAGATTGATCTGGTTATTTCGCCGAGCGAATTTCTTAAAGAAGTTCTTGAGCGCAATGGTATAATGAAGAAAATTGTTTGTATTCCAAATTTTGTGCCTATCCCTGAAGGTGACTATGAGCCAATTTACACATTTAATTATTTCTTATTTGTTGGCTCTTTGGAGCGCCATAAAGGTGTTTTGAATTTGATTGAGATTTTTGAAAACATTAAAAATAAAACGGATCATAGACTGCTTTTAGTTGGTAGCGGCTCTCTTAAAAGTGCTATATATGAGAAAATTGAAAGGAACAATTCTTCTGATCATATAAGATTACTGGGAGACGTCGATAATTTAACGTTGCAAGGATTGTATGCTCATGCAGATGCGGTAATAATTCCATCTACATGGCCTGAGAACAATCCTTTAGTGGCATTGGAAGCTCTCGCTAGTGGAAAACCAATTATTGTATCAGATCAAGGTGGGCTTCCAGAAATAGCTTGCAAAATCGATGCCAAATTAATTTTTAAAACAAGTGATTTCAAGCAACTTGAATCTATACTCCTTCATTTTGATAAATCAAGATATCCTATGAATTCTATCAATAAGATATATGATAATAACTTCTCTATAAATAGATATATGGAAAATTATTCTAAACTTCTAGGGTGATTTGACTTATGCATATCATAGATAGCCATGAATTTGTAGAAATGTATCGAGGGGATAAAGATTTAAGAATAGGTAAGATATTGGCCGAAAAATACGGCTGTAGGTATACTTTATTGGTCCCCGATGTTTCAAGTCCTGCCGATAATAAAATTTTTGGCAAAACTAATTATCCTATTCACTTGATAAAAAGTCTCCCAAGTGGTTTAGAAATAAAATTATATCCTGCTAAGGTCATCTATTTTAGAAAAAATAATATATCTCTTGGTGGTTTCTTTCAATTTTCTCCAAAATATTTATCAGAACTCTTTAAGATAAAAGGAGATTTGATATTTGAATCCGCATATACAACTTTGACCCCAAGAATGTATATGAGCTTTATTAAGAGCATCCTTCATAGAACACCAATTATATATCTCGATGTTGGAGATATTCCTTTTAAGAATGGATTTAAGCGCTTTCTTAGACTCTTTGAAGGTGTATGCATTAGGCATGCGTCAAAGGTAATTGTATACAATGAGCTAGGTCGCAAAAGATTCATTAAGGAATACGGACTTCCTCCAAACAAGGTAGCTGTTATTCCAAAACCTATAGATATCGATCATTTTAATCCTAATAAGACCGGCAATGAATTCAAAGAAAAATATGGACTCGATGGCAAATTCATCGTTGCTTATGCGGGGCGATTAGATAGAAATAAAGGGGCAGAATATCTACTTCATGCTGCTAATTGCCTAAATAAAAAATCTCATTTTGCTGATATTGCCTTTCTATTTATAGGAGGAAATATAGTATCTAAAGATGCAGAATATTTTGCAGATCTATTTCGAACATATAAATTACATAATGCATTTGTAACGGGGATGATACCCCATGATGAAATGCCAAATGCTTATGCTGCTGCAGATATTCTTGTTTTCCCTGATATTACTAATCTACCTGGATTTCCTACTGTCCTAGCAGAAGCCATGGCAATGGGCAAGGCGATGATTATCGGTATAGAAGGATTCGATGAAGCAATACCTATAACTCATTTAGAAACAGGAATAATAGTCCCCCCTCGCTCGACTGAAGACATTGTCAATTCCATATTACTCTTAAAGAATGATTCTAACTTACGTTTAAAGATAGGAATCAATGTAAGGCAATTCGCAGAGGAAAATATGGATTGGGACATTATAGCTAAGAAATATTATGAAATTTTTAGCACTATTATATCTCTTTAACGGTGGTGCTATCATAAATAATCTATATAAATTTATAATATTATTAGCCAATTTATCTCTTATTTACATCTTGTTAGTTTTAATGAATGCGCCTGCATCGGGCTATGAGTCATCGATTTATTTAGATACTCCGATTACATTTTGGATAATAATTTGTTTAAATTATTTAGTTGGCTTTACATCCATTTTATTGAGTCTTCCTAAAAAAGATCATCAAATGTGGCTTTTGGGTTTTTTTGAATTGCTCTTTTCTAGCTTTCTTATAATTTCTCTTTATGCATTAAGAAATTACACATTTTATTTCGCAAGAGTAGATCCAGGAACTTACATAGGCATGGCCAATGATATATGTATTTATGGGTTTATTCCTCCATATAATTTTTATCCTTTTGAATCTATATTTATATCCATTATATCAGAACTAACACGAATTCCGATCATATCTATTTCTAATTATTTACCAGAATTATTCTATATATGTTATCTCCTCTATGTATACAGTTGGTCGAAGGCCCTTATAAATGATATTAGATTTGTCTCGTACTCATTATTAGCTGCCACTCCAATATTTTTTTCAGGATATGTAATCAGCATATTTCATCAAACTTTTTCTGTTCTTATGATCCCCCTATTTCTATATTCACTACAAAAAATGTCAGATCCAAGGTTTAAATTTATCAGCATTCTCATTTTAATTATCTATCCATTTTTCCATCCACTTACCTCTATTTTTATTATTGCTTACTTAATAATTCTCTTTACTACAGAGAGATTTATTTCATCGCCAAAGTTGAGTTTTTCTATGACCCTTATATCCTTATCCATCATAGCTTTCTTAGCTTGGTTTATTAACCAATACATTTTATTAAGAAGCACAAGTCTTATACTATTGCGATTATTTGATGTACTCGATTCGCCTAAGACCATAAACTATGCTGCTAGTTACGCTGATAAGTTAGGTGTTATGACTGCAATGAGGTCATTGCTAATTATGACCACTGATGAAATTATCTATATAGTACTCTCACTAATTTTAACCTACTTACTTATTTTTAAAATTCGAAAAAGTAATTATAGGGTGAGATTTCTGCCTCTTATAATTTGCTTCTTTTTAGGAAATATATTTTTAATTACCATATTTTTTGCCTCAAATATTCACGTTCCTGATCGGCTAATAAATCTAAATGTAAATATGGTTTTTACTCCAATCTTTGTCGGACTAATTTTATATATATTTTCAAATAATAAAAAGAACTTGATAAGTGGATTAGTTTTAATATCCATTCTGCTATCATGGAGTTTATCAATGTTTTCTCTATATCCAGATCCTTCATCTATGCGTCCAAATGATCAAACTACTTTAAGTGAAATTAGTGGAATGAATTGGTTGATATCTCAAAAAGATCCAGATATTGAAACAGCTGATATACTTACTCCAGTCCATAGGTATGTAGATCTCTTATATGGCTATGTACACACATTGGATAGGATTAATCAATATGGTAGGATAAATTTACCTAACCACTTTGGACTTTCAACTAAAAATTATTTTCCCATGGACAAAGACAGATACCTCGTTATTTCAATATATGATAAATATGCTTACTTAAACATTTGGCAAGAGCTAAATCGCTTTAATATAAATGATTTTAATAGATTGGATTTGTGTATTAATACGTATAAGATATATGAGAACGGAGGGTTCCAAACTCGCCTGATACGAACGATCTCTACATAGGATTCTATTATACTCGCCAGAACAATCCTATATTGTATAAGTTATATTAATATGTAGAGTAACATGGACGTCAAATTTAGAGAAAATACGGCAGATCACTGACACCAATAAAGAGATAGTAAAAATAAATGAGAATGCGGGATATTAATGGCAACAATCGATGAGATTCGTGGGGAACGAGATATCAATATTGTAGAGCTAATGATTCGGAGATTTTTCTCAGGCATTTTTTACTGGAAAATGTATCGGTGGCTACATCCTTCCTACCCGTACTACGTCCCTGGCGCAATGAAGAGACTTAAGACATTGCTCAATCGCAAATCAGTCGTTTTCGAGTGGGGATCAGGCATGAGCACTAAATGGTTTGCCGATCAATGTGAATCCCTCGTCTCCGTTGAGCATGATGAGAGATGGTATTCTCGCGTCTCAATATCACTTGTACATCACGAAAATTGTAAGCTACTTATGATAGCAGAAAACAAAGGATTTGAAGAATATGTAAGGGTGATCGATCAATATCCCGATAAGTCTTTCGATCTCGTTGCTGTTGATGGAAGAGACAGAATTGAGTGCGTGCGACACGCAATATCTAAAGTAAAACCTGGCGGGTATCTACTTCTGGATGATTCTCATAGGCGGAGGTACATTGAAGTATATCGTTTGTTGAATGATTGGCGGTTATTACGATATGACTATGGTTTGCTGCAAACTTGTATTTGGCAAAGGCCAGAATGAGTCAATACTGGCAGTGTGCCTATATGGTATAAGAATCACCCCCTAAGTTAAGCTGAAGCCTTGATTATCGTATACCCAGACCGCTCCAGCGCTCAGATCATTATCCCTTTCCTGGCTTTTGAGTTTCTCTGAAAAACGGCCTTATCTCCTCTGAGACTTTGATGCAGTCAGGCGTCTCCATAGGAATGCGCCAGCCGGGAGGATCCCCGTCTGAGACGTAATAGAGCCAGAACTGATTCAATGTCGATTTAGCTCCATCAATTGCTGTCACAACAGAGCCGCAGTGGCCTGTGGCTCTATCGTCTCCTATGAACTCCACATCAGCCACAGCCCTGAGCGCATCTAAAACGCTGGAGCCCTTCTCTACCCCGGCCAGGTGATGCTTTACTCTGTCGTCGCCATAATTTATGAAAACATCAACCTTGATACTCTTGGACTTAAAAATCATGGGCGAGGCCACCACGGGCAGAGGCCAGGCACATGCCTGAACTCTAGCAAATCACTCTACCTCGCTCGTCTCGAAGAGGTATGCTCCAAGCCCCAGCATTGCCAGGCAGCTTATCGCTAACAGGGCAAAATCCAGCTGAACAGGCAGAGTGTGGATGCCTATCAGGCTGTACCGCAGGCCGTCTACGCCGTACGTCAGCGGGTTGATATAAGCCAGAACCCTGACGCTCTCTGGAAGGTTGGTTATGGGGTATATGGCGCCTGAGAGGAAGAACAATGGGAAGATGAGGAAGTTCATTATCAGGCTAAAACCCGACATGTCCTTCATCTTCGAGGCAAAGGCCAGTCCCATGCCTATGAACGTGGTGGCAATCATTATCATGAAGATCAGCGAGAGAAGAAATCCGGAAATGCTTGCAGCCTTGCTGCCCAGGGCGAACCCGGCAATCAGGATTATGATGCTCTGAATTATGGCGGTCGTTGCGCCTCCTGCTGTCCTTCCGAGGATCACCGACAGCCTGCTCACAGGGGCTACCATTATCTCTTTGAGGAACCCGAACTCCCTGTCCCACAGCACAGATAGACCTGCAAAGGTCGATGAGAAGAGCAGCGTCATGCCTATTATCCCTGGTGTGAGGAAGCTGACATAATCTATTCCCTGAGGAATGCCAGGTATGACAGATGCTCCTCCTGCGCCACCTCCTGATCTGAAGCCCATGCCGAGGAATGCCAGAAAGAAGAACGGAGCGCCTAAAGATCCTATTAGCCTGGATTTCAGCCTGAAAAACCGGATCATCTCCCTCAACCATATGCTGTATACTGCATACAGGTCCAGCTTCATTTCCCATCTCCTCCTCTCACCTTCAACGACTCTCGCGTCTTCATCTCCATTTCCCTTTCTCACTATCTCTTCCTTCGTTATCTCTTTCTTCTTATCATCATTCTCATAGGATCTGCGGCTTCTGACTCCCTCATCTTCTTGCCTGTGAACTTGAGGAATACATCTTCTAATGTGGGCTCATGAACGCTGACAGATCTGATCACCGCTTTGGCGTGGCAGGCGTCGAGCATGATGTCCGGAAGCCTTGATTCAGCTCTGTCGACTCCAAGCCTTATGATCCCATCTGAGACCTCTGTTGACTTGATCCACTCCAAATTGGCCAGGGATTTCAGAAGCGCATCTCCTCCGCTGTGTGCCTCCAGTGTGATCGTGTCTGCGCCAATCAGGTCTTTCAGGTTCTCAGGAGTGTCCAATGCCACGATCTTCCCGTTGTCTATTATGGCCACGCGCTGGCAGAGATAGTCGGCCTCATCCATATAGTGCGTGGTGAGAACGACAGTTACTCCCTCTGCCGCGTTCATCTTCTCTATGTACTCCCAGATGTACCTCCTTGTCTGGGCGTCGAGGCCAAGAGTTGGCTCATCCAGGAATAGCACTTTTGGGTGGTGCATCAGGCCGCGGGCGATCTCCAGCCTGCGCTGCATTCCTCCAGAGTAGTCCTCTAGCTTGACATCGGCTTTCTCTCTTAAGTCCACCAGCTCCAGGACCTCATCTATCCTCTTCTTTCGAACTTGGCTTGAGAGGCCATACATCCTTCCGTGAAAGTCAAGGTTCTCCCTGCCTGTGAGCATGCTGTCGACGCTTGGATCCTGGAATACCACGCCAATTGAGGCGCGCACCTTGCCCCTCTCCCTCGATATGTCATGCCCCCAGACCTCTGCGCTTCCCTCTGAGGGCTTTATGACCGTGGTGAGCATCTTGATTATGGTGCTCTTGCCAGCTCCGTTTGGCCCCAGCAGCCCGAAGAGCTCGCCCTTTTTTATGTCCAGATCTACAGAATCCACAGCTGTGAACCCGTCAAACCTCTTAGTGAGGCCGTGCATGGAGATAGCAGGTTCTTCCATAAATGAATTCTGTCCTGGGAAGAATATTATAGATTGCGCAGCCCCTAGAAGAATCGTAAGATTAATCTGGTATGGATCTTGACTTGGATCTCATGGGACCCAGGGTTCTCTTTACCACGGTTTACATGAAAGACTCTAAGCCTTACGATTATATCGGAGCCAACTCCAGGTCGTGGTTCAGGTTCTACTGGCCGAGGGTCCAATCATTTGGCCTGCGGTTCCTCAAGCAGAACATACCAGAGCTTTCGATACTGGAGTTTCCCACCTGGGAAGAGTATCTGAGGAAGCTCGATGAGGGCTGGGACGTGGTTGGACTCTCGTTCTACCTCAACGAGACCCATGAGGCGGTCGAGATGGCCCAGGCTGCCCGCGAGAAGGGCGTGCCTGAGGTGTGGTCTGGAAACTACGGTGCATTGACCCCTGAGATACAGGACAAGTTCGACCGGAACTTCGTTGGATACTCAGAGCAGAACGTGGCCTCATATTTCAACAGGAAGGTGGATAAAGTAGTTCATCCTCCGCTTATCGAGTACCTGAACTCTCCATTTGGAATCAAGCTCAATATTTATGGAGTAATGTTCACCACCAGGGGGTGTCCTGTTGGCTGCAAGTTCTGCCAGACCCCGGTCTTCTGCAACAGGCCTACTGCAGTTCCCCTTGAGAGCATTGAGAAGGTTTTAGAATATTATAAAAAGCATGACATAAACGTTGTTCTGATCGAAGATGAGAACTTCGGCTGCAACAGGAGGCATGCTGACCAGGTGGTCGAGCTACTGGACGAGTACGAGATGGTCTGGGGCTGCATGGCCAGAGCCGACTATCTCAGGGGCAAGATAGAAGAGTGGGCAGAGGCCAGGGAGAAGAAGAAGAAGAGAGGCAAGCACGCCCTTGCGGGCTTCGGGGGCGCAGCCATCGGGATTGAGAACCTGCACCAAGAGCGCCTTGACGACATAAAGAAGAAAGAGGGCACAGAGGACATCTTGGAGACAGTAAGGATGCTCCAGAAGCATGGTTTAGGGACAGTAGGCTACTACATGATTGGATTTGAGGACGACACGGACGAGTCTCTGAGAGAGGATATCAAGAAGCTCGCTGCTCTAAAGCTAGACATAACCCAGATCTGCGTGATCACGCCGCTTCCTCAGACTCCTCTTTGGAAGGAGATAGAGGAGAAGCATGGCATAGCAGATCACGATTATCGCCATTACGATGGAAAGCACCTGGTCTGGAACCATCCCCACATAACTCCGGAGGAGATGAAGACGATTTTAGACAGATCTCTGAGGCAGGTGTATCCCATAACCACCCCCATCAGATCCTCATACCGCATCTGGGCTAACGCCTACAAGTACGGCGGCCTGGCTGGGATGAAGGAGATCGCGGCCTACGTCTCCAGGGCAAACAAGTTCGACTACTCCAAAGGCCCAAGGCTCCTCAAAATCGACTTGTCCAAGGATGCAGAAGCTGACATGGCTAAAGCCAAAAAGCACCAGGATAAGAAGGCCGGAAAGAAGAAGAGAGTTGCCACATAGTAAGAAAAGACATACGGAAGACAAGAGACACAGGAAGATAAAGAGATACTTGACATGAAGGTTCTGCTTCTTTCATCCCCCGTGGTCCAGCTGGACTTCGACAGGATCGCCAGGGTCCCGAACCTGGGGCTGGCCTCAATTGCAGCCCACGTCGACGACTTATGCACTGTGCACGTTGCAGATCTCCATTCCTTAAGGAGCCTGGGGAAGAACCACAGGGATTACGTCCGCGAGCTCATGAGCGAGGGCTATGACCTTGTGGGCCTGACAGCGATGAGCTTCCAGTACCAAGAGGCTCTAGCACTCGCAAAGATAGTCAAAGAGTCTGGGGGAGAGACGGTCTTTGGAGGGTATCATCCGACTCTCTACTTCCAGGAGATAGGCGAGAGCGCAGACAGAAAGCTCATAGACTACATAGTCAGGGGCGAGGGCGAGGCGACCTTCAGGGAGCTGATCCAGGCAAAGCTTGAGGGAAAGAGCCTGAAGGCAGTCCTGGGGCTGTCATACCATCCCGGAGATGCAGCTGGAGGAAAAGGCTGCGGGGACGAGATGGTTCACAATGCCCTGAGGCCTCTTTTGGACATCAGCCAGATCAAGATGCCGAAGCGTGGCGCACGCCTGATCACTGAAGGATTCTACAGCTTCGATGTGCCCATAGACTGCGTTGAGACCAGCCGCGGCTGCACCCAGGGCTGCAAGTTCTGTTCTATCAATCAAATGTACGGCCGCACTTTCAGGAAGTTCCCTATAGAGCGGGTGATCGCAGACATCAAAGACGCTGAGGCTCACGGCGCAGGCTCGATCTTCTTCCCTGATGATAATATAACCCTGGACGTAAAACGCCTGGAGAAGCTCTGCAACGCCATAATTGACGAGGGCTTGACACATCTGCGATACAAGACCCAAGCCTCTGCGCGTGGAATAGCCTCAAGCAAGCGCTTAGTGGACAAGATGGGCGAAGCTGGGTTCGATGGCGTCTTCTTAGGGGTTGAGAGCGTGAACAAGCGCAATCTTGAGTTCCTGGGAAAGGGCAGGATGTCAGACGACGCAGACAAGGCAGTTCAATACCTGCACGAGAACAACATCATAGTCTCAACAGGGCTCATAGGCGGGAACCCCGACGACGACGCAGAGGACATGTGGCAGAATTTTCACCTTGCCAGGAGACTGAAGGTCGATTTCCCGATATTTTACATAAACACTCCTTATCCCAAGACCCAGATGAGGCAAGAGCTAAAAGACATGGGGCTTGTGGTAAACGACGACTTCACCAAGTACGACGGGCTCCACGCCAACCTGAAGACCAGGAACCTCAGCGCTGAGGAGGTCCAGTACATCACCTGGGAGATGAACGCCAAGTATTACGACCTGGATTGGTTCAGGTACAACAAGGTGAAGAAGATTTATCCCAAGTGGTTTGCCAGGGAGGTCATGCGGCTGACGCCTTTCTACGCCAAGAGGAAGCTGGCGCTGGCAACAGGAAAGAGCAAGCCTGAGGACTTCTTCAGAGAGGACCTGGAAAGCGGAGAGCTGTGCAAGGGAGTAATTTGAGGCTCAGCAATTTGACATTTGCTAAGTAATGAATTTCAGCTCTTAAAGCAAATGTGCTTTACATAGATGTACTTAAGCGTAACTAATAAATACTCATGAACTATTAAACAAATTGTAGTGGCAAAGATCGCAGCACACTACATACGAGCACAGCAGCGAAGACATTGATCGTAGTCTTGTTATCCATGTTGCGAGTGGCATCAAGAGTGATCGCTTCTCTCGTAACTGCAAAGGGTATAACGTGTATGGTTGCCGCAGCAACGTACAACTATGGACTATTGCTACTTATTGTAGCAGGGGTATTGACTATGGCTACAGATTGTATTACTGGCAGAATATGGATGGCCTTGGGCGGCAAGGCGAATTCGATGGCCTTCTAGCTTCTGCTTTCTGCTCTATGAGTGCTCATTAGTAGGGTGATTTGTGACTCCTTGATCCGCTCCAAGGTTTCTCGGAGGCCGAGTTAAATTCTCGGCCTTGCCACCAATAAACTAACAGTTTCTTTAATGCGGAGTTAGATTTTGCAGTTAAAATGGATTCTACGTTGAGCAAGAAGATATCTACATTGTATTAATGGTGATACTCATTTCCAAAGCTGATCCTCCTTCAGAAAGAGTTGGGTCCTGTAAGACATCCTGCGTACTCTAAGAGAACACATGCCCAGCCTTGCACAGCGCCATAAGATCAAGTCTTTAGGAATCTTTGGCTCTTATGTCCGTGGCGAGGCCAGGAGCACGAGCGATGTGGATCTCCTGGTCGAATTCTCTGAGACGCCTGATATCTTCAAGTTCATGGACCTTGAGGATGACCTCACCGATATTCTAGGGCGGAAAGTAGACTTGGTTACCAGGCCAGCATTGAAGGGTAATATTGGAAACCGGATTCTAAGCGAAGCAGTTTCGGTTTGAACTCATAATGGCGTTTAAATCCCCGATCTCCCGGCCGTGATAATTTTATTAACTTTTACATCCTCACCATTGCCAAAGAGGTTAACTTAAAAACATGTCTGCAGGTTCAACGAATCTAAGCATCGATCAGATAAAGGCGCTTTGCACAGACTCCTCGTTTGAGCGCGGGAAGAGGTACCTTAAGGAAGGCCGTGTGGAGATCCAGGAGGCTACGCCCACAAGGATAAAGGCCCTGGTACATGGGACCGACGACTATGACGTGGAGGTGGACCTGAGAACGGGCATCTCCGCTGATTGCAACTGCCCTTACGACTGGGGAGGGTACTGCAAGCACATCGTGGCCGCTCTTCTCTACGTCCTCCAGGGTGGCGAGGAGCTGGAGGACTTGATGGAGGCAGGCGCTGCTGAGGAGAAAGCCATCGAGTCCATGCTGGAGAGGGCTGACCCAGAAGAGCTGAGGAGATTCCTGCGCCTGGAGATGGAGGCGCTTTCTCCACTGAGATCTCATTTCCTGGCATACTTTTCAAAGGGTGGCGAGGGCAAGAAGAGCCTGCCTGAGTACAGGAAGCAGATCGGCAGGCTCTTCAGGGGCGTGGAGACATACGAAGATTACGACTCCTATGAACAGGAAGTGGACTTCTCAACCCTCGAAGATCTGGCCCGGCTCTATGCTGTTAAAGAAGATTATTTGGAGGCGGCCAAAGTTTACCAGGCCCTCTTCGAAGGCATAGAGGAGAGGATGGAGAACTTCGGCGAATCGAGCGTATACTATGAAGACAAGTTCACGTATTATCTTGACCAGTACGTCGCCTGCATAAAGGATGCCAAATTGAGTGCCAAGGCCAGACAGAGCCGAATAAAATACCTCTTTGACAAATATATCAAAGACCCTGATTTCCTTCAGGCGGCGTACCTCGACTCTCTTGAGAAGCTTTGCGTTCTCAAGGACGATATGGAGTACTGGCTAGGGCTTCTGGAGCCCTATATCTTGAAGGAGACCGGCGGCCAAAAGGCAGGCCATGAAAACTACAGGGCGATGGAGTACATCACCACTGAGTTGCATCTTCTAAGGGCTCTTGGACGAAATGAGGATTACTACCAGCTCATAAAACAGTATTATAAGTACGACTCTGATCTTTGCCTCTCGTATGCTAAAGCCCTTAAAGAAGACGGCGAAGTCGAGCAGTCTGTGAAGGTGGCTGAGGAAGGCCTGTCCCTCTTTCCAGATTACCAGTCTATATCGCTGAGAGGATTCCTAAGCGAGACATATAAGCAATCAAATGCAAAGAAATATAACGAGAACCTGCTGTGGATCTTTTTGTATACTAATGACTGGAAGCATTACCATGCGCTGAAGGTGTCGTCTTCCCCTGAGGAGTGGAACGGCTTCTTTGCCAGGATTATCGATCAGCTTTCGCAGAATAGATTAAATGCAGACAGGCTAATTGATGTCTATTTACGAGAAGGGATGTACGATCAGGCGTTCAAGAAGATATCGGAGCTGAGGAGCTTATCTTGTCTGAGCAAACATCACGAGGATCTGGCAGATCGCTACCCAAAAGAGTCTTTTCAGTTATACCGAGAGCTGATTCATTCCTTTGCAGGCAAAAAGACTGAGAGGAGACACTATCAAGAGGTGGTATCATACCTCAGGAAGATGAGAGAGATAAAGGGATTCGAGGGCGAGTTCGCTGAGCTTCTAGAGCAGCTTAAGCAAGAAAACCGCAGAAAGCCAGCGTTCATCGACGAGCTGAAGGTCTTTTGACCCAGGAATAACATCAATCTCCGCTCCATTCCCAAATTTTGTTCTGAAGCTCAACTGATGTGTGCTCCTCTTTCACATCTTCCAGTGCGCCTCTCCAATCCAGCTTCATGCGGCTTTTCGACTTTTTGGCGGTCTCCATATCGTGGTCTCATCATGCGTTCTAAGTATTCATTTTCCATAACGTATAGTTCAGGAAGGCAGCGAAGCTCACCCATAAGATGTATGGCACCAGCAGCAGAGCCGCACTCTTTGACACAGCCCTGAACTTTAAAATCGTCGCCAGTATCAAAGCCCAGAGCACGATTATGACCGCAATGCCTGCCAGAGGCGATTTGAGCCAAAAGAACGCGAAGCTCCAGAGCACATTTACGACCAGCTGAGCCGCGAATATGTACAGGGCTGTCCTGACGTCAGGCCTGGACGCTCCCTCTCTCCAGACAAGGAAGAGCGAGATGCCCATCAGCGTGAAGATGACAATCCATACCAGTGAGATGGCCCAACCAGGCGGAGCGAAGCTGGGCTTGGCCAGGGTGGGATACCAGGTGGTCACTGTGCTTGCAGTGAATACTGATCCCACAACCCCTGCTAGCTGACAGATCAGGATGCTGAGGACGAGCCTGGGCAGCTCTCTAGTTTTTATAGTCGTCATCATTAGCTCATGCTTTACTCTGATCATCATCTTATTTAATTTCTCCTGAGCTTCACAAAATTGGCATCTGATCGGCGTTAGCATCAAAGCTAATCCCACAAGGATTAAATAGCACGAACAAACATTTACTTTATGCGGTTAAATATACTCTGTTTAACTATATTTCTCCTGGCGGCTGTGGCTTCAGCCTCATGTGCTGCAGCAGCAGACGTCGTATCTACTGATGACCTCAAGGCTTTTGTGGACAGCGCAGCAGACTATGCACAGCAGAACGGTAAGGACGCGGCCTTAGCAGAGTTCAACAACAAGGAAGGAGAGTTCGTGGACGGCTCTCTCTATATCTTCGCCAACGACTTCAATGGCATCTGCCTGGCGCACCCGATGAAGCCCGACTTCGTGGGCAAGAGCCAGGCGGATCTGGTAGACGTCAAAGGTGTGCCTTTCATAACGAACATGGCTTCAGCTGCCAAAAGCGAGAGCGGGTTTACCTACTACATCTGGGCCAATCCAGCTCATGACAACAAGCAGGAGCTGAAGCTGGTTTACGTCAAGGCGATAGATGACTCCTGGTATGTTGGCTCTGGAATTTACCTCTCTGATTATTCGCCGAGTTAACTGCAGGTTGCCGTTGGCATACTCTCTCCTCTGGCGAGGATAGAGGGCTTCTTCTTTTTGTGCTTTTAGCTCCTCAAGGAGGTTTCGTTCATCCTGTGGCATCATTGGACGCGGACGCCTCTGCCCTGATTGTCCTGAAGTACTCCATGGTCCTGTAGGCTGCAAGCGCAAATCCGTATACTATCGGCCCCACGATCACGCCTACTGGCCCCACGACCAGTATGGGTGCAGTGAATGCCAGGAGTGCCACCAGAGGGTGAATCGATGCAGCTCTGGACGCCAGCCTCGGTATGAGGATGTTGTTTGGGAGCACTCCCAGGAATATTATCCCGAAGGCTACGACGAGCACTGCCCTGGTGTAGTCCTGGATCAGGAGGAAGTACAGGGCTACAGGCACATAGACCGCTGTTGCCCCCACCATTGGAATTATCGCAGTTATGCCCATGATCGCTCCGAAGAGCACAGGGTAAGGCACTCCAAGAAGGAAAAATCCAGCTGAGCCTATGGCTGCAACTATCATCGCAGCCACGAAGAAGACCCTGATGAGCGCGTTGTAGATGGCGTTTAGCTCAGAGAGGAACCTGGTGGTCACGTCTTTTCTTGGGAGAAGCTCCACTGCCTTGGACACAAACCTGGCGCCATCTACCAGGAAGTAGTAAGTGACGAAGACCGCCACGAGCGCCTGGGTCAGGTAAACCGGGAGGCTCATTGCGATGTTTCCAACCCACTCTCTCAAGAGGGGGATGAATGCTGCCACCAGAGCCGTTGGGATGTCTCCCAGGCTGTCGATGTAGTCAGTCGCCTGTATGGGCAGATACCTTTCTGCAAGCGCAGTCAGGTAGTCTGAGAGCTCTGTAGCCTGGGTCTGGATGTGCGAAGTGCTGCCAGCTCCCATGAGGTTGTACGATTCAGTGAGCATTGCGTTGACTGCAGCAAAAGCAATTATGGCGAGAAATGTGAAGATCAGTGCTATCGTCAGGAAAGAGGAGGTCCTCTTTTTGCCAGAGATCTTGAGTATGTCTCTGTCTATTGGATAGATCGCATATGCGAGAAAAAAGCTGACGAGAAATGCGTTAAGCAGCTCCTTGGTTAGATACATGGCCAGGAGTATCGAGATGGCGAAAGCTGCAAAAGCTATCAGGTTGAACCTCTGGCTGGCATCCATATGGCCATCTTCGAGCCTCAGCCCTTATAAGCTTTTTTAAAATTTTATTTCCACTAAGAAGAGATCTGCTCCAGGCCTTCTCTCTTTGCCAGGTAGACCTCTACCATGTGGTCTGGGTGATATCGCATCTTCGCTTCTCTCATTCCCTCGACTCCCATGTCGCTCTCCCGGTTGATGTACGTATACCTGTCCACCAGGAGCTTTGCAGTCTCCGAGTTTATGGACCTGTAGATGCCCTTGCAGTCAGGCAGGCCTTTCTCGAAGTGGACAACTGCAGTGTCTTCGTTCAATTCCTCGAATATGGCCATGGCTCCAATCTTTCTCTTGGTCCTGACGATGAGACCTGACAGCTCCAGCTCTTCGAAGTGGGATATGGCAAAGAAGACTGCATCCTTCTCATTTGCCAGGAGCATATCGCCTTCACAGTGCTTCCACTCACACCACTGCTCCAGGAACTCCTTGATTTCAGAGAGGTTTTCTGGCTTTATCGTCTCGACTGCTGGAGAGCAGGTGCGCTGGAACTGGTTTAGCTGCTTTCTTATGTTCTGGTACTTCTTGCCTGAGAGCTCAGCCAGGTCCGAGGTCCTGTAGACGTAGTCGAAGTAGTTCCTCTTTGGAATGAGTTCCAGCTCAGGATAAAGCTCTGAGATCCACTCCTTATTATCCGGGTCAAGGATGATCAGAGGATGATCGTCCTCGCTCTTTATCGCAAGGCTGATCAGGTCTTCCAGCAGCTCCGGGTTTCGGGGGCCTATTGGGGCTCGAAAGCGCGTCTTTCCGTCTATTGTGCTTGAGATGATTATATTTTCCTGGGCAAAGGCATAGCGGTAATGGGCATAGTGGTTCCAGCAGACCATGTTGGTGAAGGTGTTATCGCTGTGGACCTGAGGAAAGCGCTTGTAGTGCTCGACGAAGGCTGGCCTGTCATCCAGCGAGACCGGTTTGAAGTCAGAGGCGTTTAGCATTTGCTTACAGGATGAAGCATAGGTACATATCCTTTCATCGGTTCAAAGCCAATCGACCTGTAGAACTCCTCAGTTCCGGGTCCGGCTATGAGTCCAACCCACTTTATTCCTCTGGATTGGCAGCCTTCCAGAAGCTTTGAGACGATCCTCTGGCCAATCCCATGCCGCCTCCAGCCAGGAAGCACTACCAGGTCCTGGATGTAGGCGTCTGAGACGCCGTCGGATATCGCCCTTCCCATTCCCACAGAGGTGCCTGATGAGGCCTCAACTGCTACGGAGAAAAGAAAGCTTCCTTCTATCAGATCCCCTATCCTGGATGGGTCCATCTCGTCGCTCCACCAGCCTCCAGCCCTGTAGAGATCCACAATGGGCTCTTCTTCCCAGGCTCTCACCAGCTCAATCCTGAAGTCTCTTCCAATTTCGAGGTCTCTCTCGATCATGAACTCATCTATGCCCCTGACATGACGTTCATCATAGGCTCAACCTGAGGTTCGTCTCTGCTTGGGTTTTATTTAGTTAGCTTCGACAGAGCATCGTCTATATTTGAGGTCTCTATGATCTCCAGATGCCACTCCTGCTCTGCTATCTTCTTCAGATCCAGGGTCTTTGGCACATACCTCATATTCCTGATCCTGAACCCGAAGCCTGTTGGCTCTTCAGATATCTCCCTCTCGTAATAGGTCACGTTTGCCTGGCCTTTCGGTATCAGGAATCGCTTATATCCTGCATCGGCCACAGCTTTTGCCTTCTCAATTATGCTGCCGACTTCTCCTATAGTCCCGTCAGTCTCTATGGTTCCTGTGATGACTGTGTCGTCCCTGATGGTCTTTCCTTGGAGAGCTGCGATAGCGGCCACGGCCGACGCAGCGCCTGCGCTCTCTCCGCCGATAAGTTGGGCGTTTCCTGCGCTGTAGTCGAAGAGGAAATCCCTGTCAAAGCTGTAGTTCGACATGAGCTTTGCCACAGCCACTGCCTTGTTTGCGGAGTACTGTATGTCTGTGTCCAGGAAGGGGTTGGTGTTTATGAGGACGTTGTTGTTTCCTGGTATCAGCCTGACTGTGAGCTTCCCTACAACTCCTTCTCCATCATTTGAGACCGCAACTATGGGGATGATCTTCTCGATTGTGGCTGCAGCCTCATTATCCGGCACGGCGCTGGCTGCAGAAGGCGTGTATCCCGGCGCAGCGCTCAGCTGGTTCGAGAGCTTCTGCACCTCTTCGCTCAACTGGTAGTTGCTGTAAGCGTTGAATATTCCAACCAGAAATAAAATGACAATTGCTGCCCAGAGGATCTTTTCTCTCATCTCATTCTCCCTGAGACGTGAAGCAACAAAGCGTTGCCTGCTGTCGAACTCGCCTGCTTCTTTGAGTTTATCTGCTGATCATCTTTTGACCTTCATGTATGATGATTTTATCCATGTATAATAATTTTATGTACTATGGCCTTCTTCAGGAGGGATAAATGCCAGGAAGCTACCTGGCAGTGCTTGCCTGGATCTCCATCTTGCACCTGTGCAGGTCGAGCACGTTGTATTTCTCCATGCTCTGCTTCTCCTCGCTTCTGTAGGCTCTGAGCCTCAGGGATAGCTCGTCGAAGTCCACGAGGTGGCCGTCGAACTCAGGACCGTCGACGCAGGCGTACTTCACCTCGCCTCCGACTTCGACCCTGCACACTCCGCACATCCCAGTGCCGTCGATCATTATCGGGTTGAGGCTCACTATGGTCTTGATCGAGTGCTCTCTTGTGACGTCGCAGACCCTCTTCATCATGGGCACAGGCCCTATTGCCACAACCATGTCTGGCTTCTCTATCTTCAGCGCGTCTTCAAGCAGGTCTGTAACCAGAGCGCGCTGGCAGTATGATCCGTCGTCTGTGCAGATCAGGAGCTGCTCTGAGGCCGCCCTCATCTCGTCTTCAAGTATGAGCAGGCTCTCTGTGCGGGCTCCTGTGATGCTGATGACCTTGTTTCCCAGGGCTTTAAGGCCTCTGACTATTGGGTAGAGCACTGCAACACCAGTGCCCCCTCCTATGCATATCACAGTGCCGACTTTCTCCAGCTTGGTGGGCTGTCCCAGAGGTCCTACCACGTTCTGAAAGCAGTCTCCCACCCGAAGATCTCTGAAGATTGCAGTGGACTTTCCAACAACTGCATACACCACAGTTATGGTGCCACGCTCTGGGCAGAAGTCGGCCATGGTGAGCGGAATTCTCTCTCCGGTCTCGTTTGCCTTGAGAATCACGAACTGGCCCGGCCGGGCCTTGCAGGCAATCTCAGGGGCCTCGATCTCGTTTAGTATCACTGTGCCGCCTGCCATCTCGCTTCTCTTGGTTATCCTGAACATGATCTACCTCAGATGCTCTTCTGCTTATATCGGGGGATTGACGAGAAAAATTTGTCGGTATTGATAAATAGTAAATGATTGATGCTGTTATATATGTTCCACAGGGCGATGTTTCAGGCTTCTTAAATCCCTGCCACATTAAGCCCTGTGGCTTTCTGATCCTGTTAAAACAGAGCCAGAAAAAGCAGCACATGATAATGGGTTCATGGCAAATAAGTTGGCGAAACATGCGATTGCAGAGCTCGATTCTTGGAATAGTTTGAAGTAGTTGCGACTGTCAAATGATAGTGTTGGATGATGCTCGTCTGGCCTGCTGTCCTGCTTCGAGATCCCGCTCTCAGAGATGATTGACGATGAGGAATACCGAGTCGCGTTTGAGGTGGTCGAAGGCTGTGATCTTGCTGTTTATAGTCTCTTCACTTGCTCAGCTTGTCTGTGCTGGACCATCAGATGCGAACTCTCTCCTCGAACCTGGTGAAGATCAGGGAGGCTCTGTGCCCTGGCCTTATCATTTCTTCATGGCATCTTTAGGCGCAGTCACAATTGCAGGCGGGTGGCTTGTAGCATGGCGCATGAGGAAAACCAAGGGATGGGTAAATCTCCACAAGAAGATGACCCTTCTTGGCACAGGCTTCATCTTGATAGGCATTGCCATAGCGTTCTACATGGTAGCGACCTACTATGGGACGTACTTCGTAAGAGAGGTGCACCCTTACCTGGGGGCGAGCGTCTTCGTATTCGTGATAATCACTCCAATTCTGGGCTTTCTCCAGTTCAGGGTAAAGGACAGGAGAATGCACGAGATCCACCGCTGGTCCGGCAGGCTGACCCTGGCGCTCATCTTCGCGGCATTTTCGGCAGGCGTGCTCATGATGCTGGCAGATTGACCTGCATAAGTATTTTAAAGAAAATAAAAATGGGTTATGAGATAAAAAGGGATGAGCCTGTGGCTGTGAGATCTCTGGCTTGATCTCTGTGATATCAGGCGGTCTTGATCTTGGCCACGCTCTCCAGTCCCAGCTCCTTTATCGATGCCTCTCTCATCAGGTACTTCTGGATCTTGCCTGTGACAGTCATTGGGAACTGGTCTGTGAACTTTATGTACCTGGGTATCTTGTAGTGCGCGATCTTCCCCTTGCAGAAGTCCTTGATCTCCTCAGGCGTGGCTGTACACCCGTCTTTCAGTATTATCCAGGCCATAAGCTCCTCTCCGAACTTCAGGTCTGGGACGCCGATCACCTGCACATCGCTTATTGCTGGGTGGGTGTAGAGGAACTCCTCTATCTCTCTTGGATAAATGTTCTCTCCGCCCCTTATCACCATATCTTTCAGCCGCCCCGTGATCTTGCAGTAGTCATGGTCGTCGAGGATGCCTATATCTCCTGTGTGGAGCCAGCCTTCCTCGTCCACGGCCTGGCTCGTGGCTGCAGGGTTGTTGTAGTAGCAGCGCATTATGGGGTAGCCCCTGGCGCAGATCTCTCCAGGCTCGCCCCTGGGCACTGTCTTTCCTGTGGTCGGGTTCACGATCTTGATCTCTGTATGCGGCATTGGCCTGCCAACAGTTGAGACCCTACGCTCAAGGGAGTCGTCTGTAGATGACATTGTGAGCCCAGGAGACGATTCAGTCTGGCCGTAGACTATGACTATCTCCTTCATGTTCATGAGGGTGTTGACCTTCTTCATGACCTCTATGGGGCAGGGCGACCCAGCCATGATCCCGGTTCTAAGAGTGCTCATGTCGTACTTCTTGAAGTCGGGGTGGTGAAGCTCTGCTATGAACATCGTTGGCACGCCGTGAACTGCGGTGCAGTGCTCCTTTTCGATAGCTGAGAGTGTGGAGACTGGATCGAAGTACTCCGCGGGAATGACCATTGTGGTTCCATGAGTCATGGAGGCCATGTTTGAGAGGATCATCCCAAAGCAGTGGTAGAAGGGAACTGGTATGCACAGCCTGTCCTTCTCAGTGAACTTCATCCACTCGCCTATGAAGTAGCCGTTGTTCAGTATGTTGTGGTGTGTGAGTACCACTCCCTTTGGAAAGCCAGTGGTGCCTGAGGTGTACTGGATGTTCACAGGGTCGTCGAAGTCAAGGTCTTCCTGGATCTGGAGGTACTCATCTTCAGGTATCGACTCTCCCATCCTCAGCATTTCAGACCAGGAATACATCCCTGGCTGCTTTTCTCCTCTGATCAGGACTGCAGTCTTCAGAAATGGGAGGTTCTCAGAGCATATCTGTCCAGGCCTGGCAGTCTTGGCCTCTGGGCAGACCTCGTAGAACATCTTGACGTAGTCTGAGGTCTTGAACTGGTCTATGAGAAGCAGGGCATTTGTCTCGGACTGCTTTAAGACGTATTCCAGCTCGTGCGTCCTGTACGCGGGATTGATGTTCACGAGGATGATCCCGACTTTGGCTGTGGCAAACTGGGTGATTATCCACTCAGCTATGTTGGTTGCCCATACTGCTAGGCGGTCTCCCTTCTTTAGCCCCAAGCTTAGGAATCCCTTGGCAGCTCTGTCTATCTCGCGCCTTAGATCCTTATAGGTGTATCTTATGTTCTGCTGGATCGATACGATCGCGTCGTTGTCTGGATACCGCTGTGCTACCTCATCGAACATCTCGCCGATGGTCTTTCCTATGAGCGATATTTCGGAACCTCGAAACGCATAGCTTTGGGGTTGTTTGCCTGGCATCGATTATCGTCCAATCCTTCTATGCCTTAAACCTTATCTTCATGAATAATCCAGGAGATACTCAAGGCCAGATAATTAACACGCGTTATTACCGCATTCTACTCAGCTCGATGGGCCCAACTGTAAAACTATTTGTGACTTTTATGCCTGGCAATAGCTGCTTTGCCGCAGACTTTGTGCCAGAGACAGAGCTGGGATCTGGGAACAGTCTCCCAGCTCTGATGTATGCTATCCCACTCTCGCCAGCCATATATCCATATCATATCCACCGGTGCGGTAGCCATATCCGGCTATCATGTATCCTTCGTTCGCAGCGCTCTGGACTGAATCTGAGCTTTGTGTCCCCTGGCCCCCAAGGCTCTCGATCCACTTGACGGTCCCGCTAGAGTCTGTTTTTGCCAGGAGCGCATCCCCAGATGGGTCTGAAGATGTGGTGTATCCTGCAATCACATATCCTCTGTCAGAGGTCTCTAGGACTGAGTAGCCCTCGTCCCTTCCTGCGCCACCGAAGGTCTTGATCCAGGCAAGAGTTCCGTTTGAGTAGAGCTTGGCCAGGAGCACCTCGCTCCTAGGAGAATCGTCAAAGAGCCTGGCATTGGCGTATCCTGTCAGTATGTACCCTCCGTCTGAGGCCTGTGTTATGGATCTGCCATCATCCGTCTCAGGCCTGGAGAGCACTCTGTCCCACATCAGGTTGCCTTTAGAGTCTGTCTTTATGACCCAGACGTCCTGGTTGCTCTCAATGGATCCTCCAAGTGGATCGGTCTCATTGCCGTCTGCATCGGGGCCGTTTGCATTGGAGTCGTAAGAGTCTGTGCTTCCAGCCAGTATGTATCCTCCGTCATCCGTGCTGGAGACAGACCAGCAGTGGTCGTTTCCGTGGCTAAACGTCCTGTTCCAGAGCTCAGTCCCATTAGAGCTGGTCTTGATCAGGATCACGTCGTTGTCCTCCTGTGAGTGGGAGCCTGTGTAGCCTGCAAGGAGAACGCTCCCATCCTCAGACTCCAGAAGCGCAGTGCACTCTTCAGGGCCTTTTTCTCCAAAGGTCCTGTTCCAGAGCATACTTCCGCTGGAGTCGACCTTGATGAGCCATGCGTCCAGGTTGCCCGCGCCGTAAGATTTGGTGGCTCCTCCTACGAGGTAGCCCCCGTCTCTGGCCTGTATGACAGACCTGCCTATGTCGAAGCTCGTGCCTCCAAATGTCTTATTCCATGCGGCCATTCCCTGTGAGTTCACCTTCATGAGCCAGAGGTCGCCTTTTCCCTCTCCATAGGATGTGGTCATGCCTGTGAGCACGTAGCCTCCGTCTGCAGTTGACCTTATCGACCCTCCTGTATCGCTGCTGGTTCCTCCAAAAGTCCTGGTATAGTTCAGCTCAGGCTGTGCAAACGCTAATGGCATGATAATCAGGATAGCTGATGCCACCAGCGCAGCAGATGCCATCAGGATCGCAGGTCTCGTCCTCAGGATTCCGGATTTTGTCCTCAAAATCGCGGTTTTAATCCTCAGAATCACGGGTTCCATCCTCAGAATCGCAGACATAATCAGCTCTCTCTTCATCGTCCTGTTACAGGGCTTGCTTTCTGTTGTTATTCGTCATTTGATAAAAGCGTTTTCGTCTAATACCGTCGTTATTTTATGCGGCCTTGCAGCTGAAAAATTTTGCCCAGGAATCACAGTCGAATAATTCTCTTGGAGCCTTTATCTCTTGTTGGCGGAATGACTTTTCCTACGAAACCGATTTATGTAATGTCATCATCATTTATCGCCATATGCGAGGCTACTCCGAGAATCAGTTTCTCTCCCTGGCAAGGACCCCTCCTCTGGATGTGGAGATCTGCGATGTCACCATGAGGGATGGGGAGCAGATGCCTGGAGTGGTCTTCCGGGCTGACGAGAAGCTCGACCTTGCACTGAGGCTCGACGAGGTGGGGGTCGACATCATCGAGGCCGGCTTTCCAGTGGTCTCCAGGGCTGAGAAGAACGCCGTAAAGGAGATCTGCAACCTGGGTCTGGAAGCCAAGGTCGCTGCCCTCTCCAGGTCTGTGACCAGGGATGTTGACGCAGCCCTCGACTGCGGCGTGGACATGATAAGCATCTTCATAGCCACATCAGACCTTCATTTGAGGCACAAGCTCCACATGAGCTGTCCTGAGGCCATAAAGTGCGCCCTTGACACAGTCGAGTACGCCAAGGATCACGGGGTCATTGTCAGGTTCTCTGCTGAAGACGCCACCAGGACCGATCTTGAGGTCTTGAAGAAGCTGTATAAGAGCGCAGAGGAGCGCCACGTAGACTATGTGAGCGTAGCAGACACTGTGGGCATCATGAATCCAAGGACAATGTACTACCTGGTAAGCGAGATCAGAAAGTCTGTCGGCGTTCCGGTATGCATGCACTGCCACGACGACCTGGGGCTTGCCCTTGCCAACACTCTGGCAGGAGCTGAAGCCGGAGCCAAGCAGCTCCACACAACTGTAAACGGGATCGGCGAGAGGAGCGGAAACACTCCACTTGAGGAGCTATTGGTGGCCTTGAAGCTTCACTATGGCATAGACCGCTACGATTTGACCAAGCTTGCCAGCCTATCGAGCCTTGTACAATCCTACTCTGGAGTTAGCGTTGCCAAGAACAAGGCAGTGGTTGGAGAAAATGCCTTTGCCCACGAGTCAGGAATTCACGTGGCTGCAGTCCTCGAAGAGCCCAGGACCTATGAGCTGTATTCGCCAGGAATGGTGGGGTCTGGAAGAAAGATAATCATAGGAAAGCACACCGGTGCCAAGGCGCTGAAGTACATAACCGACAGGATGGGCTACCACCTGAGGGATGAGGATATCTGCGCCCTTGCAGAGAGCGTGAAGACCTGCAGCGAGTTCAAGAGGCCGATCAACTGCGAGGAGCTGAGAAGGCTGATCCTGGGAATGGAGAACCTCGAGTTCGAGATTCAGTTTTAAAAGAGATATTCGAAACCGATTTATCCGATGGGCTTCAACCAACCTGCGATATGGAAGATTACTCCTTAAACCAGTTTTTGTCCAGGGCAAAAACCCCTTCTCTGGACATAGAGGTCTGCGACGTCACCATGAGGGATGGGGAGCAGATGCCTGGAGTGGTCTTCCGGGCTGACGAGAAGCTCGACCTTGCACTGAAGCTCGACGAGATGGGAATTGAGGTTATAGAGGCAGGCTTTCCAGTGGTCTCCAAGTCCGAGAAGAGCGCTGTAAAAGAGATCTGCAACCTGGGGCTGGAAGCCAAGATCTCTGCTTTATCGAGGTCTGTGAAAGGCGATGTGGATGCGGCCCTCGACTGCGGCGTGGACATGATAAGCGTCTTTACAGCCACATCTGATCTGCATTTGAGGCATAAGCTCCACATGAGCTTCGAAGATGCTGTCAAAAGCTCTCTTGAGACTCTGGAGTACGCCAAGGACCACGGCCTCATAGTCAGGTACTCTGCTGAGGACGCGACGCGCACCGACTTTGAGGTTCTGAAAAATATCTATAAGGTGGCAGAAGACCACGGTGCAGATTACATCAGCGTAGCAGACACTGTGGGCATCATGAATCCTAGGACCACGTACTACATGATAAGCGAGATCAGGAAAGTGGTCGATATACCGATATGCATGCACTGCCACGACGATTTAGGGCTTGCTCTTGCCAACACTCTGGCAGGAGCTGAAGCCGGAGCCAAGCAGCTCCACACAACTGTAAACGGGATCGGCGAGAGGAGCGGAAACACTCCACTTGAGGAGCTATTGGTGGCCTTGAAGCTTCACTATGGCATAGACCGCTACGATTTGACCAAGCTTGCCAGCCTATCGAGCCTTGTACAATCCTACTCTGGAGTTAGCGTTGCCAAGAACAAGGCAGTGGTTGGAGAAAATGCCTTTGCCCACGAGTCAGGAATTCACGTGGCTGCAGTCCTCGAAGAGCCCAGGACCTATGAGCTGTATTCGCCAGGAATGGTGGGGTCTGGAAGAAAGATAATCATAGGAAAGCACACCGGTGCCAAGGCGCTGAAGTACATAACCGACAGGATGGGCTACCACCTGAGGGATGAGGATATCTGCGCCCTTGCAGAGAGCGTGAAGACCTGCAGCGAGTTCAAGAGGCCGATCAACTGCGAGGAGCTGAGAAGGCTGGTCCTGGGCCTGGAAGACATGGACATCACCTACCCAGGACCTTGATCCTGGATATAAGGTTTTATTGTGAGATTGATTCTGTCCAAGTGGCATTGTAGATCCCAAGTGGCAATGTCATGCCAGTATCTCAGGATAGTTTAATTTATGGCAGAGCGGCGCATCGAGCAGATAACCGATGAGTACTTGGACTTTGACTCTTAAAGTTAATGAGAAATGATCTGGCGATGATACCTGGATGAGTCAAAGAGAGCTTCTGGCAAAGAGGATTGGGCTGGTGGGAATTGTAAACCTCCTCTTTGAGCTAAACGGCCTGGTGCTGCTCCCAATCCTGACCAAGAACCTCTCGATATCGGATTACGGCATATGGGCGCAGATCACAGTTACAACGAACCTTTTGTCTGCGGTGATTCTCCTGGGCCTTCCTTTCTCGATGGTGAGGTTCATGGCGTCTGAGTGCGATATAAAAAACATCAGAGAGACTTTCTACTCCATATCCACAGTCACGGCGCTGATGGGGCTTCTTGCCGCTATTGCCATCTTCGGGCTCTCGAAGCCTCTGGCTGCTGCTCTATTCAACGGCAATGTCGCGGTTGTGATGTGGCTCTCCCTCATAGTGTTCGTCGAGTGCCTGAACAGCACAGTCCTCAACTACTTCAGGGCCAGGCAAGAGATGAAGAAGTATGCATCTCTCTCGCTGCTGCGCACTCTTCTCTCAATCTCGCTCGTCTCATACCTCGTATTGCAGGGCCTGGGAATTTATGGAGCCGCAGCAGGCCTCTTCCTGACAGCTGCGTTGAGCCTCGCTTTTGCATCAGCCCTGGTGATATCCGAGATAGGCGTGGCCATTCCAACTTTCAAGAACCTCAAGGATTACATCTCATTTGGAATGCCTACTGTTCCTGGAAACCTCTCAAGCTGGGTGGTCAACTCAAGCGACAGGTACATCATAGGCCTCCTGCTGGGAAGCGCAGCAGTCGGCTACTATAATCCCGGCTACACTCTTGGAAACATAATTGCCGTATTCATCACGCCCATCTCAATCATGCTTCCTGCAGCCCTGTCAAAGCACTATGATGGGCAAGAGGTCGATGAGGTGAGGAGGATTCTCTGCTTCTCTCTCAAGTACTTCCTGGCTCTGGCCATACCGTCTGTATTTGGGCTTGCAATTCTCTCAAAGCCCATACTGGAGGCAGTGGCAACTCCTGGGATTGCGGCAAACGGCCACCTGGTCACGCCTCTGGTTGCGCTTGGAGCGCTCTTTTTAGGGGCATATGCAATCGCGTCCCAGGTGATAATTCTCGAAAAGAAGACCGCTCTAACAGGGTCTGTCTGGGTTGTGGCTGCTGTCATGAACCTGGGACTCAACTTTGTGCTCTTGCCGTATGCTGGAATCATTGGGGCTGCAGTCTCAACTCTGGCATCATTTGTGTTTGCCTTCTACGCCACTGCTCGCTATGCCAGAAGGTACATCGAGTTCAACTTCGATCTGGGCTTCATATCGAAGAGCGTGCTGGCGTCGATGGTGATGTCTGCATTTCTTCTGTGGCTGGGACCAAGCGGGGCGCGAGGCCTGATCGCAGCAGTTGGGGCAGGGGCTTTGATCTATTTCTCTGTGCTGATGCTTCTAAGAGGCCTGGACAGAAGCGAGATCGACTTCTTCAAGGGACTGATCGGGAATTAAGCCTTCAGATCATGGCTCAATATTATTTTGAGAAGGCATCTCATGTACAGCGCTCTATGATATCGATCAGGCTCTGAGATAGGCCCAGAAGCAGAGTAATATTGAGCAGGTGCCCTTTCAGCATTGACTTGATCTCTTCTTTGCAGAGGGTCTTCTCATTCTTCGATGAGTACATTGTGTGCTTTGCCTTCTCGAAGCCCGGTGGAGCCTCGACTTTCCCCTGGCTGTAAGGAAATATTGCTATCATCTCCTCTGCCTCATAGGCGTTCGAGGCCTCCAGCTCTGTCATCAGCTCCTCGAAGAGCTTCTCGCCTGGCCTCCTGCCTATTGTCTTCATATTCACCTGCTTGCACCCTGGGGACGAGAGCTTCTCTATCATAGCCTCGGCAAGAGAGCGTATCTGTATCACTGGCATCTTGAGTATGAAGATCTCTCCTCCCCTGGCAATCTCCGTAGCCTTGAGTACGAGGCCAATCGCCTTTGGTATATCCATGATAAACCTGGTCATCTCAGGATCGGTGATTGTCAGAGGCTCTCCATTGGCTATCTGCCTTCTGAACAGGGGAACAACTGAGCCTCTTGAGCAGAGCACGTTTCCAAACCTGACACATGAGAATATGGTTTTCCTGGAGCCCTTATAGTAATTAGCAGAAATGGCTAGCCTCTCTGCCAGGAGCTTTGTTGCGCCCATGACGTTCGTGGGATTGACTGCCTTATCCGTGCTTATGAGGATGACCTTCTCCACCTCTTCATCCAGTGCGGCATCCAGGACGTTTTGTGTGCCAACCACATTGGTCTTTACTGCATCAAAGGGATTATACTCGCACAGCGGCACGTGCTTCAGTGCAGCAGCGTGAAAGACGATATCCACGCCATCGAAGGCTCTCTCAAGCCTGTCCTTATCCCTCACATCCCCTACGAATGGCCTAACCTCGTCTGATTTAAGATTCTGCTCAAGCTCGAAGAGCCCTGTCTCGTTGTTGTCCAGGACTCTCACAGAGCTGGGATTCAGCTTAAGAAGCCTCCTGACCAGCTCGCTGCCTATGGATCCTGCACCGCCTGTCACAAGACAGGTCTTGCCTCTGTAAGCAGATTCTAAATTCAAGATCGTCACCTATTGTGTCAAACAGTTTGAATTTAACTGCGCAGTATTGTAAACGAAATTGGCATATGAGGTTAAATAATACAACGTACCTAAGTTCAGTATTTCTTTATACCTGGCATCATTGTAGGCAATCTGGCTATTTCTCTTAAGATCATTTGTTACTGAAAATACGCTTTCAGAAGGCATCTTAATTTCGCATGTATCCTGCCAGCCATATCATAGACATTGGAATTTAATATAAAAGTGCATTATTGCGAATATTGGATTATTTTGTCAATTCTTAATTATATAAAAACGATATAATTCGCTACCTGTGACAGCACTCATTTATGCCCTCTGCCACTGCGCCAAGCTCCTCTCGGGAGATTGCTGGATGCATGGGGAGTGTCAGCACTCTTTCTGAGATTGATTCTGTCTCCGGCAGCTTCGTATCATACCCCAGCCTTTTGTAGAATGATGTCAGATGTACAGGGTAGAAGTAGACCTTGGTCATTATACCCTTCTTTCCAAGATCCTCCATCAGCTTGTCTCTTCCATCCAGGGCTATTGTGTACATCTGATAAACATGCCTGCACCCATCGGGCTCTTTTGGCAGGCTTATACCAACACCCCCCAGTCTCTCTAACATATCTGTCAGACCGTTTGCCCTCTCTTTCCTCATGGCTATTATCTTCTCGACCTTCCCAAGCTGGGATATGCCAAGGCCTGCTGTAATATTTGACATCCTGAAGTTGAATCCAAGAGAGACGTAGTCTGCATACTCAGATGAGCTGAAGTAGTCTGTGGTCTCAAGCCTTCCGTGTGACCTTATGAGGAGCAGCTTCTCGTAGACCTCTCTTAAGTCTGTGATTATGGCTCCTCCTTCTCCTGTTGTTATTATCTTGTTCTGGCAAAAGCTGAGAAGTCCAGAGTCTCCGAAGGTTCCTGCCTTTTTGCCCCTAAAATCCGCACCAAATGCCTCTGCAGCGTCCTCTATCAGGAGAAGGCCTTTGTCCTCTGCGATCTCTTTGATCTCTTTTATCTTGCATGGGCAGCCTGCGTAGTGTACTGGTATGATGGCCTTGGTCTTGCTAGTTATTCTCTCTGCGACGTCTTCCGGGTCCAGGCCATACGTTTCGCCCTCGATCTCTGCAAAGACCGGCCTTGCTCCTACAAAGAGAGGTGCGTTGGCAGTGGCTATGAATGTGAATGATGGGACAACGACCTCGTCTCCCTTGCCTATGCCGTGGGCGAGCATGGCAGCGTGCAGGGCAGAGGTCCCTGAGTTGAACGTCGCGCAGTACCTGGCTCCTATGTACTCGGATATGCCTTTTTCAAATGCCTCCACGTTCTTGCCCACAGCCCAGTTCATTCCGGCTTCTACTGCCTTTGATATGTTCTCTACATCCTCATCGTCCCAGTAAATTTTAAAAAGCGGTATCTTCCAGCTCACAATCACGCCTCCTGATCCATTATCTCTTCCTCAGTCAGGTTCCTGACAAATCTGGCAGGTATGCCGAGTACCACGACATTGTCAGACACATCGCGGTTTACAAGGCTGAATGCGCCGATGATCGAGTTCCTGCCAACAGTTACTCCGGGCATGACAACGCTGTGGCTGCCTATCTTGCAGTTCCTCTTCAATGTGACCGTGCCCTCTCTTCCATCTATCGTCGATATGGAGTAGACTGAGCAATGCGATCCTATCTGTACAAAGTCCTCTATAATGACGCCCTTCTTGGCGTTGATGTAGGTGAATGCACCTATATCCGTCTTGTATCCGAGGCTGAGTCCTGAGGCGTTCTTGACTATCCAGCCGTACTCAGTGGGCGTTCCGTCTTCTATCTGAGGTGGCCTCCAGCTTTCAAACCTGTCTTTCATGAGCGTTCATCCATGTCCTTTTCTAGAGCAATCCGCGTCCTTTTCTGGAGCATGCTCTCGTCTATCTCTATATTGCTCAGTATATCTGCGATCCTTTTCCCGGCATTGCCATCGCCATAAGGGCTTCTGGCACCCAGAACTCGCTTTCGGAACTCCTCGTCATATAAGGCTCTTAGAGTTGCAGATGCGATCTCATCCCTATCGTATCCAGCATCGATCACATTCTCGCCTCTCTCCCTTCCTCTCTGCCTGGAGCCTATGTTTATTGCAGGCAGGCACAGGGACGGCGCCTCTATGATCCCACTGCTGGAGTTCCCGATTATGGCTCCTGCAATCTTCATCATCCCAAGGAAGTCTCTGCGAGGCAGGCTCTTGAATGACTTAAGATTGGGTGCACACTTGTATTCCTCTATGGCCTCTATCATCTTCCTGCCGCCTGCATCTGCGTTGGGGTATATGACGATCGTCTGACGTCCAAGCCCGAGGGTCGCCTCCAGCGTCTCCCTCATCTGATCTCCGGCATGTTCGGCCTCAAGAGTTACAGGATGCTGTATCACCATCAGTAGAGGCCTAGATATGTCCAGTTCATATCTTTCCCTGATCTCCTCAGGCCCGGAGAATGCCTCTTTGAAGATCGAATCGAGCCCAGGTGCACCCACCGTAAATATCCTTGATGGGTCCTCTCCAATACTGGCAATCCTCTCAGCGCTCTTTCTCGTCGCAGCCATATGGATCTGAGAAAGCTTTGTGATTGCATTTCTGACAAGGTCGTCGACTGTTGAAGTTACATCACCTCCGTGGACGTGAGCCACTGGTATTGAGAGATATGCGCCGGCGATGGCTCCTGCAAGCATCTCTCCTCTATCTCCCAGGAGAAGGATCACATCTGGATTTAGCTCTTCCAGCTTATCTGTCAGGAGCTGGATGAGCCTGCCAGCGAATCTGGCCATGGAAGGCTTATCATCTGATTCGTAGGTCGCATCCAGCCTGTGAACTTCAAGGCACTCGCTCTCTATCTCGCTCACAGTGCACCCGAACTCTCCCATGAGGTGCATGCCTGTAGCCACAACTGCCAGATCAAGGCCAACTCTACTTTCTATCTCCTTCAGAGCGTATCGCATCAGGCCATAATCGGCTCTGGTGCCTGTGATGTATACTATCTTCCTCATTTTGACAGACGGTCAACTCAGCAAATGATCAAGCAAAAGCCCTCTTAGACGCTATTCTAGCATCTCCCATCCGATCAGCTCGTCCCTGGAGATAGACCTCTTCGTCCTCCTCCCAACTATCTCAGGGATATTTATGGAAGAAAGTCCCATCCCAGGCCTCTTGAGCGTGAGCATCTCCTCAGAAATGGCAGCGCCTTTCGGTATGTTTATGCCAGCAACAATGCTCCTCCTGGCTACCTTTTTTATTTTCTCCTCTTCGAGGCTTGGAACTTTCTCCCCTGTGCCCATCGCCTTCTCGACGTCCCTTAACGCGTCCACCATCTCCTTAAGACCAGAGGGCTCCATTGATGCTTTATGATCTGGGCCAGGAAGGCTTTTGTCCAGGGTGAAGTGCTTCTCAAGGATGCAGGCGCCCATAGCCACTGCGGCAATTGGTGCAATTATCCCTAGAGTGTGGTCTGAGAAGCCTGTGGGCAGGCCAAATTCTTTTCTCAAGGTATTTATCGCTCTTAAGTTTGCCTCCCCCAGCCTGGCAGGGTAGCTGGTTATGCAATGCAATAGGGCAATGTCTTTCGAGCCCTCCTCTCTGACTGCTTCTAGGGCATATTCCACCTCTTCCAGGACCGACATGCCAGTAGAGATGATCAGGGGCTTTGCCTTTCTCGCAATGTGCTTTAGCAGTGGTATGTTGGTGAGATCTCCTGACGCGATTTTGTAGGCGGGCACGCCAATATCCTCCAATATGTCTGCACTTCTAGCGGAAAATGGGGTGGACAGAAATATAAGCTCCCTCTCCTTTGAGTACCTTGCCAGCTCTCTAAATTCATCTTCTCCGAGCTCAAGGCCTTTGATCATATCATACTGGGACTGAGGGCCGCATGCTGCTTTCTGGTACTCTGCCTTCTCCGCATCTTTGGTAACTAAATCATCAGCGCTAAACGCCTGGAACTTTACAGCATCGGCTCCTGCCCATTTTGCGATATCGATTAGCTTTTTGGCCGCATCCAGGCTGCCGTTATGGTTCACTCCTGCTTCTGCGATGACAAAGCAGGGCTCGCCATCCCCCAACATCTTGCCTCTGATCTCTATTCTCCTCATCCTATGCTTTTTAGGGCAAGCAATCTATTTATAAATTATCTGACTGTCTCTGACATGACATTTCTCTTTCAAGTAGCCGGTAAGTTTCAAACTACAGCTCTTGACCTTTTAGGATGAGGTCAGCTTCCATGAGGTCGAACATGCTGTCTATGTCGATGCTTCTCTCTCTTGGCATGATGTAGGGCAGAGTTTTGGACGAATAGAAGCTCTTGGCAGTGAAGAGGGTTTCTGGTCTGGATATAAAAATTGCGCCGCATGGAATGTACACCATTGGCAGCTCTTGTCTCCTCATCTTGAGATATTTCTCGTCGAAGAGGGGCTCAATGTATTTTTTTTCTGCCTTAAATGACCAATACGGAGAGTGCTCTATCTCACAAACGCTTATCACAGACTCGCATTCTTCTTGGAAGAATAGTTCCAGGGCTGAATCGACGTCGTTGAAGGTTCTCAGAGGGCTGGTTGGCTGAAGCAGGATCACAGCTTCTGGAACGTACCCTTCTGCCTCAAACTTCCCCAGTGCATGGATCACCGCTGAGATAGTTGGCGAATCGTCTCTGGCAAGGCTTTCGGGCCTGTTTATCACTTCAGCGCCACACCTCTTTGAGACATCGGAGATCTCTGCGCTGTCTGTGGATACAACTATCCTGTTAACGTGCCTTGAGTTTAGGGCAGCTTTGATCGAGTAATCTATAAGAGGCCTGCCATTTAGTAGAGCTATATTTTTCATGGGCAGGCCTTTGCTGCCCCCTCTCGCCGGAATTACTGCAAGTATCTCTCTCATCATCTCTCCTAGGTCTGGCTCTCTGGGTGATCAGCCCTACAATTTTATATATGGGGTTCCATACATGGCCTTCCCATCTATGGTTTTCCCGTCTGCATTACGTGTTTCTCATCTGTCGTCGGCTTGATCTTCATACGAGTTCTTTTGGAATAACATCTACAAATAAGTAGCTGACTTTTCTCAATCATTTTCATGTGATATTTGTCTTCAATCGTTCTAATGCGGTTCTTCTTCCTTTATCAAGCTCCTGGGATGGGAGCAAATCACAAATTAGATTGTGGAGTTATGGATTTACTATAAATAGAATTAATGAAAGATAAGCTGTCTAGGAGGTCGCAAATAGATGGCGAACAGAGATACAATTTTATTCTCCCAAATAGATTTAACGAACTCATTAAATGCGCTCAAATACATTAACGAGTTCAAGAAAAATTTCAAAGTAGTCTTCTCCACATTTTCCAATTCGCGAGTGTTAGATGAGATCGCTGCCGAGTCCAGCATAAATCCAATCCGTCTGCCTCCGCTGATTGGGTATAGATGCAGCCATGATCGCAAAGAAATCCGCGATGGTCTATGCGCCATAGAAGAAGAGATAGGCGTCCCAGTTGAGAAGGTCATCTTCAGCGACAGAGAGTTTTATGGGGAGTACAAAAAGAACCCTCTCATATCTCTTGCCTGGTTTATCGATGTCTGGAACAGGTTCGAGGAGATCATCGAGGAGAATGGTGTATCCCACCACTTCTGCTTTGGCGAGGACAGGCTGCACAACCTGATTCCCTACTATCTGCTTAAAAAAAGGGACGGGAAATCTCACCTCATAAGGATAGTGCCCTATTATGGAATTACATTTACGAACGATTTCTTTGGCAAGTTCACATTTGAGGAAAAAGTACCTGAGGATGGGGGCTCACTGGAAGGCAAGGTGAGCTTCGAAGACTACATGTCCCACGTCAAAGAGAGCAAGGTCTACTTCGACCCTGAGGTAAATCGAGTCAATTATGGCAGATACTTCAATCTCCCGCGGCTGGCCAGAAGGATCATGGAGCTGGAGAAGATCAACTGGCAGGACAGAGATAATCTATATAGAAATCACAACATTCATCCTTTGAAATCATCAATTGCTCAGCCCCTGACCAATCGTATCAAGAGAACTGTGGCGAGCGCCGTAATCTATGGCAACATAGAGGAAGGCCAGAGGTATGCCTATTACCCCTTCCATTTCACAGAAGACGCGCAGGTGAGGATGAAGTATCCAGAGGGCTATAACCAATATGAGCTTGTCAGGAACATAAGCAGGAACCTGCCAGCTTCGGTCAATCTCATAGTAAAAGAGCATCCCGCTTTTGCCGGCAATTACTCGCTAAAAGAGCTTTACGATCTTTCCAGGCTTCCCAATGTCGTGGTTCTCAATTCCAGGGCGTCTTCCAAGGACATAATGAGCTATATCGATTATGTGATCACAATTAACTCGACTGTGGGATATGAGGCGCTGTTCTACGACAAGGTCGTGATCACAATGGGCACTTCGTTCTATGACTCCTTTCCAGGAGTGGTAAATGTGAAGGATGTGAAGGAGATCTACTCAGTGCTCACTGACGAGGAGCTCATGTCCAAAAAGATATCAGAGATTAAGGGTCAGCTGAGAGAAAGGACGCTCGAGATGCTCAATTCCTCACTTAGATATGATTATTACAACTTCTACAGCGACGAGAATGTGGCCAAGGTCAAGAAGCTCTTCATGCATCACATAGGCCACAACGGCTCATCTGAGCTTTTCTCTTCGCCAGAAAAATGAGAAGAAAAGCAGGGCTTCCTGTGCTATTGGTCTCTGAGGCTGCCAGGCTTTTCTTAGCTGGGGCTCGCTTTCCGATGAAAAACTCATTCAGCATATTGGTTTTTCATCCTTCGTGCGTGATACGCCTTATCATGAGGGTTCGTATCATGAGGGTTTGGCATGGAGAACGTATATGAACCTTGACTGCTAACGCGTTTTGATGTTGTCTTATGTCAGAGGCGAGCCCCTTATGGAGCATTCAGATGTGTCGAACTGTCGGTGTGGTTATGAGAGCTGATTTTCTGGGTGATTTTTGCCATGTCTGATTGCGTTATCTGCAGCATGGCTTTGGCAAATATGTGAGTGGTTCTAGTGAATACCATACAAAGAATAGCCAGGAACTCCATTATCCTCTTCGCATCAAACGTCGTAAACGTAATATTGAGCTTCTTCTACCTGATGTACACCCTCCGATACCTGGGTTCGGGGAACTATGGCATATTGTCTTTTGCTTTAGCCTTCACTGCTATCTCCGGCTTTTTTGTTGACCTGGGTCTCTCTATGGTAGTGGTGAGAGATGTAGCCAGAGATCGCTCTCTTACAAGCAGATATCTGGCAAGTGCAGCCATTATTAAAGTGGGCCTGGCTGCTTTTACCATCGTGTTTACTTTATTCCTCTCTTGGTTGAGGAACTACCCCCAGGAGACCACAGGCGTCCTTTATATTATCACTCTTTCGGTGATCTTCAACTCATTTGCAAACCTGTTAGGATCGATATTTCAGGCCTACGAGAGAATGGAGTACAACTCCATCGGCTCCATCCTGAACAATCTGATAATGCTCTTTGGGGCGCTGTTTGCCATATCTAACGGGCTGGGCGTCCTGGCTTTCGCCTACGTATACCTGATTGCAGCTGCAGCATGGCTGGCTTATGACGTCGTCGTCTTCTTATTCAAGTTTTCTGTCTCCTGGCCCTCGATAGACCTAGACTTCTGGAGGTACATGATAAAGGAGAGCTTGCCTTTTGGCATCTCTACGATTTTTATAAGGGTCTATTATTATATAGATACGTTCATGATCTCTCTCATAATATCCAGCCCAAATGAAATAATGGGCTGGTATAACGCCGCTTACAGGCTCGTCCTCGTCCTCTCTTTCATACCATCGAACTTTCTCGCAGCCATTTATCCAGTCATGTCCAAGTGCTATGTCTCATCGGACATCTCTGTGAAGTTCATGTTTGAGAGGTCTTTGAAGTACCTTGTGGCGCTGGCCATTCCAATAGGCGTTGGCACTACGCTTCTCTCAGACAGGATAATCTACTTTGTGTGCGGGCCTGGATATTCTCCTTCTATAATTGCCCTGCAGATATTGGTCTGGTCTGAGGTCTTCTTGTTTATGAACACTGCTTTTGGGAACCTCTTGAACTCCATCAATCTGCAGATGGTGGTGACGAAGCAGACAATAGGCTCTGCTGTGCTCAATATTATGCTAAACCTGGTCTTGATACCCAGGTACAGCTATGTAGGTGCAAGCGTCGCAACTGTTGCCTCAGAGCTGTTTGCTTTTGCGTTCTTCTTCTGGTTCACTTCCAAGAGCGAATACAAGATACATGGCTCTATGATGACCTATCTTCCAAAGGTTCTCTTTGCAAGCCTGATAATGGCCATATTCATACAATTGCTCAGGGATCTGAATCTGTTCCTGTTGATCTTTCTGGCTGCAGGCGTTTATTTCTCTGCCCTCTATCTCATGAGAATACTGGATGACAAAGACGCCCGGATTCTGAGCCAGCTAATCGGAGGATTGAAAGCTTATATCAATATTAGATAAATTACAGGTTGGCGAAGTACAGTTTAGGTAAAGTGCCGGCTGGGCGATGTGCAGATTGGCGAAAAGCCGTCAGGCCTGTTCTGCATCATTCAGGAATCGCAGGTCTCCTGCCTCGATCCTCTTCCTGTTTGTCAAGCAGAGCTGATATGCTTCGACCAGGTATTTCAGCCTCAGCCATCTGGATCTGCTGGGCTTGAGCGCGAATGTGGCCATGTAAAACATCATATATCCAAGCCTGCTCCAGAGAAATATGATCTTGTTTCCAATAGTCTGGTCGATGTGTTTGTGAAAGAGGTAATATGTGTGAATCTGCTTTATGTAGCTGCTATTTTTGAGGGGGATCCTCCCCTTGGCAGAGACTTTGTGGATGAGCTTGGCATGCGGTGTCATGAAGAGCGTCTTTGGATATCTTCTGATTATCGATGCAGATAGGTCTTCGTCCTCCTTGTACGTGTACTTCTGAAGCCTCTCGTCGAACCTGACCTCTTGAAGTATCTCCTTCTTAAGCGACATATTCGAGCCGCTGAGGACATCTGCGTTTATCACTTCATTTAGGTTTATGGGATATGTGAACTCGGTAGATGGCAGCATCCTGCATCTGTCGTCTTCAAGGAAGGAGAAGTAGAATATCTTGGAGATAGTGTTATACATTTTTGAGGTGTTGACGTTTTTTATAAATCCCTGTACTCCAAGCGCCTCAGGATGCTTCTCATAAACTGCTGAGATCTCTTCGATGTAGCTATCATCCAAAACGACGTCGCTGTCAAGGAACAAGATGATCTCGCCATTTGCCTTCTCTATTCCCCGGTTCCTGGCCACGCATATGTTCTTCTCTCCCTGGTTTCTGAAATATTTCAAATCGATCCATTTTCCGAGCATGCCATCCTTCTTCGATGTGACGAGGTCCTCAACCGAGCTGTCATCGCTGTCATCTACGATTATGATCTCTTTGGGCGTTTTAGTCTGCGTTCTGATGGACTCCAGGCAGGCATCGAGGTCTTCTGCACGGTTGTATGTGGGGATGACGACGGAGATCGTCGGCTTTGCTGCAGATAACTGTGGCTCGGTTACCAGTATCTTTGGCTCAGCTACAGATAATTGCTGTTGGGTTGCAGATAATTGTTGTTGAGCTGCCAATAGCTGTGGTTGAGCAGCTGATAATTGCTGTTTGATCTCTGAGGTTGGCGGCTTTAGTTCGGATTTCATGGGGAGGCCTTCGCTGTGCCGATTGAATTCTGGTGGCTAGTGACTGTTCTTTCTGCTTCGATCTATCTCATAATATCTTTTGGGCATCATATACCCGATGAAGTAGTTTGCCCTCACCTTGAAGTTCTCAAAGTAGTCCATGTCCAGGTTTTTTATTTTTATTCCGAAGATTGCTCCGCCCATTATGCTCTTTATATGGACCAATCGAAATCCATCTCTAATCCTCAAGCCAGCTCCGAGCCACTTCCACCTCTTGTAGACAGATATGCCTGCTAGATCGTGGTTATGTGTGAGAGGCACGTCGAGCATGTACCATTTCAGCCCTTTGGATGATAAGAACCTGGCATATGCTCCATCTTCTGCGCTTGAGTACTTGTCCATCTCTTCGCATTCCTCTACCCAATCGGCTCTGGTTATTGTGCAGCCGAATGGTCCGTTGCCGCCATTAAATACCAGGGGCCACTTACTGTTCTCCCTACAGCTGCCAGCGTAGTAGGCCCCAATTATGCCTGCGTCTTCATAGTCGCCATCAGAGGCGCACCTTAGCACTTCTTGCCACCTCTCGTTCAGCTCGACATCCGAGTCGACGAAAGCTATGAGCTCTGTGACTGCACTTCTGGCTCCCAGCCGTCTGCCGGCTCCGAGGTGGCCGTTGAACTCCACAACCTTGCAGCCGAAGTCCTCGGCAATTCTCAATGTGCCATCTGTGGAGCCTCTATCCACTATGATGATCTGGTTCGGGTTGCCGTGTTTTCTTATGGATTCCAGGGTCAGGCTAAGAGTAGCACCGCTGTTCCAGGTGGGAATGATATAGTCGACTTTATCTATGGGGCATTCGACTGTCTTGCTGCTGTCTGTAAAGTCCATCCGCCATGCCAATATTCTTCATGTTTTTAAATATTCTCTTTGATTTTGGATTGGCGATTTATCTCATCTCTGTTTTAAGCCAGCGCACAGTCTCTCTCAGGCCCCTGTCCAGGTCGTACTCAGGCTTTAGTCCAAGCTCTTTCTTTGCTCTGGAGATGTCTGCCAGCGAGTCTTTGATATCGCCTTCTCTTGGCGGCTCGTAAATCGGGCTCACGCTCGCACCTGTGATGCTCACAGTGCTCTTCGCAATCTCATTTATGCTGGTTCCTCTGCCGCAGGCGACGTTGAACGCGCCCTGTGCGTCCTTTTTCATGGCTGAGAGGTTGGCCTGGACCACGTCTTTGACGAAGACGAAGTCTCTCGTCTGGCGGCCGTCTCCGTATATCACAGGCGGCTTGTTCTGCAGCAGCCTGGACGCGAACTTGGGTATGACTGCAGAGTACTCAGAGCTTGGGTCCTGTCTTGGCCCGTAGACGTTGAAGTACCTCAGGGATACAGTCTTGAGGCCATAAAGCTCTGAGAATATCCTGCAATAATATTCTCCTGCTATCTTGGATACCGCATAGGGCGACGCAGGCTCTGGGATCATCTCCTCTCTTTTTGGGGAGCTTGGATTAAATCCGTATATGGCTGAGGACGAGGCGAAGACCAGCTTTTTGGCGCCGCAGTCTCTGGCAGCAGTGAGGACCTTGAGGGTGCCTCCGATGTTCACGTCGTTGGTGGGAAGTGGATCGTCCACCGACCTCTGGACTGATACGATGGCTGCCTCGTGAAAGACGCAGTCGACCCCTGAAAAGGCTTTTTTTAGCAGCTCTAGATCGGTTATGCTCCCCTCGAATAGCGTGACACCCAGGCCTGTGAGGTTCTCTCTCTTTCCGGACGAGAGGTTGTCCACCACCACAACCTCGTGCTCTTCTGAGAGCTTCTGGCACAGGTTCGAGCCTATGAATCCTGCTCCTCCGGTTACTGCTATCTTCATCCTGGCGCCTCTTGTCTTTGAATCGTTTCTGACCTGCACATCGCCTCTGGACTGCAGGCTTTTAGTGCCTTAGTCTTCATCCCAACTCCTCTATCAGCTGAGCGAGCCTCTTCTCTCTTCTCTCTGGTGGAAAGCTCTTCTTGATCCTGTCTGCTGACCTTTCTCCCAGGTCTCTTGAGCCAAGCGCTTTTTTTATGGCCTCTGCTGCGGCCTTCGGGTCATCGTAAGGCACATAAAATCCGCAGTCGCCTATGGCTGTAGGTATCCCGTTTCTCTTCGTACCCACAGGCACACACCCGCAGAGCATTGCTTCGCAAAGCGCATTTGGCAGCCCCTCTCTCATCGAGAGCTGGCAGTAAACCTTGGCCCTCTGGTAGTAAGAGATCAGCTTCTCCTGTGAGACCATGCCCACAAGCTCCACGTTTGAAGTCGAGATCTCCTTTATCTTCTCCTGGGCCTCTTTGCTCAGGCCAACTATTGTGAACCTGACATCTGGAAGGTGCTCTGCAGCCCTGGCGAAGGCATCGACGCCCTTGACCCTGATCCTCTCCCAGCTATCGCCTGTGGCCACAGTCATAGCCATATCCTCCTTTTTGCCACCAGGCTTGAACTTCCTGTAGTCATAGACAGTAGGCAGATACTCGAAGTTCTTTGTGCTTACACCGGCGTTTTTCTGCGCCTCGTCTTTTAGAGATGGATCTACCACCAGAACCCTGTCTGCGTACTCAAGCGCAAACCTGGTGTACATCTTCTTGTTCCAGCCTCTGGTGAACTGTCCGTACTTCAGCTCTGGGTTGTGCGCAACATCGTAGCCTCCGACCACGACGATGGACCCTTTTCCAAATATCTTGGAGAAGAGAACTGCAAGAAAGGCGTGGCCGCCTGCAAACCAGGATACTGAGACGTCTGAGCTTTTAACTGCCCTCATCACCTTTGGGATGTCATGGGCGTCTTTAAAGCAGGCCCTCTCCACATCGAAGTGCCTTGAGAGCATCTCGTAGTCCCTGGAGATGAATGCAGAGTAGAGCGAGTATACCAGCGAGACCCTCATGTCAGCTGTGTCTCCTGATTCTATCGAATCTCCATGCAGCATTCAACCTCTGGCAGCCTCAATATGGCTGTCTGCCTCACATTCAAGAGTCTACCTGGCTGCGTCTTTCAGCACCTTCTCGTATGTCCTGGCCAGTGCCCGCCAATCGTACTTCTCTGCCAGAGACCTGTACCTCTTCTCGTCTTGGCCTGACGCGAAGATCCTCCTGGCCTGGGATGTGAAGCTCTCCACGTCGTCGTAATAGTACACCTGGTCCCCAAGAAGCTTCTCAAGGGAGATCATCCTGCTTGAGAGAACTGGTCTGCCGCATGAGAGGTAGTTGAAAACTTTGCCGCCTGCTGCGTACTCATTCTTCTTCATCATCTTCAAGGGATTGAGGCCTATGTCCATTGCAGATATGTATCTTCCCAGGTCTGAGTACTTGACAGCTCCAGTGAAGGTGACCCTGTCTTCCACCCCCAAGTCTCTTGCCATCTTCTTTATCTTGTCCCCATAGTCTGTGAAGAGCCCTGGTCCCACCACGAGGAGCTTCGAGTCCAGGTTCGGCATGGCCTCGATCACTGTCTCCAGGTCTACCCAGTGCTCCAGAGAGCCGACGTATCCCATGACGTTTCCTTCCAGACCCAGGTTCTTCTTGGCCTGGGCTGATGGCATGGGTTTCAGAAGGCTCGTGTCCACGCCGTTTGGGATTACTGAGATCTTCTTGACGCCTATGCCTTCTAAGAACTCCTTTAGCTCCTGGGTCACGGTTATGACTGAGCTTGCGTGCCTCAGGTTATGCCTTGCGATCTCTCTGACCCCAGCTTTGACGAGCTTTCCAAACGCAGATCCAGGGTAGTATATCGATGCAGACTCCTCAAGGTGGTCGAGGTAGTCAAAGACCACAGGCACGCCCGTGAAGTTGGCGAGGAAAGAGGGCATTATGTTGGCTGAGAGTATGACCTCTATGCCCTTCTCCCTGACGATCTCTTTTATCTTGAGGAAGTGGGCAGCTGAGTTGGCCAGGTAATAGGTTGAGGGGTCATCGACTTCAAACCAGCCTGCGTCCACCAGCTTGCACTTCGTCTCCCTGGCTTCGCAGTCCTTGAACCTCTTCAGGTTGAAGTGCACGACATAGACGTCGTTCTTCTCAGCCAGGGCATCGAAGATGAAGTTGAGCCTGTTTGGCACCGGGTGCCTTGTCCAATCCGTGGTGGGTATGACTAATATCTTCATGGCATCGTCTTTGGAACATCTTCATGGCATCGTCTTTGGAAACGCTTCTCTGCAACTGCCTTTGCGGCATCTGCTTTAGTTTTTTAGCTTCTCTCATCTTCTTTGATAACTTGGACATGAAATCTCGATTTCTTCTATAGCCATCGGTATGCTAAGTACTTGTTTTGATTCAGTACTCCCAATTCAGCTATAAATGTTTGGATTCCAACGCGTCAAAAATTTTAGACCAGGGAGACCGAAAAGATCTAAAGCATGTTGTTCCCCTATTAGCCTAAAGAAGCAATCCTGGCTGTGATTAATTTGAAGGCTGTCATATTGGCGGCTGGAGAGGGCCGCAGGTGCAGACCTCTCACTCAGACGAGGTCCAAGGTCATGCTGCCCGTAGGCAACAGGCCCTTCATGGAGCATGTGATAAGAGCACTGGCGTCCAACGGGGTCAAGGACCTATACATCGTGGTGGGCTATCAGAAGGAGAGGATAATGAACTACTTCGAAGACGGCGTCCGCTACGGCGTCAGAATCGAGTACATCTTCCAAGACGACCTTCTGGGGACCTCTTATGCCCTGAGCAAGGCAAAGCCGTTCATAAACGAGCCCTTCCTTGTGGTCAACGGCGACAATTTCATAGACGCAAGGGCAGTTAAGGACATCATAACCTCAGAGGGCGAGAACGTCGCACTGGCAGCTCTTCGCAGCAACACCGGCGAGTACGGAGTGCTCACAGTGGATCGAGGCAGAGTGACCAGGATAGTCGAGAAGCCCGGACGTCCCTGCGCAGGCATACTTAATACCGGCGTCTACAAGTTCAGCCCGGCGATCTTCGACGAGCTCTCCAGAACTCCAATATCGGAGCGCGGGTCCTATGAGCTCACTCAAACTCTCTCTGAGATGATAGACGAAGGGGGCGAGGTCAGGGCGAAGATCACTGACGGCATCTGGGCTGATGCGATCTTCGCCTGGGACCTTTTGAACGCCAACAGCCTAGCCCTGAACCTGATGGATGCCAAGATCTCAGGCGAGGTCGAGGATGGAGCCAGATACAGGGGCCAGGTGAGCATTGGAGAGGGAAGCATTCTTAGGTCCGGGTCCTACATAATCGGTCCTGTAGCTATCGGAAGGAACTGCGATATCGGCCCCAACGTCACAATACTTCCTGCGACCTCGATTGGCGACTCTGTCAGGGTGAGCTCGAACTCTGAGGTCAGGAACAGCATAATCATGAGCGGCGCTAGAGTCGGGTCTGGCTCCATAATCTCTGACTCTGTGATAGGCGCCAGCTGCACATTTGGCGACCAGGTGATAGCTGAAACTGGCGCGTCTGCACTGGAGATAGAGGAAAAGTTCTACAGGGCCGAGTTCGGGGCGATTGCGGCAGACAATGTGGTTGTGGGAAGCAGAGTTCTCATGCATCCGGGCACAGTTATTGGAGCTGATTCCAGGATTGGGTCCGGTGCCGTGGCCAGGGGCTGGATAGAGCGCGGCAGCAGGGTGATCTGAATGTGCGGAATAGTCGCATACATTGGCGATGAGAAGGCAGGGCCCATACTCTTCGATACTCTCAAAAGGCTGGAGTACAGGGGATATGATTCTGCAGGAGTCGCCGTCAAGTCGGGAGGCGAGATAGAGGTCCTCAAGTCTGCAGGAAGGATCGGGGACCTAGAGAAGATTTACCAGAGCCAGGGCTCTCCAGGCGAGAACATGGGAATAGGCCACACAAGGTGGGCAACCCACGGTAAGCCAAGCGACATAAACGCCCATCCTCACACTTCAGACGGCATCGCCGTTGTCCACAACGGGATTGTGGAGAACTATCTTGAGCTCAGGGATATACTCTCTGAGATGGGCTTCTCTTTCCAGTCCGAGACAGACAGCGAAGTCCTCGCTCACCTCATAAAGTTCTACTACAAGGGCGACCTGGTGAAGGCAGTGTCAGATGCTATGGGCAGGATAGAGGGATCTTACGCCATAGCTGTCATGGCTGCCAACTCGCCCTACATAGTCTGCGCCAGGAAGGACAGCCCTCTTGTCCTCGGCATAAGCGAGAAAGGAAGCTATGTGGCTTCAGACGTGCCGGCTCTCCTTCCTTACACCAGGGATGTGATCAGGATGAAGGACGGAGAGATCGCCCTGCTTGACGGGAAGGGCGTGAAGATCACTGACCTATCGGGCTGCTCTCATAAGATCGAGGTAGAGCGCATAAACTGGGATGTGGACGCTGCAGAGAGGGGCGGATACCCTCACTTCATGCTAAAGGAGATTCACGAGCAGCCCAGGGCCATTCAGGAGACCCTGGCAGGGAGGATCTCTGAGATAGACGGGGATGTGAGGCTCGACCTGGGAATTCCAGAAGAGGAGATAAGGTCACTGGAGAGGGTCTCCATAATTGCCTGCGGCACATCGTATCACGCAGGCCTCCTGGCCAAGTACCTCTTAGCAAGAGCCAGCGGCCTTCCAGTGGACATCGAAGTGGCCTCTGAGTTCCAGAGCATCCAGATCAGGCCAAGGACTCTTCTGGTGGGAATAACCCAGTCAGGCGAGACAGCTGACACCCTTGTGGCCATGAAGAGGGCCATGACCTGCGGAGTCAGGTCACTGGCTATCACGAACGTCGTTGGAAGCACGGTCACAGGCCTGGTTGATGGGACTATCTACACCAGGTGCGGGCCTGAGATTGGAGTTGCAGCCACCAAGACCTTCACAGGCCAGCTAACAGCGCTCTTCCTTCTGGCTGTGAGGCTTGGCCGGGCCAGAGGCCACCTCTCTCCAGATCAGGCAAGAAAGATGCTCGTAGAGTTCACCAGGCTTCCTGGCCTCGTCCAGAGCGTGCTTGACAAGGGCGCAGAGATCAGGAAGGTGGCTGAGAATTATTCGGGCGCAAGCTGCTACTTCTTCATAGGCAGGGATTACCTCTACCCGATATCTCTAGAGGGAGCCCTCAAGATGAAGGAGATCGCCTACATCCCCTCTGAGGGATATGCAGGAGGAGAGCTCAAGCACGGGCCTCTGGCTCTCATAACCGAGAAGACGCCAGTAGTGGCTTTGGCCACCTGCGGAAAGAAGATCCAGTCGAACATCAAGGAGGTCAGGGCTAGAGGCGCAGATGTGATTGCTCTTGCTACCGAAGGCGATCCGGACATTGGAAAGACTGCAAGCACTGTAATCGAGCTTCCTGAGACCAGGCCGATCTTCTCTGCGTTCCTCTGCACAGTGGCAGTGCAGCTGCTGTCCTACTACACAGCAAACAAGCTGGGGCTTCCGATAGACAAGCCCAGGAACCTGGCCAAGTGTGTGACTGTAGAATAATAGCCAACATCTCTATTTTTTTGGGCATAGGCCTGTGCTTGTCCTCGCGCATAAATACCCAAATTCCAGAGGCACAGCGACAGCTTCTCAGAAGTCGACATGTGCAGGCCAGATACCGCTTTGATGGCGCATTGTATTTGTCTAAATTTATCAATTGATTTTGCCACAAGCAGGGTGTGACATATAGTCGATTGCATCTGGGCCTTGGTTGATGGATCACGCAAGCTCAGCATAGGCCCTCTTGTCTGCCCGTTTGGGCGAGCAAAAGTCAGTGGAGATATGGCGTGCTTCCTGACGCCTGATCTCCATGAGGCGGACGAGAATTTGCCTTAGTTCAAGCTTGCCTGCTGTGAACATCAGGTCACTATGAAGTCGCCCCTCATCGATGGGTGGACGTCGCACCTGAAGAAGTATGTGCCGGGAGTTGACGGAGCAGTGAAGTTATAATTGACTGTCCTTGGGCCATTGATGATCTCACCTACGTAGATCTGATCTTTTGCAGCTGATGTCTCGTAGAATGCTATGTTGTGTGGGATTCCTGAATCCTGGTTGTTGAATATTATGGTGACGTTTGCGCCTGCGGGAACGGTTATAGTGCTGGTGTTGAAGGCCATGCCCTGGGCGGTCACTGCGATTGTCACGTTCTCTGATGCGTTGCTGGAAGTTTCATTGCCTGTGCCAGCATCTTGGGCCCAGACGATCGAGACCGAGGCTGCCATCAAAACCAGCGCAAAGATAATCGAGCTTCCTATTGGTTCCAATCTTTCAACAATCATGACTGCCAACTCTCCAAGAATTCCGATGAATGTTGTGGCACAATAACATAAATAATTTGTGGGAATGTCGCTGTTCGGAATGATGGAATTTCTTTTAGGCTTTATTTTAGCAATGGTGTTTCTGCGCGTGATGCTTTTCGATGCCTTCTAAAGGCTTTTAAACTAGCGAATCGATTGCAGACAGGATCATGAAGCTCACATTCGATCGCGGCACCATCCTGGTTGAGGGAAATATAAGGGTCCCGAACTCCGCCTGGGATGAGCGATCCAGATCCTTCAGGGCAATGGCTCTGAACTACAGAGATATCGTGGATTTTCTGAAGAAATCCAGCTTCGACTTTCAGGACCATGTGCTGAACCTCATGCCCTGTCCTGAGCTTCGGTCTGGCATCAGGCTTAGAGATTACCAGAAGCAGGCGCTCGACGCCTGGATTGCAAACGACAAGCGCGGCATAGTGGTGCTTCCGACAGGAAGCGGAAAGACGCTTCTGGGAATAAAGGCCATCTCTATGCAAAATACCCCGGCCCTGGTGGTGGCGCCGACCCTGGACCTGGTAGACCAGTGGCGCTCCAGGTTAAAAGAGGAGTTCAATGTGGATGTTGGAGTCCTGGGTGGAGGCGAGAAGGATATCCAGGCCCTGACTGTGTCTACCTACGACTCTGCTTACATTCACGCAGAGCGGCTTGGCAACAGGTTTGGCCTCATAATCTTCGATGAGGTCCACCACCTTCCTGCAGAGGGCTACAGGAACATAGCTGAGATGTTCGCCTCGCCTTACAGGATGGGGCTCACAGCCACGTTCGAGCGCGAGGACGGCCTTCACTCTGAGCTCAGCAGGCTTGTTGGTGGAAAGGTCTTCGAGAGAAAGGTTGTGGACCTGGTAGGAGAGCACCTCTCGCCTTTCAGGATCGAGAAGATCGCAGTTGAGCTCACAGATGAAGAGAGCGAGGCATACGGCCTGAACCAGGAGGTCTTCTCAGACTATCTCTTCAGGAGCCATCTCCAGATCAGAAGTCCATCCGACTTCCAGGAGCTGGTCATGAGAAGCGGAAGAGACCCGGAGGCGAGAAAGGCACTGCTTGCCAGGAACAAGGCAAGGGACATCGCCTTCAACAGCGCCTCGAAGGTATTTGCCCTGGAAAAAATTCTGGAAAAACATAGGGACGGCAAGATCTTCATCTTCACAGAGCATAACAAGCTGGTCCACAGGATCTCGAAGGAGTTTCTGATACCATCCATTACTTACAGGACAAACAGCAAGGAGAGGAGCGATACCCTGGACAAGTTTCGGTCCGGCAGGTACAGGGCAGTTGTAACCTCAAGGGTCTTAGACGAGGGGATAGACGTTCCTGATGCAGATGTGGGCATAATTTTGAGCGGAACAGGCAGTGGGCGAGCTTTTATACAGAGGCTCGGAAGGATTCTTAGGAAGAAGGAGGGAAAGGAAGCAGTGCTCTACGAGATAGTGACTGCTAAGACCACTGAGGTTGGCACTGCCAGGAAGAGGAAGCAAGCTCTGGAACATTGAGAAGAGAAAAGAAGATGCTGACAAGCGAGCTGCTGGTTACCAGGGTCTCAAAGGGAAGGATTGAGCCGGTTTACGCTTATCCGGATCAGGACAGCCTGGATATTGCCAGATCAGTCATAGGCGCCTTTCGGGGGCACGTGGGAAAGACATACGGCGATCTCCTCTTGGAGCTGGAGAGCTTCGAGAGCATCAACTATCGCCTGATCAGGGGGCTATCCCAGATCCTGGAGAGGAGGTGTCTGATCGAGGTGGACTCAAAGATCGATCCAGTCATCGCCAGGATGGCAGTCTTTGAGGAGTCCGGCGGCCTTGTAGTGGGCGAAGAAGAGAGATTAGAGGCTCTAAAGAGGGCTGCAGAGAAGCTGTCTGCATCTGCGCTAGCGAAACCAGCATCTAACTCAGCACCAAGATCGGCATCGAAATTGGCACAAAAATTAGCATCAAAATCCACCTCAAAATCACCATCGATATCTAAGTTGCCATCGATACTGGCGCAGATCGAGCCCGAAGATCTGGAGAAGGCTCTATGGGCAGACCAGGAGGAGAACCTCCTGGTCAAGGAATTCCGGGACATGGCTGCTGAGGATCTGCTTCATCAGTACAACCTCTCCCTGGCACAGACGCTCCTCTTCAGGGCAACAGGAATGGAGATTCAAATCGAGGACAACTACCAGCAGCTCTTCTGGGCGATCAAGCGGCTCGGCCTCATGTACTCGATGCACGACGGCACGATCTACCTGGACGGCCCGATCTCTCTTTTCAAGCTGACTGAGAAGTATGGGACGGCCTTTGCAAAGCTGCTTCCTGAGATCGTCGCCTCAAGGAGGTGGAGCCTCAAGGCCAGCATAGTCAAGAAGACGCCTCAGGGAAAGAGGGTTTACGACTTTGTCCTGGACAACACCAAAAGAGAGCTCTTCGGCCTGGGAAAAGGCTGCAGCGGCCTTGATGGTGCTGAGGATAAGCCCAGCTTCGACAGCGCAGTTGAGAAGGAGTTCTATCAGCTGAGTTTCCACGGCTGGACCGTCAGGCGCGAGCCTGCAGTGCTCAAGTCTGGCAAGTACGCCTTCATCCCCGACTTTTCTTTGGAGAAGGCCGGTGCCAGGATATATGTGGAGATCGTGGGCTTCTGGACGCCTGAGTATCTCAGACACAAGATCCAGAAGATAAATCATCTTGAGGACAAGGAGAATTTGATCCTCCTGGTCAACAGGAGCCTCGGTTGCTCAGGGCAGGAGTTCCAGACTGAGAACTTAATCTTTTACGACAGGAAGATTCCACAGCTGGAGATAATCAAGATCCTGAGGCGGTATGAGGAGAGGCAGCTGAAGGCAGAGGTCTCAAGCTTAAAGGCCACAGAGATCTCGCTTGACGGCAGCAAGAGCATCATCGACCTCGACGACCTGGCCAGCGTGTACGGCGTCTGCGTAGATGCTTTAAAAGAGATAATCAAGGACAAAGGCGATCCCGGCTACCAGCTCCTGGGCGACCAGCTCGTGAGCAGGCATGCTCTCGATTCAGTTCAAAGTGAGCTGGATGGAGTAAAAAAGCACTCTCTTGCAGTTGAGATCTTCGAGAGGCACGGGATAAAAGCTCACTCGCAGGCGCTCGAACTTCTGGGCTACAGGGTGAAGTGGAGCGGGCTTGACCCTGAGAACGCAGAGATCATCAGGGCCTAATTCTAAAGGATCTGCTGAATTAGGTGATGGGCCAGAGTGGCTGCGTGTGATTGAGGCCTATGCATCAGCGTCGGCTGAGTTGATCAGGACTTCTCAACTGATCACCTGATCAAATCAAGGATTGATTTGTTCAACCCTTAACTCGTGCCAGAGCAGTGCCTGCATATCTAATCAGACTCTTGAAAGAAATTAGATAGATAGGACTGTCATCACTCACTTGATCTTCTTCTGCAGCTTCTTGAGCTTCTTCTTAGCCGATGCATCGCCT